>JAFZOS010000001.1 GCA_017550535.1 Lachnospiraceae bacterium
CGAATATATGCATTGGTACAATGAGGATCGTATCAAAATGTCATTAGGCGGAATGAGTCCGCTTCAGTACAGATGTAGTCTCGGAATAGTAACTTAGTCCAAGAAAACGTCCGCAGGCCCTTTTAAGGTACAAGTGGAATTTACTTTTTCATTTGACCTACGTAATTCCTGCTGCAATAGCTCTCCCGGTCAGATTAAACCATGATGTGCAGTTATCAAGTATAATCGCAACCGAAGTTATGACATTTTCTTTGCCATTATCCAATATTTTCCGTATCATAGCAGATCACATGATCATCCTGCTGGTAGTGCTTTCCTTCGCAGACTTTAAACGGATGCTGCATTGCCTGCCCTCCGAACCACGGATATGGTTTATCTTCCTGTGTTTCTCCGTTTATGATTTCCCATATCCCATCCCTTACACAGCGCATTAGGGATATATCGTCATAATCCCTTGCATGTCCATGAAGGATGATATCTGCCTCATTTTCAAGAAACAGGACTCTGTCGATCGCTTCTGCGCACTCCTTTAAAGGCTCAGAATGCGGCAACTGAAGCCAGAGATGATGATTTATGGCATCACCGGTAAAAAGTATCCTGTCCTCCTTTAGATGAAGCAGGATCCCGCCCGGTGTATGTCCGGGCATATCATATATATGAAGCGTCCTTCCTCCTAAATCGATCACATCGCCTCCCTTTATCTCTTTGAAAGGCGGCATTTTCAGGCCGCGCATTTCACATCCTTCGATAAACCTCGGTTCTTTGATGAACTCTTTGGTAAGAGGGATATCTTTGAGGTTTATGTAGGCTTCATCAAAAAATATATTCCCATATATATGATCGGGGTGCCCATGTGTGTTTATGACTATAAGCGGTTTATCCGTTATGCTCCTTACAGCTTTCTTTACATCAGTATAGCTGATCATGGTATCGATAACGCAGGCTTTATCTTTCCCTATGACAACAAACCCTGTTGCCTCATGAGCCTCATCAAGCAGATAAACACCCGGTCTTATTTCACTGATATACATTCCTTTGTCTTCGTACATACGATTTAGCCCCCGTTAAAAAAGGTTCCCATGCTTATGCATTTCAGCCTGTTTAGTATCCCATGTTTCAGCCGACATAATCCTTTTCTATTTCTTTAGCCCTGCGATTAAGATATCTGTTTACCGGTACTTGTATGCCGTGTTTTTCAGCCATTTCTATTAAAGCACCCGAGAAAGCATCCACCTCGCTGGGCTTCTTATTGATCCGGTCCTGGGCCATTGAAGGCATAAGATCCGGCTGAAGCGTTCCTGTGAGTCTAACATACATACTCAATTCATCTTCTGTTAAGGCTATCCCCTCAGCTTTTGCCACTGCAATAACTTCACGCATGGCCGAGATAAATATGTAATTGGGCTCTTCATCTGCTATTAATCCGCCATAAGTAGTCCCATATACCATGGATGTCTGGTTAGCGCCCACATTCAGCATGAACTTAGCCCACATCCTATGAATGATATCATCTTCTATTACATAAGCGAGATCTGCGCTTGCAAGTACATCCGCAACCGCATCAACATTTTCTTTTTTTCCTTTAGGACCGATGCCCAGATACAGCTCTCCCATCTTACTGTAGTTAAGCTTTTCTCCGAATTTCCCTGCATCCATGCCCTGGGCGACTGTATATATGACTTTTTCTTCTCCAAATCTCTCTTCAAGTAACTTTTCACTTGATATTCCGTTCATAACGGACATTATTATAGTGTCATCACCTACGCTCCCTGCCATATCATCAAGCGCAGACGAAAGGCCGGGATATTTTACGGCAACTATGACAAGGTCTGCAGGGATCGCCTCATCCTTGGGCACCATATGATATCTGTACTCTTCGCCGTTACAGATATACTTCTTATCTTTGTTCCTTTCATATCTTTCCCGGTCCATGATGAAAGAAACATTTTCATATCCAAGCGTTTCCGTCAGGTTTCTCCCATACATCATGCCGAGTGCTCCCAAACCTATAATACTTACTCTTCTTATCATAATTTGCCCCTTTTCCTGTCAACTGCAAAGCTTTGCAACCACATAACTATGGTACCCGCCGGCTGTTTTCCGACCTGCAAAAAGAAATACGGTTTCATATACCAATTTTAGCATCTATAAAAATGCTCAACAAACAGATACTTCGAAAGGATTGTCGATATCCTTTTCAAAATTGAGCAAACCTATGCACGCATTGTTCATCATATCATATACTGTACGTTCCGTATAAAACGCCATATGCGGGGTAAGGAATACATTGGGAAATGCCTTGAGTACGGCCCTGTCACGATTGTTCAACTTATCTCCCGAGCGATCAAGATAATATAGCCCCGCTTCGTTCTCTATCGTATCAAGTGCGGCAAAACCTATCCTGCCTGATTCTAATCCCTGTACCATTGCTTCCGTATCGATCAAAGAACCACGCGCGCAGTTAACGATGATAACACCGTCTTTCATAAGCTTTATCATGCTTTCATTGATCATATGATAGTTTTCTTCAAGGGCCGGAACATGAAGTGTTATTATATCCGATTCACGGCATAATGTTTCCAAATCGGTATACTCGCCGTAAGCTGAAAGTTCATCCTTTTTATACACATCATTCATAAGTATCCTGCATCCAAACCCGGCAAGATGCTTTACTACGGTGGCTCCTATGTTGCCTGTTCCGATCACTCCTACAGTGGATGAAGAAATGTCCCTGCCGATCTTTCCCTTAAGAGAAAAATCCTGAACATTTGACTTTTGCATTATATAAGGCATCTGCCGGCAGGCGATGAGCATCATCATTATCGTGTAATCCGCGACCGATTCGGGGGCATAGGTCACGTGTGCCACTTTGATACCGATCTTATGCGCATATGCGATATCTATGTGTTCATAGCCTATACTGCGCGTAGTGATATATCTGATGCCGTACTCCTTCATCTTATCGAGCATGACCGTATCTATCGGGTTTGTTATTATCGAGATCGCATCAAAGCCCTTTGCCAGCGCAAGATTATCAATATCGGGATATGCCGAAGTACAGCCATATTCAAAACCGTATTTATCGGCACATTTTTCCAGATATCCTTTTTCATCGTAGTCCCTTAAAGCATAGAAAAATATCTTCATTATCGTTCTCCTATATCAACACCCCGGTCTCATCATATCTTTTTGCTTAATCAAGCAGCTTGTCGAGCAGATCGGATAGAGTCTGCTTTTCTTCTTCCGAGAGCTTACTAAAGAACTCCTCAAGGAATTCTTCCCTTTCGCAGCGGATCTCCTCCGCCCTTACCGCTCCCATCTCTGTGAGCTTGAGCACTGTTGCTCTCCTGTCGCTTTCATCAATATATCATGAGCAACCCACTGCAAATTTATAGAAGTTTGAGAACCTTTCATTATTAAAAGATTTTACGATGTCCGCGCCGTTGCATCGTCCCGAGCAGATAAAGCTGTCGCATTTTGAAAGTATATAAAGAGCGTAGAAATAGTTGATCGTTGTGTCTTCAAGCTTCTCTTCATACATCCCGTCTGCATTTTCCTTCTCATAGTCAGAAAGGATTTCATTTTGCCGAAGGTCTGACAACCTTAAGCGTTCCTGGGACAGCGCAACTACCAGGCCGCCAAACTCACTACGCATATATTTAAGAGCATCCTCGTCTTCTGTCGCGAGAAAGACCCTGTCAAACCCGTACTTTTCTATCCACTCGTGAATAAGCGGTGACATCTGTTCGGGAGATGCCATTTTTCTGTCGCCGGTCATGCCCGAAGTTATATAATCCGTTCCGCGTATCATGACTCCAAGTACTTTCTCATCTCCAAATAAGGCGTCATAATATTCATCCATTTCCGCTTTGAATTCAGGGGTGAGTATTGATTCGTCTATGGAATGTGGAATACCCTTAAGAAACTTGGTCTTCGTCAGCGCCATAAAACCCGGAACAACAAGGGTATTATCGTCACTTGCCTCTTCATCCTCAAGATCAAGCGCAAAATATCTTGTAAGAACTTCAACCTTGAATTTTCCAAGATAACCATTTCCCTTATGTACGAATTTTAAACCAAATCTTTGGAAAGCTATTCTGTAGCGCTCAACATATGACAGTATTGCTCCAATCCCCGCCCACTCCTCAATCTCCACGGTTATAAACTTAAACTTGGATAAATCCCTTCCATCAAGAATCCACTGTAAAATGAAAACATTATGAAATGCATATGTGCTGCTTAATGTCCTGAATTTTCCGTCTTCTATTCCGGATGCCAGTTCTTTTTTGATATACAGGAGTGTTTCCCGGTCCATATCTTTAGGCAGCTGTTTTTGAACGTGAAGATGGTCCTGCTCCCGGACAAAATATAAGATCCTTTGATCCGAACAATAAACCTCAATATCAGTAGCCGATAGCACCAGATTGGTCAGGACAATAGTGTACTCATTCAACTCTTCGAACACCATGTTTTTTACGCCGTCAAAAAATTCCATCCACAGTGTTTCTATATCATTTTCATCATAATAAAGATACCTTGCCATAAAAGGTGGTTTCTGATACTTGGGATAACTGTCTACCGGCTCTATATCATCATTGTTGTCATAGTAAACTATATCAAAATCATCACCATTCAGGTTTTTTACATGAAACCTGCTCATACTCTTTGGGGTTTCCCTTAAAGCCTCATGGAACAGGTCAGGCGATAACTCCAAAGTTCTGCATTTTGCTGTGCGATCATAATCTTCAATTCTGTACAATTCTCATCCTCCATATGGTCCATTTTATCGTACCCTGTTCATTTTGGAAATGGATGCAAGCGTCGGAATCTTCATCGGGCAGATATCCATGCATGAAAGTGATTTTGAACATCCCTTTTCAAAATGCTCCTTATAAGCCCGTGTAAGGGCGGTATCCCTTGTTCCGCTCCTCATTGCGATCAGATAGCAGTCATTAGCAAACGCTGCACCATAGAATGAACTTCCGCATGAAAAGTTAGGACAGACCTCTAGACACAATCCGCATTTTAAGCATTTGCCCGCCTGATACATATGGTAATATTCCGAGAAGGCGGCACCTTTGTATTCCTCGATAAAAGCACCCTCTTTTTTCAGATATGTATCTATAACACTCCTGTCAACGATCAGATCCGTGACCACGGGAAACTTCCTGAGTGGCTCAAGGACAACGGTATCTTTTTTAATATCACGCAGGAATGTCTCGCATGCAAGTGCCGGAGTATTATTTATGACCATCGCGCATCCTCCGCACATTCCCTGCAGGCATGACTGTTCCCAGTGAATACGTGGAGCACTGTTCCCCGAAATATCTTTCAGATCGTCAAGATAATTAAGCTCTTCAAGCATTCCGGCAATTGTCTGATCGTTTTTTTTCTCATATGAAAACTCCTGCCAGTATGGTTTTGATACGGAATTTTCCTGTCTTCGTATTCTAATTCTCATATATTCCCTCAACATCAAGTTTTGTGTTATATGCTCCGTTATCGTACGAAATGATAGTTGATGCCGTCCATTTATCCTTAGTTTGCGGATGATCACTCCTTAAATGGGCTCCTCTGCTCTCCTCACGGCTCATAGCACACACAAGTGTTGCTTTAGCGGCCGTCAGGATTCCCTCAAGGCTGTATGCATAATAGATTCTCTCAGAGTTGTCATAGTTTATCTTATCGGCTATCGAAAGATAGTAGGATATATCATCTATCCCTTTCCTGAGTCTGTCACTGTTTCTTTCTATACCGAGATCATCCTGCATATTCTGTGCAAGCATATCCCTTATATACATGACAGGGAAAGAACTCTTAGAGCTCCTCAACTCTTTAAATCGCTCCCTTCCCGCATTCAATTCCTGAGTGGGGTCATACTGTTTATTTCCCGGTGATCTTTTTTCTATCGATGCTGTCGCTACCCTGGCTCCATGAACAGCCGCAAGCAGCGAGTTCCCGCCAAGTCTGTTCGCGCCATGATATATCGATGAGCATTCACCTATTGCATACAGGTTTCTTATCCTCGTTTCATGTTCGTTGTTCACGGCTATACCGCCCATGAAAAAGTGTACCGATGGTACAACCGGAATACTTTGCGAAGAAATATCGATCCCACGGTATTTTTTGCATAGTTCATATACTTCGGGAATCCTTTGCATTATCCTTTCTTTGCCGAGAAAAGAAACATCCAGAAAGATGTCTTTTCCGGTTTCTTCCATGCACTTCGAAACAACATCTCTCGGCATCAGATTTCCCCGCTTACCGAACAGCTCTTCCATGAAGTAAACCCGCTTTCCGTTTTCATCATAGTAGAGCCGCCCTCCCTCGCCTCTTGCAGCTTCGGAAACAAGCATTCTTTTCTGCCCGGTGATCATCGTTGTAGGATGATACTGGATAAACTCCAGATTCTTAAGTTCCACACCCTGCTCAAACAGTTTCCCGGCGGCATATCCGTCGCACAGCGATGAACCTGTAGTCATCCGAAACAGGGCATTCATACCTCCTGTTGCGACAACTACAAAATCCGCACACTCTGCCTCAAGCTCTTCTGTCCTCCTGTTATGCAGAATCGCCCCACAGCATTCTCCGTCTGCAATGAGTGCACTGTAAAAATCTATACCGGTGCGTCTTTCTATCATGCCGAGACCTTCGAGACGTCTTGCTTCCATGATCAGAGCCGTCACGATCTGTTTTCCGGTGGAAGCGCCGCAGTAACAGGTACGGTTATAAGACTGTCCTCCAAAGGCCCGCTGCCTGATAGTGCCGTCCGTATCAGTCGAAAAAACAGTCCCTATCTTTTCGAGCCATCTTATGATATCCGGCGCATCCTCGCACAGTCCTCTGACAGCATTTCTGCCTGCAATATAACATCCCCCTTTAAGGGTATCTTCTATATGACAATTGATACTGTCCCCGTCTGTTCCGCATTCAAGTACAGCGTTGATCCCGCCGGCAGCAAGGACTGACTGTGCCCGCTCAGAAGGATACGGAGACACAATAGAAACTTTCATTCCCTTTCCCGCACACTCTATTGCACATGTCATTCCGGCTATACCGCTCCCGATGATCAATACTTTCTTCATCATCTGTCACCCGCAAAATAGCTTAAAATGTGTAGTTATCGTTATCACGCCCGTTACAATAAACAGTAAAAGACATACGACAGTCATTAACATATTTATCCTCTGCCGGGTTGCTTCTTTTTCCAGTATTCCGAGCGTTATAAGACTCTTTTCAAAAGACACCGCTATATGTGTAAACACAGCAGCATAGAATAATACCTGTGATACTTCCGCCAAAAAATACAAACCGTTTCCGACACTTCTGCTCAGAATGGCAAATGAATATATATGCACAGGCAATAACACTATCATAAGTATTGCGCATACTCTCTGGATCACCGTCCTGATATTTAACCTGATATAAATAACTGATTTTGACTCATGCAGCACAAACAGACATATAACGGAAATGACCGCATGAGCCGTAACCGTTCCTGCGGTGAGATATCCGGTAATCTTTGACAGCAGCGGATTATAATTCATAATGCAAAATGATATGCTTTCATATCCTGCATGAACAACCAGAAGAATCATTATTATAATCGACAGATATGCATTCGTTTTTTTCATATCACAGCTCTCACTAATGGCCCCCTGGAATGAACCCCGGGGGGACGGGGTTATTGGTCCATTTTGGGGTCATATAACAAACTCGGCTATTGGTGTATATATCATACCGTTTTTGCCTCTGTCGGAGCGCATAAGCGAAATGTATCCCACATCCATGGCTGCCGGAAACGGACAGTCTGACGGCAGGGCCTTGTTATATTCTATCTTTCTGGCAAGTGTTATGTGCGGGACAAACTTCTTTCTGTCAAAAGGAATACCATTGTCCGACAGGGCTTTCCTTATCCGTTTAACATTTTCGGTAAGTCCTTTGTCTTCCTTTAAACCTATCCAGTACAAGTCTTTAAAGCACTCGAATCCATCAAGTGCTATTTTCATGGGTTCAAGCATGACGTCATTTAAAACATCCGAAACATATTCCGGATCCCTATACTCCCCGATAAATGCAAGAGTAATATGCATATTCTCCCGAGTAGTGAAGTTTCCTTTCATACCCTGAAGCCTGATCCGCTTTTGTATCATGCACAATTCGTCCTTTATTCTGTTTTCAAGTTCAATCGCAATAAATAATCTCATACCTGCTCTTTTTTGTTAAAACTGCCAGGGCCGCATAATGCAGCACTTCAAATCTGTCCGGGGCAATCTTATTAAGCAATTCTCTATGCTCTTCGTCCCACCTTAGCAGTTCATCGGCAGTTAATGACGCCCCTATTCCCCTGCTTGCTTTTATTCTCCCATGCCATGACTCTCTTGTAAAAGGAATTTTGAGATAATATTCTTCATGGTATTCCATGTCAAAATAGTTGTACACTACATCCGGGATCCATATCGGGTGGCGATGCTCCCCTGCACCGGACCAATCCGGATTATAATTAAGAATCATTTTTTCGCTTTCCCCTGCTACCGGGTCTTCATCGGGAAGCCACGCCATATTTAATATCAGCAGTTTGCCGTTTGGCTTCAGCATCGCGGCTAATTTGGGAATTACCTTTTCATGATCAAAATACCAGAAGCATTGGCAGGCGGTAACAACATCAAAGCTGTTATCCGGGAAATCTATTTCCTCTGCGGGAACAGCCAGAAAATCAATTTTCATATGGTCTTCTTCGGCCATCCTTTTTGCCTGTGCGATCTGCTCCGGGGAAATGTCGGTTCCTACCCATGCAGCTCCGTATCCATACATGTTTCTCGGAAGCACTCCGGTCCCGGTTCCGAGGTCAAGAACATGCTGCCCTTTGATGCACAGATTTCTATCCACGATCTTCTTATAAAATTCTTCGGGGTAAATATCTCTGTATTTCGCATATTCATCCGATGTTTTGCCCCAGTCAAAAGGCTTTCCCGAATCTATCCGCTTATCCGATATCACCATAGAAAAAGCTCCTTAACCTTTTTCGCTGCTCTCTTTCCATGATAGCACAAAATAGCATATAATCTCATTGTATTTTCTGTTATAATTTGTTTTAGGATACGTAAAAATGATCTCGGAAGGAAGAAAATGGGTAACGATTACGCTATTCTTTATCTGGAAATCAATATATTTGCACTGGCTCTTATCGCGATAATCCGATATAAAACCTGGGGACTTACCGAGATGGTCGCACAGAAAAACTTTGCCATGTGTATTGATTCCCAGATGATTTTTTTTGCTTCCGATACTTTGTATGTAATGGCCAAATGCGGAATCCTGCCGTACAGTGCATCTTTCGTAATGCTGACAAAGGAGCTTTACTTCTTTTCAACGGCAAGCATGTGTTTCTTCTGGTTTCTGTATTTTGAGTATTTCCAGGGGTCACCTTTTGTAGAGAGCAGAAGACGTATGCGTATGGCATCGGTTCTTGTCTGGATAATGGCCGTCCTGCTCATTATAAATCTGTTCAACGGGATGTTGTTTTATGTGGATGCAAACGGAGTATACAGACGCGGTCCACTGTTCATTGTTCAGTATATCCTGTCATATATTTATGTCTTCATCACATGTATAAGGGCTTTTATAGGAATATTTGACAAGAAAAAGCTGTCAAAGAAAAATACCCTGATTCTTCTGGCGGTCTTCCCAATCCTTCCCGCCTGCGCGGGGATCGGTCAGTTCATTTATCCGCAGCTTCCGTTGGCATGTATGGTTCTCTCGCTATCCACTCTCGTGATGTATCATAACTGGATCGAACAGATGATATCCGTTGATCCGCTTACCAGACTTAATAACAGAAAACAGCTTATCTACTACTTTGAGCATGCGGTACAGAATGACGAGGAAGACACAGTTTATTTATTACTGATAGATGTTAACAAATTTAAAAATATAAATGATACATATGGTCATATCGAAGGAGATGAGGCTATTATAAGAGTAGCCGATGCTCTGCGCAACGGATGCTCAAAATATCCTTACAGGGCCAATATTTCAAGATATGGCGGTGATGAATTCGTGATCCTTGTCAAAGCAGATAACGGGCAAATGGTAGACGATTTAAAAACCAGGATCAATGCCGAACTTGATATACTAAACAATAATGCCAAAACCCCTTATGATCTGACTATAAGCATCGGAGCGTCAAAACTGGTTAAAGGCCTTTCCCTCAATGAACTTATAAGCGCGGCAGACAAACTGATGTATTTGGATAAGCAGTCAGGAAAATAACTTTATTTAAACCAAAGTGCAGAATCATCTATATCCTCTACCTTTGAAAAACCGGTAAATCCCATAATATATTTAAGCTCACTGCCTACTTTACTTAAGAATATATTTACACCTTCGGCGCCATCCTTCTCAAGATATGGCAGCATGGATCTTCCCACTGCCGCTGCATCGGCACCAAGCGCCAGTGCTTTATATACATCCGCTCCGCTTGATATACCGCAATCCACGATGATCTCCACATCCCTGCCCTCAAGTGCTTCTTTTATATCAGGAAGGATCATTACGGGCGGCACTGCATAAGGCATCCTTCCGTGATGGTGACTTACTATTATGGCCTTTACACCGGCATCCGCGCATTTGACTGCATCCTGTACGCTTAATACTCCTTTTACCACAAACGGGAGATCATAAGACTGAACATATGAAGCTATCATGTCCTGAGTCTGGGCAGCCATCTTCTCGCCCACTACCACATCGTATCCGTCAGATCCGAAGATATGGTCTATATCCATGCCTATCGCAAAAGCCCCGCATTCTACGGCATACTCCATCTGATCCCTTACCTTGCCGTTATCGGCATAGGGTTTTACTATCCTCACTGTTTTTGCCCCGGTATCTGCGATCCTTTTAAACATATCATTTTCCATCATCCCGCAGAAATTAAGGATATTCAGCTCTTTAGCCGCTATTGAGTATTCTTCGAGCCCGGTCAGCTTACGTCCTGCATAATTACCCAGATGTGAAAACGCCGGTGTCATTACCGGCATACTGAATTCCGCACCCAGAAAGCTGCACTTAAGATCGGCCTCTACAGAATCAATAAGCCTTTCCTCTATAAGAATAGAATCAAGATACTGTTCGTTTATTACGTTCGCATCAGACAGTCTTGTATAAGCCATGTAATACCTCCTTAAGATAGCTCATATACTTTATGTATTCCTCATCCGTATTTAAGTGTTCCAGTATGACCGGCATGTCTTCATCGGTTTCATCAGCCTTTGAAGCATAGTATCTAAGCGGCAGTTCACCCTTTCCCGGAGCACACTCCTCAAGCCGGAAAGTGTATTCTTCTTTGAGATGTACATCTTTTATGTGGCAGCTTCTTATCCTGTCTCCAAACAGATCAAAACATTCGTCTATGAATTCCTCCATATGGAAATACCTGTCGGCCGAATTTATCATATTCACGACATCCAGATGGACGGCAAACCGGTCCCTGTCAACAGCTTCGATCAGCTTAAGATACTCCCTGGGACCTGTAGGTATCATCCATGGCATGGGCTCTAATGTGAAATATGTGTTCTTAACATCTGCCCTGTCTATGACGGTCTGTACCATCTTCACCGTCTCTGTAAACGCTTCTTTTGAGAAATTCTCCTTATAATGCCCATCCCAGCGCGGTCCCATGGAACCTGCCACATTCACGGCACATCTTGCTCCGATATGATCGGCCATCCTTAACTGTTCAACGCTGTAATCAACATTTTTCTTTCTGTCATCGGGATCCAAGGAAATTGCATTGCACCATATGCCGACTTCGGCAATTAGAAGATCATTTTCATCTGCCGCTTTTTTGTATGCGTCTATCTTTTCCCCGCCTTCATTGCTCTGAATGGGAAAAACCACCGCGCTGCATCCAAGTTCTTTTTGCTTTCCTGCCCATTCTTCTGCCGTTGCATGGCTGATGGGCGATGATATCCCAAGTCTCATCCCTTAGCTGCCTCCCTTAACGGTTCAATATCAGACCATCATCCTGTATATTTTCGTACAGTCATCTTCGTTTAGTGTTATAAATCCGGATATCGTACCATCTCCGCCGTCTCCCCTGCAAAGAACTTCAACCAGTTTCGGGATATCCTCTTCCCTGGCTCCAAGCTCATCAAAGTTTCCGGGCATGCCTATGGACTTAAGAAAACTCCTTAATGATTCAATACCGGCACGGGCAGTTACTTCGGGATTAGTGAAATCCATCTGACAGCCCCACACCCTTACGGCAACCTGTGCAAAACGCATAACATTATGCGGTAATTCATAGGAAAATACCGCCGGCATCGTAACAGCCAGACCCGCACCGTGGGCACAATCATACAGCGCAGATAACTCGTGTTCTATCATATGACTGAGCCAGTCCTGGCTTCTTCCCACTCCGCAGGAATTATTATGTGCCATGGTCCCTGCCCACATGATGTTTGCCCTGGCCTCATAGTTATCCGGATCGGCAATGACTCTCGGGCCTTCGTGGATCATTGTAAGAAGCAGCGCTTCAATAAGCCTGTCGGTAACCTCAACTTCTTCGGTATTGGTAAGATACCTTTCATAGAGATGTGCCATGATGTCCGTTATACCGGCGGCCGTCTGATATGCCGGCAGGGTCTGTGTAAGGGCAGGATTTAAGATACTGAATTTGGGACGTATCGCATCCCCGCTTGCGCCCCGTTTAAACATTCCTTCTTCTTTGGTTATGACAGAGTCAGGACTTCCTTCGCTTCCGGCAGCCGCTATGGTAAGCACCGTACCTATAGGCAGTGCATTCTCAATTCTCTTTCCTCTGTAAAAATCCCAGAAATCGCCGTCGTAAACAACTCCCGCCGCGATCGCTTTTGATGAATCAATTGTGCTGCCGCCTCCGACAGCAAGAATGAAATCAACGTTTTCCTTTTTGCACAGCTCAATGCCTTCATATACAAGGCCGCTCCTTGGATTGGGCTTTACTCCGCCAAGTTCAATGTAAGGTACGGATGCCTCATCAAGCGACTTTTTTACACGATCGAGTAATCCCGAACGGACCACACTGCCCCCTCCGTAGTGGATGAGTACCTTTGTTCCGCCGAACCGCTTAACATACTCTCCTGCTTTTGTTTCCGTATCTTTTCCGAATACAAAACATGTGGGTGAATAGAATTCAAAGTTTTCCATAACTTCTCCTTTCTGTAATCCATATGACCCTAGGGGACGGGGTTAGCGGTCCATTTTTTGGCCCTATAACCCCGTCCCCTTGGGCCAAAATTTTATGGCAGGAACTTGCCGGACGCAAGGTACAGCTCGTACCATTCATGGTGCGTCAGATCAACTTTGGCTGCATCGCATATCTCTTTTAAATGCTCAGGATTCATCGTTCCTGCTATTGCCTGCATTTTTGCCGGGTGTCTTAATATCCAGGCAATGGCGACCGCAGATTTGCCGACACCGTACTTCTCCCCGATACGCTTAAGGGCCTCGTTAAGCTTAGGGTAATCCGGATGATCGATAAAACAGCCTTTAAACATACCTATCTGAAGCGGTGACCATGCTTGTATCGTTATATCATTGAGCCTGCAATAATCGAGGATACCGTTATCTCTGTCTATGGAACGATCCGTTGTCATGTTGTTTAGATACATAGCCTGATCGATCAGTTGGGTCTGATCCAAAGAAAACTGAAGCTGATTAAACACAAGCGGCTGCTTTACATATTTCTTAAGGAGTTTAAGCTCACCCGGCGTTACGTTGCTCACACCGAAGTATTCAACCTTGCCCGAACTGTATAACCTGTCAAATGCATCCGCCACCTCTTCCGGATCAAAAATAAGATCGGGACGATGCAAAAGCAGCACATCAAGATAATCTGTCTTTAACCTTCGAAGGCTTTCTTCAACGCTTTTAAGGATATCAGCACCGGTCCAGTCAAATTCATTGCGGTCAAAATGAAGCCCGCATTTGCTCTGTATGAATATTTCTTCCCGTTTTATTCCCGTATTTTGCAACGCATCGCCGAAGCGTGATTCTGCCTCCCCGTTACCATAGCATGTTGCGTGGTCGTAGAAGTTTATACCCATCTGAAATGCACTGTTTATCATATTTGCCGCCTCATCCGTACTAAGAGCGGGCATGCGCATGCATCCCAGGATTATCCTTGATATATTCTGAGGTCCGTTAACAACGTTTATCGTCTTCATAATAAATCCCTTTCTGTATCCGGTCTGTAAATGATCTTATGCTAATAATTATCTGATATCTTCTTATTTTTCTCAATGGGAATTGTCATTTTTTGCACAAAACTAATTAAACAGCAAAGAGCGGGTTCCTCAAATGAGTACCCGCTCTTCTTTACTGACAGATATGATCCTTTACACTATCTCATCTGTAGTGCCGTCCTTCTTTACGATCTCAAGCTTGCATCCAAAACCGAATGCTGCTATGGTACCGGCGATGAGTGCCCAGGGAGCTGCCGCCGCGCCAATGATGCCGCCTATGATCCCCACATTTACGGGAACCTTCAGGATAACCTCATCATCCTTACGTATCTGGACCCTGTCAACATTGCCTTCTTTTACCTTCGCCTTGAGCTTGTCGATCATATCTTTGATCTCATCTCCTACACTCGAACCGCTCGGAGCGAGGCCTTCAAGTGCCTTATCGATATCTCCTTCTGCATTTACGAGTGCGTCTTTGGCTGTGTAGTAATCCACGCCTGCCAATTCCATTACCTTTTCTACTGCTTCCAATTTGATCTCCATCTCTTTTTCCTCCTGTTAATCATATTTTTAGATCATTACAAACCTTAAACATCTTATGTACTTATTATATGCCCGGCTTTCTGATCCTTTAATAGCTGTTTTGGTAAAATGAGACCGCCTATTTTTCTGAAAACGCAAATTATAAGCTTTCGCTTTCAACGATAAGAAGTCTACTATAGCTTGGTTAAGAAATCTTTGAAAGAAGATTAAAGTTGGGTTAAATTTATACTTTTCACTTAACAGAGTCAAGTGATTTGTACTTTCGATGATATAAGTATATACTGTCATCGACGGGCTTTCTACCATAGGATGTGCAAAAGATCGTTTTGTCAGCCGTTATCAATGAAGGAGGAACGGGATATGGGTCGTTCATCAACAAAGGAAAATAAATCAATATATCAGATCACAAGGGAAGAAAAGGGGCTTACACGCGAAAAAGCAAGTGAGCTTATAGGCTATATATCGCCGGAGCGCATAGAAAAGATCGAAAATGCAAAAGTCAATGTCCAGCCCGATGATGTTATGGCTCTTGCAGAATGCTATAAGACACCCCGGCTCTGCAACTACTACTGTGCTCATGAGTGCCCTATAGGCCAGAAATATGTTCCGGAGGTGGAATCCAAGGATCTGGCTCAGATAGCCATTGAAACTCTCAATTCCCTCAACAGGATCAACCGCGAAAAAGACAGGCTTCTTGAGATCGTTGAAGACGGACAGGTTACCGCCGATGAGATCACGGATTTCGTATCCATCAAGAAAACGCTGGATAAGATATCGCTATCCGTTGATACACTGCAGCTTTGGATAGATCAGACTATTGCGGAAGGAAAGATGGAAAAGGATGTATTTGATGATCAATCCCTTTGAAGCCTGCAATAGACCCCTGTAATATCCTTCATTTTCTTCGCAAGTCCTTTGGTAAAGGCACCATCCTTCATCCTCCACACCCAGTTATTGCCGAGTGTTGAAGGTGTGTTGATACGCGCTTCGGAGCCAAGGCCTAAATAGTCCTGCATCGGGATGATGCAGGTATCCGCTGCAGACGCCTGCGCCAGCCTTATATGATCCCATGCAAGTTCCCTGCCCTTATGCCCGGTATTATTTATATATCTGTCCGCGTATTTTCTGGTCTTTGCGGATATGGTATCATACCATCCGACCACCGTATCATTATCATGAGTTCCCGTATATACCACACAGTTCTTAATATAGTTATGAGGAAGATAATCGCTCTCCTCCCTCGGATCAAATGCGAACTGTAAAACCTTCATTCCGGGAAATCCCGTATTCTTTACAAGCCGTAATACCGACGGTGTAAGGAAACCGAGATCCTCCGCGATGACATTTATCTCACCCAGTTCCTTCTTCATCGTTTTAAACAGCTCTATCCCCGGGCCCTTTATCCATTTGCCGTGTTCGGCCGTCTTGTCTCCGTAAGGGATCGCATAATAAGCATCAAATGCCCTGAAATGATCGATCCTTACAACATCATACAGCTTAAGACAGTAGCGCATCCTCTTAAGCCACCATTCGTAACCGGTCTCCTTATGATAATCCCAGTTGTAAAGGGGATTCCCCCATAACTGACCCGTCCTGGCAAATGGATCGGGCGGACAGCCTGCAACGGCAGTAGGAAATCCCTTCTCGTCAAACCGGAACAGCTTAGGCTCGGCCCATGTATCGGCGCTGTCATACGCAACATAGATCGGGATATCACCAACTATCTGTATACCCTTATCATTGGCATATGACTTAAGAGCCATCCATTGTTTGCTGAATTCATACTGTATAAACTTATAGAACTCAACCTCATCCGCATACTTTTTGCGGTATTCGGACATCGACTTTTTCCTGCGAAGCCTTATATCGTCATCCCACTCTGCAAAACTCACACCGCCGAACGAATTCTTTACAGCCATGTACAGGGCATAATCATCAAGCCAGAATTTATTCCCGGTCACGAACTTCCTGTACTTCCTGTCAGCGGGATCAAACCTGTCAAATGCAAGTTTAAGTACCTTGAATCTGGATAAATAAATCTTCTCGTAATCTATGCGCTTAGGATCCCTGCCGAAATCAAATTTATCGCATTCCTCTTTTGTAAGGAGCCCCTCTTCGATCAGGGTCTCAAGATCGACAAAATACGGATTGCCCGCGAATGTTGAGAAAGACTGATAAGGAGAATCACCGTAACCGGTTGGCCCCAGCGGCAGTATCTGCCAGTAGCTCTGACCGGCTTCCTTCAAACGGTCTACGAACTTATATGCCTCCTTAGAAAAACAGCCTATTCCATATTTACCCGGAAGACTTGCAACCGGCATCAGTACTCCACTTCTTCTCATGATCACCTTATCCTTTAATATCCTTCTCATCTTCCATATGCGGTGACATTAAGGTTTTTATCTTTGGACAGATCAAGCGGATCGATCTCAACCAGGGTATCATAAACCTCATCCGTCTCGGGGTTTCTTCCGTTCTTCATGGTATTACAGTTATAACTCATATACCATCTTACATCATTCAAAACATGCCTTGCATCCGCAAAAGCAAGCTCCTGCTGCTTATTGCAGTAATCCGTAAGAATCTGTGCAGCCTCATCCTTATCTTCACACTTGGCGGCCTTGGAAAGAACCTTACCCATTCCGCTTACCATACCCTCTTCGGCCTTCTCCCAGTATGCCTTTACCGGTGCTCCGTATACCTTACAGGTTGCCTTTTCAACACAAAGGGTATTGATCTCCTTAAAAGTATAATAGGGATAATTCACATCATCAAATGTACCGTTCTCTGAATATGGCTGATTCTTTGCATAAGAATCACTCACTGACAGAGCCGCGTTGCTTATGGGCACGAATACACCGTAAGGTGCCGGTCCAACGCACTCCCATGTCACGCAGGACATCTCGGTCGGAAGCTCGGGATAAACCTGAAGGACATGTACACTCATGGATGTATCGGTTCCAATAACACGCATGTCCGTCCTCCCCGTATCATCGGGAGCATACCTTGTTCCCTCATACCTGTTCCTCATAAGCGAAAACACATTCTCAAGCGAAACCTTCTTATCGGGTTTAAAGCAGAGCGGATAATCGTCTTTCAGATCATAGTCTGCCGAATACTTCGACGAAAGAAGCTGATGTCCGATCCAGGTCCTCCTGTGTGCATAATCGGTCTTTACGGAAGGGCCGGCATAGGTATCAAAGAGATTCAGTTCCTTGTTTTTCCCATACTCGGCAAATCCGTTCTTCTTTGCAAGGCTTTCAAGATCCTTGGAAGTAATGCTCTCATCATAATCGGACAGATATTCCAGTGAAAATTCATTCCCGAATACCGATACCTGATCGTCGGGAAGCTTGACGGCCGCATACTGGTGACCGTTATACATCTCAACATACCATGCCTCTTTCTGATCTGCGATCAGCGCGATATTTGTTTCGGCACTTCCGTATTTATCGATCAGCGCCATCAGTACCTTGACCGCCTCTCTTGCAGTTTTGCTCTGGCAGATGACCAGTTCGGTAGCCGTATCCTCGGAGATCCCGTTCTCTACCCAGGGATCTGCATCCATTGCCTTTTTATTGGTAAAAGCGGTAACAGACATTGTCATTATAACACCGTATTCATTTGAAACAGCAGCTACATCGCGGCCAAAAACCTTTTCAACCTTGGCGCTGTCCATGAAGGGGGTCGATGTATATCGATATGTTGTCGCGGGAATATCCGCCCATACCGTCTTGGCTAAATCAACCGGAAGTGTCCTTCCCGGGACATTTTCAACCCTTTCCGTTATATCGATATAATTGGGTAATACGCCCTGTGTATCATTTGAACGGGCAAGAATCACACTCCCGTCAACGCTTACATCTTTTCCGATATAGACTCCGGTACAACCCCACGCAGAGATCACACCGCAGTTAAGCACCATGATCATCACGGCAAGCAACGCTGCCGCACGTTTTCCCATCCTGCCATACTTAGTTTTCTCAACCCATAAGTTTTTCATTCCGATGCTACCTCCTTAGACTTGATACAATCATTTTACCATATCGAACCTCACAAATTATCTGTAGCATACCCCTCTACATTGTTTTTACTTGTCAGGCACGGTCAAGGATACCGGCTGCTTCTTTCATAAGGTCAATGACCGGCAGATGCTGCGGACACACACGTTCGCATTGGCCACACCCTATACAGTCAGATGCCTTGCCACTCCTTTGTATAAGCCCCGAATAAAAATTTTTTGACCTCCAGTCATCCGGATAACGACGCAGAGTATTTATCGTTCGGAACACATCGGGGATCACGATATTTTCGGGACAGCCGTCACAGCAATACCTGCATGCCGTACATCCTATCTGCGGCATACTCAGGATATCCTGTGTGACTTCATCAATTATCTTAAATTCATCATCCGCAAGCGGCTCAAAATCCTTAAATGTATTGATATTATCTTCCATCTGCTCCGTATTGGACATGCCCGAGAGTATTGTCATGACACCGGGAAGAGAGCCTACGAAACGAAGCGCCCATGAAGCAACCGACTTACCGGGCTGTCTGTCCTTGAACTTCTTTTCTAAAGCAGGATCCATATTGGCAAGCATCCCGCCCCTTACGGGCTCCATGACTATTATCGGTATATTCCGATCCTTAAGGATTTCATAAAGCTCTTGTGAGCGTACCACCGGATTGGTCCTGTCAAGATAATTAAGCTGTATCTGAACAAACTCAACCTCTGGATGTTCGTCCAGTATCTCTATAAGCAATTCCGGGCTTCCATGATAGGAAAATCCGAAATGTCTTATCTTTCCCTCAGCCTTACGCTGCATACCCCAGTCAAAGCAGTCATATTTGACATACGTATCATAATTACTTCCGTCTTCTGCCGAATGAAGCAGGTAAAAATCAAAATAATCAACGCCCGCTCTCTCAAGCTGTTCATTGAACAATCTGTCGGCATCCGCTGCCGATCTCATCTCCCAGGCGGGAAGCTTGGTCGCCAACATAAAGCTGTCCCTCGGATAACGCTTAACAATCGCCTCCCTTGCGGCAACCTCGGATTTCCCGCCGTGATACACATATGCCGTATCAAAATAGTTCATCCCGGCATTCATATATAGATCGACCATCCTGCACACATGCTCATGGTCTATCACGCCGTTTTTTTCCGGCAGTCGCATGAGTCCGAAACCAAGCTTTGGCATATCATTTAACTGAATTTCACTCATCCCGTCTGACTCCTTTTTGTTCACTGTCATAACTCCTTAAACCACGGACGCCTATGTGGATTATACCAAAAAACAAAGCTGAAATACAGTATAAGAGCACCCCAAAAATCAAGGTGCCCTTACTATGTTTAATAAAATCTTATTTATTTTACGGAAACTTCAATGTCACCGCTTGAAGTCTTTATCTTTATCTTACCTTTTCCGCCATCCTCTTCATATTTTTTCTCCGACTTATGACCGTTGACTTTTATATCACCCGAAGATGAGGAAATATCATATGAATAGTCATCTTCCTTTCCGTCAAGCTCGATCTTTACCTCACCCGAAGATGCCTCACAGTCAACGTCTTTGACCTGCGAATCTTTTATATCGATATCCCCCGAAGATGTGTCGCACAAAACATCATCGGCAGTTATCCCCGAAAGATCTATCTCACCGGAAGAAGCCGTAAATTCCGCGCTGTCTGCAGTAACACCGTCACAGCTTATCTTACCCGAGCTTGTCTTGACCGAAAGATCCTTCCCTTTGCTGCCGCTAATAAATATGTCTCCCGAACTTGCCTTAATTTTTCCTGTTACGTTAATACCGCTTATCGTTATCTCTCCCGAGGATGATTCTGCATCTATATCTATGCTGCCGGCTCCGGGCAGTGTTATATTATACACATTTGCCACGGTATTAAGATCAAAACCAAATCCCATATTTGCCGTCGATGGCTGCTTAACCGTAAGCTTACCCGCATCCTCTGTGATCTCGGGCTCCATCCCCTCGCGGACCGTGTACTCCAATTTGTAAGAATCACCCTCCGAGATATTTACATCTATGGAAGCCACGTCAAGTTTTAGAGAATCAAAATCCTTAAGATCTATCGTATCCGAGACAATCTCGTTTGAAACGGGCTTCATTCCCTTTCCAAAACCGTAACTCCAGCTCGTTTTGCCTCCGTAGTGTATTCCCAATGCCGTAAGGATCGCTCCTACCGGGATCAAAACTACTGCTATCAATAAAATAACCTTTACCGTTCTGTTCATTATTCTGTTTCCTCCGTTTTCTTGTTACCCCTGCGAAACACCTTGCGAAAGATCGCGCGTATCAGATAAAACAATCCGAATCCCAGTAAAACTCCCACTGCCAGCGAACAAAGGCCCATTCCCAGGATAACCGCCTTCTGTGCCACCCCGGGAGCAAACCATCCGGCTATCAGCGCAGCCGCTCCAGCAAATACCAGCGACACCGCCGTTGCGGCAAGTGCGATAAACACTGCGACGACAACTACTAAAAGTGCAAAAACAAGTGCCAGCACCGTTATCGCAAGCGGAAGAGATAAAGGAAGTGATAAGATACCGAGTATCGTTAACCACACAACTGTTGCATGTCCCTTAACAGTCTTTTTCTCTTCATATTCGTCAACGTGTTTCTGTGTACACTCATCCAGTATCTTTTTCGCCGCATCCTTAGCGCTTCCCAGTTTAACGGTAACGTCGTCAGGATCAGCAAAACCCATATCGCTTATAAGCTCCGTATAGTACTCGATCGCGTCCTCCCTGTCTTCCCTGGGTATATACTTAAGTCGCTTATCCAGTTCACTTATAAATTCAGCCCTGTTCATCGCTACCTCCTTCTGCCGTCTCATCCACAGCATCTTTTTCGGGGCAGAGAAGATCATCTATCTTCTCCTTATATAACTTCCACTCAGACGCATAATGACCAAGCAGGCCCTTTCCTTCATCGGTTATCGCGTAATACCGCCTGTTCCTTCCGCCGAACGGTTCATCATATGTCCTTAAATACCCTGATTTCTGGAGGCGCCTTAATACGGGATATAATGTCGATTCCGATATATCAACGACCTGACGCATCTTCTGGGTCAGCGTATAGCCGTATGAAGCTTCTTTATCGACGATCCCCAGAACGCAGGCGTCCAAAAGCGGGGCTGTCAATTGATAAGTCATATTGCTTCCTCCTTCTTATTTCAACACAGGACAGAGTCATATGTTGTTTTCTGTATGATACTATACGCCATATAATATTATTTGTCAACACATATTATACAAAAAATAAAAGAGAGCTGAAAATCAGCTCTCTGCAACGCTACCAGGAGGCATTCTCCAAGTTTTTTCTTTATTTCTTAAGTCCTGTCTTTAACATATCCGTAAGGACTTTCTTTACTTCCTTGTTGGAAAGTACCGCTTCCAAAAGACTGTCATTTGGCTTTGTATCGCTCTTTAAGACCTCCATTGCCTCTTTCTTTGTTGTGGTGCTTGCCGCCCTGTAAAGCTCTACCAGCTTCTTTTCTGTAGCTGTAAGCTTTACTGATGTCCCGGTAGAAGTTGTTTTCTTTGCTGCAGTCTTTGCTGCGGGTTTCTTTGTTGCAGGTTTCTTCGCAGTAGTCTTTTTAGCCGCTGTTGTCTTCTTTGCTGCCGTTGTTTTCTTTGTTGTAGTCTTTGCTGTTGCCATTGTTTAACCCTCCCTTGTACTGCCTGAATTCAACCAACTAGAAATTTCCGCCGTTCCAACCCCAATCGGGTGTTGCTGAATACTTGATATACATATGATCCGGTGCTATACCAAGTACATCCCCGAATATCTTCGTTATCTCCTCTGTCATCTTCTGGAATGCCGCCTTATTTGGGCTTCCGAATAGCCTTACCTCTATATAGGCAGTCGGCTGGCTGTTATCCCCTCTGAAATACAGATGATACTCATCCTCAAATCCCGTCATGAGCCAGTTTTCACTCTTTCCCGGGATTATGGAGATAGCCTGTCCGAGCCTTGTTTTAAGCTCTTTTTCCTGTTCTTCTGTTATCTTGACGCTTACTTTTGAATCAATAAATGGCATGATCGCACCTCCTTAGACTTAATACAATCATTTTACCATACATAAGCCATTCAAGGAGCTCTTTTCTACGCTTTTTTGAGAGTTTTCATACTTTCATCTATATATCCTTACTATACAATTAGACTTACCCTTTTTGCTCAATCCCGTCTCCCCGGAAAACTCAAATTTTCCCTTTCCCCGGACTGATACAACATCTTCTTTCTTAAGGAGTTTTGCGTTCTCTGTACATTCTCTGCCATTTAGAAAAACAAGCCCTCCCGGAAACAGATCCAGCGCTTCCTGTCTCGATAGGTTGTAAACCCGTGAGATGACAGCATCAATCCTTACAGAAGATACCTGTATTACCTTATCTTCCAGTACCGGTCTTGTGATATCGCTTACATCATCCGTAACGCTGGCCTTAACGGATGTATGCTTTATCCTCGTCAGATTTTCCGATATGAACCCGGCGAGGCTATCCTTGCAGAAGACACAGGCTTCATTGCCCTTTACAAATATATCTCCCAGCATTTCTCTTTTGATCCCAAGATTCATGATGGCACCGAGAAAATCCCGATGATTAAGATCATCCGAAAATTTATTCATCACGGGACGTATCCGAATTGCTGCTATCGGAAAGTCCTGTACATATCCCAAATCTTCTTCACTTCCGAACCTTATCATCTTTCTCTCTGCTATATCGCATCCTCCATACAGGGTCGGATGAGCATAAGAGAGTTCTCTTTCGTATTCATAATATACCGATTGCTCCGCAAGCGACATGAAGTCAGTGAAGGTATATTGTCCCTGGCTATAACTCCTGTCTGCCAATTCTTTAAGTCTTTGTTTATCTTCCATTATTATCCTTTACTCACCATCACCCTGCCGGGTTTATCTCATATATCATTATCCTGTTCCTTGAGTCATTCTCCTCAAATAAGTCTGTACAGTCAATCTCATCCACAAACATAACCTCATCAATGGTTGAAAGATATGCTATGTACTCATCCTGGGGATAATAGAAAAACAGTATCATCCTGCGCTCTTTCCCATAATATGCTTCTACCACCCTGCCCATAACACTTTTAAATACCGCTATTGAAAAGGGATTAAAGAAGAAGAACCTGTTCACCGACTCAGGGATCTTAAATTTCTGCGCCGATAAATGAACGATCCCTATATCACCATTATCCGCGGCTTTTACATGCTTAAGATAACTGTCCACATTCTTAACAGCATCCTCGTAAAACCCATCCATGAGTTCTACGCCTATAGTACTGCATCCGATCTTATGATTAAGATATATAGGTACCCTGCCCTTCCCGCAGCCATAATCAAGAACCCAATCTTCCCTGCCTATATACCCGCTTTCAATAAGACGGTCAAGCACCGGATATGATGTCGGCTCGTATGGATACAGATGATCCGTAGAAAAGCTGTCATTCCTTCCGGCAGTCTCTATGTGCAGTTTCGCATCTATGAGATAATCCTCAAATTCCGACTTCATCTTGCCTCAGCTCTCAATATTCTGGATCCGTTACGATTCCTCTCTCCCTCAAGGATTATGATCATGGAAGCATCTTCCATACGATACTCTTCTCTGACAATCTTCCCAATAGTGGCTTCCTTAAGCATCTTATAAAAATCTGCCGTTATCTGTGGCAATATCATGGTCTGATAATGTGGCAGCTTCTGCTCACCTATCTTCTTTTCTATCTGCTCATTCAGTTCCTGCATCCAAACTTCCATAGTGACTTTTCCCTCAATCAGTAATAATACTTGTCAATACCGCCATAATCCCACCTAAAATATAATACATAAAGATATTACCACATTTTTATGTATCCAATAATGCGAATTGACCTTTCCAATGCTCATTGTTTGATATACTTCAAAGGTATATCTTAATAACCGATATATGTTTTTACTATAGCTAAACCTGGTGTTATACTTACATCAGAAATTCTTTTTACACTTAGAAGAGATTCTTGAGGCTTATTACAAGACTTTTGCATAAACATTATATATTCCCACTTTCTATGAGGAGCTCGCAAAAATGCGGGCTCCTTTACTATTATCACATCCGACTTGCACCTATGTGATAGAATCATTCTAAGAAAAATGATATCGGTGCGGATTGTATCCATTCCCTTGAAATAATCAGATTAAATATGCGCAACTAAAAACACCGGGGCCAAAAGTATGTCTTAGTCCCGGTGCCTTTAATAGGTTTTTAGTGAGATTTGCATAGTGCCTCCTTGCTTCTTGAGATATATCTCTTTGTTATTATATATATCGGCAATTTCCGGCATTTGTATTATATCTTTTTCGTATATGATATACTTGTCCTGTCAAAACGCTGATTCTCTACTTTGTTCAGAAAAGATATGAAAATACTTGTTCTTATGGACTCCTTTAAAGGAAGTCTTACATCAACCGAAGCAGGTGAAGCTGTAAAGGCAGGAATACTATCATCCGGGTCCGATGCCGACGTATCCGTTTATCCTTTTGCCGATGGCGGCGAAGGCACCCTTGATGCCTTTCTTAAAGCCGACAAATGCAGCAGAAAGATAAAGGTCAATGTTTCTGATCCTTTAGGAAGACGTATCGATGCCCATTATGGGGTGTTATCGGATAACACCGCCGTAATAGAGATCGCACAGGCTGCGGGACTCTGTCTGTTGTCAGAAACGGAACGAAATCCTCTCAAAACGACAACAAGAGGTGTGGGCGAACTTATAAAGTATGCCGTTAATAACGGTATCAGGGATTTTATAATCGCTCTTGGCGGAAGCGCAACAAACGACTGCGGCATAGGGATGCTTAAGGAGCTTGGATTTAAGATACTAGATAACGGCGGATTACCTGTGTGTGACGGTGCTTTGGGGTTATCAAAGGCTGTATCGATTGACAAAAGCGGAATACTGCCATGCCTTAATGAATGCAGCTTCATCATAGCCTGTGATGTTAAGAATCCCCTCTTCGGAGCCCAAGGGGCAAGTCATATCTTTGCTCCTCAGAAGGGTGCATCTTTGGAAGATATTGAAATGATGGATAAATGGTTTATCGGGTTTTCAGCCATCACACATGAAGCGTTTCCCGATTCAAACCCTAATGCAGAAGGTGCCGGTGCAGCCGGCGGTCTTGGATTTGCACTGCAGGCCTTCCTGAATGGAAAAATGCAGCCGGGAACAGATGTCTTGCTAAGCAGAACGGATATTGAAAGGGAAATATCCATGTCCGACCTTATAATAACCGGTGAGGGACGGATGGACGGGCAGACAGCCATGGGAAAAGCCCCTGTAAGGATCGCAGATCTTGCAAAAAAATATGATAAACCCGTGATAGCCATTACAGGATGTGTGGGGAAAGGAGCCGATAAATGTCATGATGCCGGTATTGACGCCATATTCCCTACACTCTCACATCCCATGACGCTAGATGAGGCGATGGATTCCAAGACGGCCAGAGACAATGTAATAAGGACAGCTTGTGAAATAATGAGGCTTAATTTAACGATATAAGTCATTTCATTGGTACAAACCGGTAAATATCAGAAAATCGGTTTTCATGAATCCTTGAAACCCGCACAAACATTGGCTTTGAGGTGAAAAAAGGAAGCCGAAAAATCAGCTTCCTTTCGCAGCGCTACCAGGATTCGAACCTGGAAATGACGGAGTCAGAGTCCGTTGCCTTACCGTTTGGCGATAGCGCTAAATCGACTTTGATGATTATACAACAGAGTCACCCATAATTCAAGCTTTTTTTATAAAACTATACTTATACGGGTTCCCAGATCCGTCACCGATGTTATCTCAAAATGTCCTTTATGCTTATCAACTATCCATTTGGCTATTGACAGGCCGAGTC
This sequence comes from Lachnospiraceae bacterium, assembly GCA_017550535.1. GTDB lineage: Bacteria > Bacillota > Clostridia > Lachnospirales > Lachnospiraceae > UBA2868. Next base: position 26,682 of record JAFZOS010000001.1, read on the forward strand.
CGGTACCCTCGGTATTCCTTGCTTCATCCGCGCGGTAGAACCGCTCAAACATATGCTCGATATCGGCATCCGCCATGCCTATGCCCGTATCCTGTACCCTGAGATACGGCCTGTTCTCATCGGTGCGTCCCACCGACAGTATTATCTCATCACCCTTCGCCGTATACTTGGCGGCGTTGTCTATAAGGATCCTTACCGCCTGCTTTAAAAGCCCCTCATCTGCCTGCACGCTTAAGTCACCCTCAAATCCCTTGAACCTGTACGGATGGTCCTCGTCGATCATGAGTGATTCTTCATAAATCTCTTTCATCATGTCATTGAGCGAAACTTCCTTCATATCAAGCAGGGTTTTTCCGCTGTCGCCGCGCGCAAGGAACAAAAGCTGCTCGACAAGATGTTTCATATGCTCTGCTTCGTGTGAAATGGCGGTTATCGATTCTTCCAGAACCTTTTCATCATCCTTACCCCAGCGCTCAAGCATGCTGGCGTAGCCTTCAATGACAGCAATGGGCGTGCGAAGTTCATGCGAGGCATCATTTACAAACCTTGCCTGCTGCCGGTAGCTGTCACGCATCCGCTTTAAGAGGTTGTTCATTGCAGCCTCAACGCCCTGAAGATCAGAGTTGTTGAAGGTAAGCTTTTCATCCTCGCCGGGCTCAAGGTTTTGTATCGCGTCCTCGATGATCCTGTATTTATTCTCATCAAAGGTCATTCTTGAGAGTTCATCCGCCTTAAGCGCGATCTCATTGATGGGCCGCAGGATCTTGCGTATCTTTTTATTATCGAACGGATACTCTATTAAAAGTCCTATTAACTGGACAATAAGTATTGCAGACATCGCGATGATCATGTACCTGTAATACAGATGCATGGAGCCCGTATTAAAAAGCTCCATCATGACTGCCGCCAGTTCATCGCCATCCCGTTTGTCGGCCAAAGCGCTTATCTTATCGCCATAATAGGAAATAAATTTTACACCGTAATTTGAATATGCATTGGAAATAACGAAGGCTGTATGCATGATAAGCGCGATCAGCACGTCTTCAAAAAATATCCTTTTTAACTTTTCCCTGACCCACAGGCTGTGTATCTTGCGGGTTATCGACGTCATCCGCCTGGTTTCTGTATTATTCGGATTTGATGACATATCCTACACCCCTGACCGTCTGTATCATCTTTATACCAAACACTTCGTCTATCTTCGATCTCAAGAACCGGATATATACATCCACAACATTGGTCTCGCCTATATAATCATACCCGCACACTTTTTCAAGCAGGGTATCCCTCGACATCACTATATCCTTGTTCTCAAGCAGCGTACGCAACATAAGGAACTCTCTGTTTGTAAGGTTTACCTCATGACCGTCGTACTTAACCGTATGCTTCTTTTCATCAAGCACCAACTTGTTCCATACAAATATGCCGTCCTTTGCTGACTCAACCGGGCCGCCGTCAGCCGCCCCGTCCTTTAAAGCGCCGCCTGCCTCAAGGTCCATCATCTTTGAATGCATCTTAAGCGCAACCCTGATCCTTGCAAGCAGTTCCTCTATCGCAAACGGCTTGGTGATGTAATCGACCGCACCGGCATCAAGGCCCGATACCTTATCCATTACCGCATCCCTTGCCGTAACAAGAATGACGGGCGTATTATTCCCGTCATCCTGTCTTAACCTCCTGAGCACTTCAAGGCCGTTGAGTTCAGGTAGCATTATATCAAGCAGGATCAGATCAAACTGTTCTCCGGTCGCCATCGTAAGCGCGGTCCGACCGTCAAAAGCCTTACTTACCTCATAACCTTCATGTTCAAGCTCCAGTTCGATGAACCTTGCCAGCTTTTCCTCATCCTCAACTACCAGTATTCGTGTGCTCATAATTTTCTCCTTCGGGTCAGGTTCAAAAACCTTGTGCTGACCCTCATTACAGTTTGTCGAACTCGTCCTTTACCTTATCAACAGCGTCGCCCGCTTTGTCAAGTGCATTGTTGATCGCCGTCGCATCATCCGCACCCTGTATCGCGTACCTGCAGTTAAAGAACAATCCTACTATAAGAATCACGCATGTGGGCCAAAAGGCTAACAGTATAGCAATGATCAGCACCCATACGGGAACATCTATGATCGTGTTATCGTTACGCTCAACCACGAACTTGTTATCCCTGATCTTTATCCATATAAGATGGAAGAGATGCTTTATCTTCTGTCCGAGGGGCTTATCGTTCTTCCTGTTGCTCTTATCAACCGTATCGACAACGCTCACATAATCCTTCTGATCTTCATAAGTCGTTGACCTTGTGGTTCCCTCACCCTTTACTGCCTTGCCCTGGGCCTCCAAAAGGATCATCGCATCGAGGAGATCACCGTTTGCCTCTTCAAGCGCCTTCTTGGCTTCCTCGTAACTTACATCTGCCCTCTGCCTTAACTTTTCAACCTTTTCGAATTCATCCATTTTTCTATCCTCATCTTTCTTCAAATCTGTTATCAGTTCTGCCGGCTTGTCTTTCGACAATATGAACTATAACTTTAATGAATTAATCCATCTTTGAAGAAAGATTAAAAATGCATTAAAATTTAAATCCTTACCCAGCCATCGAATTTTTTCATCTCATTATCCCTGTTTTTAAGGTACGCCCGTGGGTATACGGTTATATGCCCCTCGTTTTCGTTAAGCAGCGCACCCCACTGGCTGAACGTGGAATTTGCGATGATATTGTGCTTACACATGCTCATAAGCTGCATATCTCGGAAGCTGTCATTGCCCTCGTTTCCGGTCACGATGTATTTATTGCCTATCCAGTCAAATTCACTGTTTGCAAAGTCACTGTCATCGGAAAAGATGAAAAACTTGGGATTGCTTAC
>JAFZOS010000102.1 GCA_017550535.1 Lachnospiraceae bacterium
CGTGCAGGTCTCGGTATGGTAGACGGTATCTTAAGTCTGGTACCTTCTGCAAAGGTAGGACATATCGGTATATATAGGGATGAAGTAACACATGAGCCTCATGATTACTTCTGTAAGCTTCCCAAGGGTATCGACAACCGTCTGGTAATCCTGCCCGATCCCATGCTTGCTACAGGCGGTTCTGCCATAGCAGCCGTTGACTTTATAAAGGCTAAGGGCTGTAACCACATAAAATTCATGTGTATCATAGCAGCACCCGAAGGCTTAAAGGCACTGCAGGCTAAGCACCCGGATATAGATATATACTGCGGATGTCTGGATGACCATCTGAACGAAAATGCATACATAGTACCCGGACTCGGAGATGCCGGAGACAGAATATTCGGTACTAAGTAAAACCCGGATGAGGTTTATTTAAATACATAACGAGTAGCATACCTCGGGATGCCTAAAGGCTTCCCGGGGTAACTTTAACATAAGGGAAATATTAAACGGAGACTAAAAGTTTGAAAAAGCTATCAAACTTTCATCGGTGCCGCGGCAGGCACGTCACCGATGTGTAACCATGCCTGCGGTAAGGTACGAAGAATGAAGAAAAATGCAGTTTATGCCGCAGTGGCTGTACTTGTACTTGCAATCGGAATAATCATAGGCCTACTGCTGTCCAAAGGCGGGGATGACGCATCAAACGAAGGTGGTGATCCCGTAAAAGTAGTGGACGGGACCGGAAATACCGGCAGCAATACCGGGACATCTACGGGTAACAACAGTACATCCGATAGTACCGATACCGGCGATCTGTCAGATGTAAAAGCCGGGGATATAGGTCAGCCCATCATGCCCGGTGATAAGACAGATATCCCGGCACCTGACGGTGAAGGGACAGACCCGACGGATGATGATACCGACAGTAAGAGCCCGGATAATGGGACCGATACAAAAAACAGCGATATAAAATCGGATGAGCAGGGTAACGGCACGGGCAGCAACTCAGATAATAACGGTAAGGGTAACAAAGGTTCGGACGGGGCAGGTAAAGTAACTCCCGTGGTAACAACTGTACCCGATGATACCGAGAAGGGCTCAGCTACAGGAAACGAAACTGTTACAGACCCGGATGACGGAGATGGAAAGAGTACGGATAATAAAGGGACTGATACCGGTATAGACAACGACACGGATCCCGACAATAATACCGGGACAGGCACCGATACCGGTACCGATGACGACAAGACTGAGATAAATAAACCTCAGGATGTGAAAATAGCAAAACCCGTAGCAGTCATAGATACAGGTAAGCTCACCGAAAAAGGCAACGGTTATGAGGGCACCAAGGGTACCGGTAAGTACAACTACGGCGAAGCCCTGCAAAAATCCATCCTGTTTTATGAGCTTCAGCGTTCCGGAAAGTTACCCGACAAGGTCAGATGTAATTGGAGAGGCGACTCGGCACTTAATGACGGTAAGGACAATGGCTTGGACCTTACCGGTGGCTGGTATGATGCGGGAGACAATGTAAAGTTCAATCTGCCCATGTCATATACTTCGTCCATGCTTGGCTGGTCGATCATAGACGATGCAAAAGCCTACGAGGAAAGCGGGCAGTTGGCATATGCGCTCGGAAATATCAAGTGGGCAAATGACTACTTTATAAAGTGCCATCCTTCCGATGAAGTATATTATTATCAGGTAGGTGACGGCAATCAGGATCACTCTTACTGGGGTGCGGCCGAGACTATAGAATACCGTATGAACAGACCTTCATACAAGGTAACAAAATCCAACCCCGGCTCTGCAGTATGCGGAGAGACGGCGGCATCACTCGCTATAGCATCCATCATATATAAAAACATAGATAAGAGCTACAGTGACCTGTGCCTTAAGCATGCAAAGTCCCTGTATAAGTTTGCCAGGGATACAAAGAGCGATGCAGGCTATACCGCCGCAAACGGTTTCTATAACTCCTGGAGCGGCTTCTATGATGAGCTCGCATGGTCCGGAGCATGGCTCTACTGTGCTACAGGCGATGAGACATATATCACCAACGCGGAAGCCGACTATAAAAACGCAGGACATGACTACGACTGGGCTATGTGCTGGGATGATGTACATATAGGTGCGGCAGTGATGCTGGCTAAGATCACCGAAAAAAAGACTTATAGGGATGAAGTAGAGAAGCATCTGGACTGGTGGTCGGGAGTATCAAGCGACCATATCACATATTCGCCTAAAGGTCTTGCATGGCTTGACAGCTGGGGCTCTCTCAGATATGCTACCACTACTTCGTTTATCGCACTTACATATGTGGAGTCGGGACTCTGTCCTGAGGGAAAAGTAAAGGCATATACTGATTTCGCCGAAAAGCAGGCCAACTACGCACTCGGCAGCAGCGGAAGATCATACATGGTAGGCTTCGGAGAAAATGCTCCCAAGAACCCTCATCATCGTACAGCGCAAGGGTCATATTGCGACAATATGAATGAGCCTAACCCCGCCAGACATACCCTCTACGGAGCACTGGTAGGTGGTCCCGATGCAAATGACGGCTATACGGACGTGGTATCCGATTACAATAAAAACGAAGTAGCCTGTGATTACAATGCGGGCTTTACCGGACTTCTGGCCAAGATGTATAAGAAATACCACGGCCAGACCTTAAAGGATTTCGGTGCGGTAGAAAAGATCGATACCAACGAATTTTACGTACAGGGCGGTATCAATGTGGACGGTACCGACTTTATAGAGATAAAGGCTCTCATCTGCAATGTATCTGCATGGCCCGCACGTGGCGGTGAGAAACTCGAATACCGTTATTATGTGGACTTAAGCGAGGTATATAAGGCCGGCGGAAGCGCTTCCGATATACAGGTCACCACCAACTATATGGCAGCAGGAAAATCCGGAGGACTTAAGGTTTGGGATGAGGAAAAGCACATCTACTACTTGAGCGTTGACTTTTCTGATTCTGTGATATATCCCGGCGGTCAGGATAAATACAAAAAAGAGATACAGGTAAGACTCCGTAACCTTAAGGGTACATGGGACAACTCCAACGATCCCTCATTTGCCGGTATGACAAAGGGAGGAAATGCACTGCTTACCGCATCGGCACTCTATGAGAACGGGAAACTCATATTCGGTACCGAGCCCGCAAAGGGCAAAAACGCAGGTAAGACCGTAGTGGTCGGAGACGGGACCGGTACCGGCAACGGTGAAACGGGTACCGGAGGTAACGGAGAGAGCGGAAACGGCGGAGGCTCCGGTAACGGCGGTGGAAACATAGATGTAAAAGGCACCGCTAAAAATGAAAACGTATCCGTAAGTGTGGAGTATGACAATACATCATCATCTTCATCCAGCATATCCGGACGCATAAATATAGTGAACAACAGTGACGGTACTATAGCGGTAAAAGATTTAAAGATACTGTTCTATTTTACCAATGAAGACGGGAAAGAGCTATCCTTTGACTGTTATCATACATGTATAAACGGAGCATCCGGGTCATATACACAGCTTAGCGGATGCGCCGGGAAATTCTCCAAAGCGAGTGGAAAAAATGCCGATACGGTATGTGAGATAACTTACACGGATACCAACGTACTGGGCGTGGGAGATACGTTGGCATGTAACTTTGCCATACATCATGCCGACTGGTCAAACATGAATCTCACCAACGATCACTCGGTAACGGATGCAGGCAACATAGTCATAGAAAGTAAAAAGAAGCAGATATTTGGGAACAAGCCGTCGTAAGACGGCTTGTACTCATTTTGCGTATAATCCGCTAAAAGCAATGTTTGCAAAAGGAAAACACTACTCTTCAAACAATTGTATCATCAAGCAAGAAATCTATGATTCCCACATTGAGGATACCATTATCATCATACCATCGTTTTCTTATATCATGACGGACTATAATCTTTGGAA
>JAFZOS010000103.1 GCA_017550535.1 Lachnospiraceae bacterium
CGCTGTACGGTTCCGTGAGCAGCTTCATATTCATATACACCGTCAGGTGACACAAGGACCGAAGTCATCATCGCGAGCGATCCGAATGCACTTGATACCATGTCACTCATGACATCACCGTCATAATTCTTGCAGGCCCATATCATTCCGCCTTCGGAGCGCATGATCCTTGCAACTATATCATCTATAAGCGTATAGAAAAATTCAATACCGGCCTCTTCAAACTTTGTTTTATATTCGTTTTCATATATCTCATTGAAAATATCCTTGAAATGATGATCGTATTTCTTTGAGATAGTATCTTTTGCGCCAAACCACAGATCCTGCTTTACATCCAGAGCATAGTTAAAACAGCACCTTGCAAATGCCTCTATCGAATCGGTACAATTATGGATACCCTGAACAATTCCGCCTTTTTCTCCAAACTCATGTATGAGCTGTGTTGTTTTGGTTCCGTCTTCAGCTGTAAACACAATCTCGGCCTTGCCCGCGCCCTCTATCCGCATTTCCGAATTCAGGTAAATATCTCCGTAAGCATGCCTTGCGATCGTAATGGGCTTCTTCCAGTTTTTTACATAAGGTTCAATGCCCTTTACGATTATGGGTGCACGAAATACAGTCCCGTTGAGCATAGCCCTTATCGTTCCGTTGGGACTCTTCCACATCTCCTTAAGATCGTACTCGCTCATCCTTGCAGCATTGGGAGTAATAGTCGCACATTTTACCGCAACTCCGTATTTGGCTGTGGCAATCGCCGAATCCTTTGTAACCTGATCATCTGTTTCATTTCTGTGTACAAGACCAAGGTCATAGTATTCGGTCTTGAGATCTATAAAAGGAATGAGCAGTTCATCCTTTATCATCTTCCACAATATTCTGGTCATTTCATCGCCGTCCATCTCAACGATCGGCGTTTTCATTTCAATCCTGCTCATCCTATTTCTCCTCATCTGCTGTTTCTGTCTTAGTTCTCCTGCCTTTGGGAGGTACCATCTGCGGTAGTCCAAGGTCTGTGCATGTTTGCGAGATTATGCTTACAAGCTCATCATTTGTCATTACCGTTACACGTCCGCCCTCGTATTCACTGTCAACTATTTCTTTGATCCGCTTTACAAGCTCCGAATTTTTGTCAACGTGTTTTTCCTCGGGAAGCTTGTAGTATGTATTAATCCAATGCGCTATTCCCGCAAGACCCGAAGTATTGGAAACTGCACATAAAACAGGCCTGTTTAAGAACTTCTCGGTATCAAAGATGTTGTAAATCTCCTCATTTTTAAGCAACCCGTCAGCATGTATCCCTGCCCGCGTAACATTGAAGTTTTCGCCGACAAACGGTGTCCGCGGCGGTATATGATACCCGATCTCCTTTTCATAATACTCAGCCAGTTCGGTTATCACCGTAGTATCCATTCCGTTAAGGTCGCCCTTAAGCTGCGCATATTCAAATACCATGGCTTCAAGCGGGGTATTTCCGGTCCGTTCGCCTATGCCGAACAGTGAACAGTTAACACCCGCACATCCGTATAGCCATGCTGTGGTAGAATTTGATACAGCCTTGTAAAAATCATTATGTCCATGCCACTCAAGAAGGTGTGGACTGACACCTGCATGCTTGTTAAGTCCGTATATTATTCCCTGAACGGAACGAGGTATGACCGCACCGGGATAATTAACACCGTAACCCATGGTATCGCACGCTCTTACCTTTATCGGGATCTTATATTCATCCGAAAGGCGCATTAGTTCAAGGCAGAACGGAATAACATATCCGTAAATGTCCGCCCTGGTGATATCCTCAAGATGACACCTTGGGCTTATACCTTCTTCGAGACAGTCTTTGACGATATTAAGATAATGATCCATCGCCTGACGCCTGTTCATCTTAAGCTTGTAGAATATATGATAATCAGAACAGCTTACAAGGATACCTGTCTCCTTCATGCCTATCTCCTTGACAAGCTTGAAATCCTCCTTGCTCGCACGTATCCAGCTGGTTATCTCGGGGAACTGATAGCCGCGCTCCATACACTTATATACGGCATCCCTGTCCTTCTTGCTGTAAAGGAAAAACTCACAAGCCCTTATCATACCGTTTGGACCGCCAAGCCTGTGCATAAAATCATATATCGTGACTATCTGATCCGTTGTATAAGGAGCCCTGCTCTGCTGACCGTCCCGGAAAGTAGTGTCGGTTATCCATATTTCCTTAGGCATGTTATGCGGCACTATTCTGTCGTTAAATGCGATCTTCGGAACTTCCTCATACGGAAAAAGATTCCTGAATACATTGGGCGATTCAACATCGGCCAGTATATACATATGCTCTTCGAGCTCCAGGAGATTGTTACTGTTATTCATCCTGACAGCCCTGTTTTCTGTTTTCATGTCATTATCCTCGGTTAATTTATTTGGTCCCTCCGGACCTTTGAAACATATTGTATTTTATAAACGCACAATTTTCAAGTACGTGACTTTCCTTTATAAAGAATCAATATAGCCGCCATTGACAGAAGTATTACGGCAATGTACCATTTAACACTTATGATGCCGACATTGCGGTTAAGAGTTCTTATGACTACGCTTTGTCTATTGGCAGCCATGCTCTCCTCACTTAATATCTCTTCCTGTCTAATGCCGGAATAAAAGATGTATGTTGAAAAATGAGAAGCAACAAACCTTAACTTGTCATTTCCTCCGTGATTGACTATCTCACTTGATATCTCATTAATCATTCCGTTATCGTCAAGTGCTGCTACCATGATATTTTCCTGCATGGTAAGCTCTGTGGGTATCGGAAGTTCCATATCAACTTTCCTGCCCGAAAGCCTCCTTAACGGAAGTCCTGTACGGTCATCATACAGTGAAATGTTAAGAGGCACGCAGATGATGCCATCCGTTATACCGTAACGCGAAGCCAGCGCTGCCATTCCTGTCACATTCGCCTCATCTGATCCGGTCACTACCATATGATAGCTGCCGTTTTCGCCTGTTATGGACGCATGCGGCTCATCCTTATCCGGACTTATCGATTCATCCATATTGACCCTTATATCAATAGATCCGTCTTCCGAAGGCTTTACCTTATCAGGCATGGACTGTCCTTTTAATCCCATATTTACTTTATCAAGCGCAGAATCAAGGTCCGGTGATGTGTTTCCCGATATCAATACCGTATCGATCCTTTTATCGCTCCAGTCATATACATTAAGGTACGGATCAAATGCTGACTCACTGACACCCGTCATTATGTATGGCTCTCCGTTAACAGTAACATGCGGATCTATCACGGCCTGCCCTGTTTCCGGATCTGCTTCCGAATCGGCCTGGATAAGCTTAAGTGTTCCACCTGCTTCAGTGTCGCTTCCCGTCATTGTATAAACCTGCCCCCTGAAGCCAAATTGTGATGGTGACAATATCGATCTGTCATCAATGCTCACATCGCTTCCTATTATCGCATTTTTATATCCCGCAAACGGCATTGTCCGCAGACTTGCCGCCGAAAGCCTTGTTGCGGTGTTTTTATATGAAACAGAAGGCAGTACTCCGCCTGTAAAGATCACTGCATCTCCGGCCCCCTCATCATCTGCCTGCCTTTCAAAAGCTCCAAGCCCGATATGTGCAACACTGGCGGGAATGATCACATTTTTAAGGCTGCAGTCCTTAAATGCCCTGTCTTCAATATCGGTAACCGTTCCCGGAAGTGATACATCTCTCAAACCGGAACAGCCGTTAAATGCATCTTCTCCCACTGTTGTAACTCCATCCGGCAGGAAAACATCAGTTATACCCGTATTCCCCTGAAAACTTCCCGGTGCTATCACTTTTATCCCATCGGGAACTTTTACGCTTCCGCCGTTGCCTGTATATTTAAGAAGGATCCCGTTTCCTACCGTTATAAAGTCGGTACCCGAATTTGCTGTAACGGCAGAAAGCCACTCAGTTCCGTCAAAAGCACCGAGTTCTATCCGCTCAACACTTGACGGGATACTGACTTCTTTAAGCCCTTCGCAATTATAAAACGCCGCATACCCAATCTCTTTTACTCCCTCCGGAATACTTACGGTTTCGAGCGAAGCCCTGGCAAATGCGAAGTCACCTATGCTCTCAAGCCCCATCGGCAAGGTAACCGAACTGATCGAGCTTTCCTTATAAAAAACACGATTTCCGATACGTTTAACTCCCTGCGGGATGCTTACGTTCTGTTCATCACCGTTATACTCTGCCGCTGTTCCGTTTAGTATTATGAATGAATCATCCATGCTTCCCAATGAGTATTCATACGGTACACCGTCCTCGCTTTCGGCCACGCCGGGATCGAACCCC
>JAFZOS010000002.1 GCA_017550535.1 Lachnospiraceae bacterium
GACAAGGGAAATAGGATCAGGCAGGATTTGATAGGGGCAGAAGACAGGCCGGCCATATCAAGTTATGGTTATTCAAGCATGACATGGGAATATGACGAACGCAGGAATTGTATAAAACAAAGCTATTACGATACTGACGGCAAGCCGGTTATGTCTGACGAAGGGTATTCAATTATGGAACTTGGATATGATGAGCGGGGAAATGTGACAAAACAAGCCTATTACGATACTGACGGTAAGCCGGTTATGATTTACGAAGGATATTCAAGCGTTGAACTTGAATATGATGAACTGGGAAATATAACTAAAAAATCATTTTTCGATACCGACGGCAGCCCGATCATAGATTGAAGGACATATCAAAGAGAGACCAGAAAATATGACAACAAACAACAGTAAATACGATTATTATGCATATATTGTCTTTGCATCAAAAGACAAAAAATGGGGACGGTGGATGCAGCGCAAACTGCGGTCATATCGGCTCCCATACTCCCATGAAGAAAAAGAAAAGAAAAAGGATGAGCGCTGTTTTCCGGTTCTTCATGATAAAGGTATACTTAATGCCGGTGCTGAAGGATTAAGGACCGCTATTGAACAATCAAGGTATTTGATCGTCATATGTTCGCACAATGCGCTTTCCGATCCCGGGAATATCGACGAAGTGATAAGTCGGTTTATAAGGGGCGGAGCGGATCCTTCAAGTATCATTCCGTTTATTGTTGATTCGGACAAACGACCGGAAGAAAACTGCTTCCCTAATGAATTACAGCGTTTATGTGAAGCCCGTACTATTCTCGGTGCAAATATCCATGATTCGGGAAAGCATAATGCCTTTTTAAAAGTCGTTGCACGTATGCACGGCCTTAAACTTGAACAGCTGGAAAGTGAGGACAGCAGACGAAAGAAAAAGGCGGAAAAATGGATAACCGCAGCCGCCGTTGCTTTTTTTGCAGCCGCATGTTTTATCGGCTATAAGGCATGGGATTATTATGCGCCCAAAACAGCTTATTATGCCGATTATATCGAGAGATATGGAGTTCCTGAGGGAATAGGTGAATTATCGTCAAAGGAAGCAAGATCTACAGGATTGCATTATGAAATAGTAAGCAGTCGGAGAAAGGTCCGTGAGCTTCGTTACGTTGATGAAAACGGTGATCTTAAAACCCATGATCCGGAGCTTTTATCCGAACGGCCTTCTAAGATCGCTTATTCATATTTGGACAACGGCGAGCTTGACGAAGCTGTTTGGTACAATGAGAAAAACAAAGTCCTGATGCGGCTTGATTATATAAACAATAAGACGATCGATGTTTACGTTAAGCGGGATGACGGAGTGCACGGTGACGGAAGTTATATGCAGACCTTAAGCAGCGGGGCGGATTCATTGTATATCGGAAAGCAGTCGGAGGATGCTGCAGACCGAGCAGAGATAATCCGGTATCTGGTTGATTATGATAAAAAGGGATTCATGGCCGAGCTCCGCTACTCGGACAGCGAAGTTTATAATACTGCCGCGACTGACAGTAACGGGATAGCGGGATTACGTTTTGAACGTGACTCAATGGGAAGGATAGTAAAGGTTATCTATCTTATAAATGAAGAACCGGGAAAGGGTGCGGCCGATGCTGAAGCCTACAGTACGTTTCAGACTGAGTACAGTGTTTACGGAGAGGTCAGGGAATATGATGATGCGTTTAGGCTAGCAAAAGTCACATGGGTAAATTCCGATGGCGAACCTGTTAAAAGTGAGGGGGATGAAGAAAAAGCTGAAGGGGAAGCTGAAGAAGCGGAAAGTGAAACCGCTAATGCCGATGAAACTTCTGATGAAGAGGCGGGGAAGCCAAAAAAACGGCTTAAAAAAGAGATTTATTATGATAAAGAGGGAAAACTTAACCTTACAGCCGAATACGAATACGGTCCCAACGGTCCCGTAAAAGTGACTGTTACTAAAAAAGATGATACAACAGAGTATCTTATTCAATATGATGAGCAGGGACGGCCGCTTGAAAAATTCAGTACCGGTTTTGATTATGTTTCTTATAATGAGATTGAATATACGGACTCAGGATATATCAGCAAAAACAAGTACGGTAAAACAGTCTACTATACAGATAAAAACGACAGGTGGACAAAAGCCGAGATATATGATTCAAGCGGAATCCTTGATGAAGTAAGTGTTTATGAATATGATGATCATGGGCGTGAGGTCCGGATAGAAAGTGATATCAGCCCGACTTATGAGGAAAGACATCCGAATTCAAAAACCCCTGTGTTGACTGAGTATGAATACAAATATGACGAAAACGGCAGAACAATTGAAACGCATGTATCATGTCGGTATTCTGACGGTTCTGTTTATTCTTATTCGTACAAAGATGAGTATAATGATGAGGGAAGGCTTATAAACTGCGATCATTATGAAGGGGATGGGCAACTGACATCCAGGGATCGTTTTTCTTATGAAGACAAGGATGACGGTGGCTATATTTCAACCACTACTAGTGAAGACCTTGGGGGTAAGTCACATATCACTGAATACACATGCGTAAGGGAGTATGAGCCTGAGTGACAGGTTTTAAAGTTCGGAGTTGTTTATGGAAGACGGAACAAAGGCAAAGCTATACGATTATTATGCGTTCATAAGCTATAAGCGTGCCGACTTTAAATGGGCAAAATGGATAAGGGAAAAGCTTCAGTCATATCGTCTGCCGGGTCCTACCCTCAGGCGCTATAAAGGCATGCTCACAAAGCGCCTCAATCCCGTTTTTTTGGATAAGATGAACCTTACTCCGGGAATGCTCGAAGAGGGACTTAAAACAGAAGTCCAGTCATCAAAATATCTTATCGTCATCTGCTCCCGCGCGGCCCGCAATGATTCCAAATACCTTGATGAAGAGATACAGTTCTTTTTAGACGGAGGCGGGGATACATCGCGCATCATAACTTTTATAGTTGATGAATATAACGATCCGATCAATGACACTTTCCCGTTGCGTTTACAAAAAGCATGTGAAGAATCATCCGGGGAAGTATTCTGCATAGACGCCAATTCCATGGAAAAGCGAAGTGCATTATTGGAGCTTATCGCATATATGCACGGGATTTCAGTAAAGGAGATCATAAGGGATGACATGGGGAGAAGGCTCCTTGCGATAACAGCTATAGCTGCCTGTTTGGCGGCAACACTGTCAGGCTCCTTATATGCCAGATACCGTATAAATGATTATCATACTGTAAAAACCGCATATTATCATGATTTTACGGAACAACACGGTATTGCGCAAGGAATAGGCGAACTAACGGATGAGCAGAAAAAGCATGTAAAAGGGTACTATTCGATCACATCTTCCGAAGGAAAGGTGCGTGAACTGCGTTATGAGAATTCATATGGCAGGCTTATAGATAATGAAAGTGAATTGCATGATGACAATCCTGTCAACCTTGTTTATGAGTATACAAACGGAATCCTTGATAAAACTATATATAAGGACACTGCGGGCAAAACGGTTCTGATACTGGATTATACCGATGAAGACCTTAAGATAGCAAATCTGACACGATATACGGATCAGACAGGAGAGAAAGCCTATGTAGGTGCGGCTTTTCTCACTCCGAAAGGATTGTCGGATGATGATCAGTTTGACAAGGATGAGGATTCAATAAACAGAGATATCGTTAGATATCTGTTTGAGTACGACGAAAACGGATACCTTTCGGAAAAACGTTATGTATCCGATATGAGGCATAACTATATATCAACAGATAAGTATGGCGTGGCCGGTCTTAGATACTCAAGGGATGATGAAGGACATAAATTAAGTGAAAGATTCCTGTACTTTGAGGGTGATGACAACGATGCGACGATCAGGGAAGCTTACAGTGAGAAGAGTCAGGGTACGGGCATTTATGAAAAACAATATACCTATGACGATCGTGGATACCTTTTGGAAACGAAGTATCTGGATCATGACGGGAAACTGATCTATCCCCCCAAAGGGGTGGCACTTATAAAACGAGAATATGATGGTCAGGGAAATGAGATAAGCCATAGTTACTACGGGACCGAAGAGCAGCCTGTTTTTGGCAAAGAGGGATATTCGGGTATCAAAGAAGAATATGATGAGCACGGAAATCTTGTAAAAGAGAGTTACTTGGGAACCGACGGTAAGCCTGTATCTGTAAATCGGGGTTACGCCGGCGTGGCTATGGAATACGACGACAGGGGTTATGTAACAAAAAAGAGGTTTTTAGGAACCGACGGTAAACCCATTTTATCATATCGCAAAATCGCATGCATTGAGTATAAGTATGATGAGCGTGGAAATGTTACCGAAGAGAGCTACTTCGGAACGGAAGATGAACCGGTCCTGTGTAATACGGGCTATGCGGTTAAAAGTACTGAGTATGACGATTACGGGAATGTTATCTATAATTCCTATTACGGAACTGACGGCAAGCCTGTTCTGAACAGTGGAGGTTATGCCGGTGAAAAGTATGAGTATGATGCCCAGGGAAGGGTGACATGCAGAAGGTATTACGATTCAGACGGAAAGCCGGTTATCACGGTTGATGATTATGCAGGATATATCTTTGATTATGATGAACGCGGTAACGAGGTGCGCAGAAGATTTTTGGACAGCACCGGGGAAGAGATCCATGAACTCAATATTACGTGGGAATATGACAAACATGGGAATAAGACAAAGGAAGCCTATAAATGTCATTGGACCAATCCTTTGGCGGCTTTAGGTTACTGGACCATTAAGTACGAATATGACGATTTCGGAAACGTGATAAGGAAAAGCTATTACAACTATAGCGACGAACCGGTCCTCCGGGAAGGGGATTATTCAAGTGTTTCGATAGAATATGACAGACGGGGAAACGGAATAAGGTATGCCTTTTACGGACTTGACGGTAAACCGATAGTGACGGCTTATAATTTTGCCGTAATAGAGTATATATATGATGAAAGGGATCGCCGGATAAGGACGAATTATTACGGAAAAGATAATGAGCCGGTATTTAACGATTTAGGATATGCAAGTATTGAATATGAATTTGATGAGCGCGGTAATGAAATAAGGGAGACATTTTACGGTGTTGACGGCATGCCGGTAGCGGATCGTGATGGATTTGCATATATAGAGATTGAATATGATGAAAACGGAAATGAAGTATCGGCAAGCTGCTACGGAATAGACGGAAAACTGATCACTCACCTCTATCCGGCTGAGTGATCAGTTTTATGGAAAATTATATGATCCTCATAAATGATCTTTCTGACGCACGGCTTGATATTTATACACGGATGTCGGAGCCGCAGCTTAAAAGAATATATGAACCAGATCAAGGACTGTTCATAGCAGAGAGTCCCATGGTTATTATGCGTGCGCTTGACGCGGGATATGAACCCGAGTCGGTACTTACCTGTACTCAGGCTTATGACGGACACGGCAGGGATATTATCGCGCGTATAGTAAATGATTATCCGCAGGTGCCTGTTTATGTGGGAAGTGATGAAGTGCTTTCCACGATACGCGGTTTTCAGATGACCAGGGGCGTGCTGTGCGCCATGAAACGCCATGAACTGCCCAAACCTTCGGAAATACTTAATGGCGCCGGTCGTGCCGTGCTGCTTTATGATATTGAGAATCCAAGCAATGTCGGTGCGATAATAAGGTCGGCAGCCGCCATGAAAATGGATGCACTCCTTCTTACCGATGACTGTTCCGATCCCTTGTACAGGAGGGCGGCCAGAGTCAGTGTGGGTACGGTATTTCAGATCCCGTGGACATATCTGCACCACGATGATTCAGGCGATGAAAATGACGAATACTCTTATATAGACACACTGAAAGATGCCGGGTTTACCGTTGCCGCCATGGCGCTTTCGGATGATTCCATATCCGTGTCGGATGAATGTCTTAAAAATGCGGAAAAGCTTGTGATAGTGATGGGCAACGAATTTTCGGGCCTTCCGAAAGGGCTGCTTTATAAATGCGATCATGTAGTGAAGATCCCGATGGCTGAGGGCGTCGATTCCCTTAATGTTGCGGCCGCAAGCGCGGTAGCATTTTATGCTGTTTCGTGAGTCATTGGGGACGGTTCTCTCTGACTCATTTTAGATGAGTCAAGGAGAACCGTCCCCGTTGACTCACTTGTAAAAAAACCTTCCGTCGGGTAGAATGGATATAGTTGTTCTGCCATGGCGGGAGGTTTTGTTATGGAGGAAGCAGGCGGCAATAAGGTGCTTAAAAGCGGTATATGGTATACCGTTTCGAGTATCGCCATAAGGGCTGTTGCCATTATAACCAGCCCGATATATACGAGCATGTTAACGACCGATAATTACGGCCGTGCAAATACATACAATTCATGGGTTGAGCTGTTTAATGTGATCACCTGTCTGTGCGTCGTATACAGCATAGGACGGGCGAAGCTTGACTATAAGGAGAAGTTCGACGAATACTTAAGTGCTCTTCAGGGGCTGTCGAGCATCTTCGCTTTTTGTGTACTCATTATTGTGTTCATATTCAGGGAACAGATATCGGGTATGATCAAATACGAGGTACCGCTCGTCATATCGATGTTTGTTTATCTTATCATTTTCCCATCGGTCCAGTATATGCAGGAAAAATGCAGGTTTGAGTATAAATACAGGGAAAACATTGCCATATCCCTGATAACCTGTATAGGTACCGTTGTGCTTTCGATAAGCCTTATGTATCTGTTTAACGATCAAAGGTACATAGGAAAGATACTCGGTACCATACTCCCGACCTTCCTTATGGGCATCGGCTTTTATATCAACATACTAAAAAAGGGCAAGGTCTTTTATAACCGTGAATACTGGCGCTACGCATTAAAGATAGGCCTTCCGATGATACCGCACGCCCTTGCACTCGTGGTGCTCGCACAGATAGACCGCATAATGATAAAGGACATCTGCGGGGATGCCGACGCGGGACTGTATACCTACGGCTACGGCATCGCGACCCTGCTTGCGATATTTACAAATGCGATAGGGCAGGCCTGGCTTCCCTGGCTTAACGAACAGCTTGATACCGATAACAGGGCAAGGGTAAGGAGCATGCAGAAAAAGCTCGTGCTCCTTGGCTGCTTTTTATCGCTCGGATTTATAACCGTGGCTCCCGAGGCGCTTATGATCCTGGCCCCGAGGGCTAAGGCTTACTGGGTTGCAAAGTGGGTCATACCGCCGGTCGCACTCGGTACTCTTGCACAGTATTTTTATACCAATTACGTTAATGTGGAACTGTTCCACAAAAAGACGCCGATCATCGCGGCAAGCTCGATATTTGCGGCTGTTATAAACTATATACTCAACTATCTGATGATCCCGCGGTTTGGGTACGTTGCCGCCGCATATACAACACTTGTAAGCTATGTCCTGCTTATGATATTCCATTATGTTGCGGTCAACATGGTGATAAAGGACAGGGTGTATTCCAATTCGTTCATGTTCACAGCCATGATCATATGCGCGATATGCGGGATAGCCATGAGTTTCTTCTATTCCGACGGTATGAAGATGATCATAGCCCGTTACGGTATTGCGGCTGTGACTCTTGGTGCCTTTGCATTTATAAGGCGTGATGATGTCGCAGCGCTTTTGGGATATGTTAAAAACAGGCTCCCCTTTGCAGGAAAGGGCTGAAAATGGTATAATAAATTGTTTAGGTTTATTTGCATACACGAGGTTTATTTATGAGAACACTTATAGTTATACCCGCAAGGGGAGGCTCAAAACGCATACCGAGGAAGAATGTCCGGATTATGTGCGGAAAGCCGCTTATTGTATATTCGATCGAAAATGCGAAGTCGCTTAAAGAATATATGGATGTTGATGTTGCCGTATCGACAGACGATGAGGAGCTTATGAGCATCGTCAAAAAGCGCGGTGTGGATGTTGTGGCAAGGCCGAAGGAACTGGCAACGGACTCGGTGACTTTGGATCCGGTTATTTATCATGCGGTAAAGTACATGGAGGAGAAGAAACGCTGCAGATACGATACCGTTATCACCATGCAGTGCACTTCACCGACACTTAAAGCTTCTACGGTTAAAAGCGCGATCGAATTCTTTGAGAAGTCGGAATGGGACACAGTGATAAGCGCTATGAACAAGCCGCATCTTTCGTGGGGCGTAGTTGACGGCAGGATCACTAAAAACTATGAAAAGAGGCTGAATTCGCAGGAGCTTCCCGCCAATTATCTGGAAACGGGCGGATTTCTTATAACAAGGCGCGAATGCGTTACGGAAGCGGGACGTATCGGTGAAAAGGTCAATATATTTGAGATACCCGAGGATGAGGCTGTTGATATCGATACTTATTCGGACTGGGTGCTGTGCGAGAACATTTTAAAACGCAGGAAGATAATGTTCCGTACGGTCGGCAAGATGCAGCTCGGAATGGGGCATATCTACAGGTGTCTGACACTTGCATACAAGCTCACGGGGCATGACATAGTGTTCGTTACCGATAAGGACAGCGATATCGGTATCGATAAGATAAATGACTCCAATTTTCCACTCATTGTTATAGAGGATGACGAGGATTTTGAGTCTGTACTCGAAAGGGAAAGGCCTGATATTTTAGTGAACGATATATTGGACACATCCCTTAAGTATATGACAATGGTAAACAAGTATGCAAAAAGGGTGGTTAATTTTGAGGACGTGGGGCCCGGCGCAAAGTATGCCGATGCGGTCATAAACGCACTGTATGAAAAGGGGGAAAAGCTCCATAACGAATACTACGGTTCCAAATATTTCTGCATACGTGATGAGTTCCTTGAGGAGGAGCCTTCGGAATTTTCGCAAAAGGTTGAGAATATCATAGTCATTTTCGGCGGTGCCGATCCGTCCGACTTAACCGGAAGGCTTTACGGTGTAGCCGGGCAGCTGCATAAGGAGTTTCCGTGGATCAAGTTCCATTTTCTTGTTGGATTTGCATACGGTCATAAGAACAAGATCGTAACGGATGAAGAAAATAATATCTACGTGCATATAGATGCAAAGCGTGTCAGCTCATATATGAACAAGGCGGACCTTGCGATAACTTCACAGGGACGTACGGTATTTGAACTGGCAAGCATGGGTGTGCCTTCGGTAGTGCTTGCGCAGAATGAGCGTGAAGCGGAGCATGTGTTTGCGGGCATACAGAACGGGTTCATTAACCTGGGGATAGGCCGCGAGCAGGATGATTCTACGATAATCTCCACGATAAGGTGGCTTATAATGACACCCAATGTCCGTTCGGAGATGAGACGGCTCCAGCTTATGAAGGATTTTTCAAAAGGTCAGGAGAGGGTGATACACCTTATCTTAAATGACCTTGATGATGAGGAATAAAGGGATAAAAACAAGTGAAAAATGATTTTCAGATGATAGATGTCCAGAAGGAATACGAACAGGATCTCCTGGATGCACAGATCATACGCGAACGGCAGGAGGAGCTATACAAACAGGCATATTTAAAGCAGCAGGAAGAATACATGCGCCAGCTTGAGATGCAGCAGGCGATGAACGATGAACTCCTTCGTGAAAACGCGAAACAGTTTGCGGCGCAGATGCCGTCGACTTGGGATGTTACGGCGGTTTCCCTGCACGGGAACATGGATAATACGTTTGCCGGAAATGCCATTCCTGTGGATCCCATAGTACCCCGTCAGGTGTATGATTCTCATATGACACAGATGGCTACGGCGATGAATGTGTTAAGCGGCAGGAAAGTGCTGCTTGTTAACACCGTATGCGGTACCGGGAGTGTCGGCCGGCTGACTGTCGGGCTTTACAGAACGCTTGAGGATTACGGATACGAATGTCTTGCGGCTTACGGCCGGGGTGAAGCTCCCGAAGGCATACGCGGCTATCGGATAGGCACGGATATGGATATGTATATCCACGGCGCGATGAGCAGGCTGTATGACCGGCACGGCTTTTATTCGATGAAGGCGACACAGGATTTTGTGGCCATGGTGAAGGAGTATGATCCGGATATCATTCACTTACACAATGTTCACGGGTATTACCTTAACCTGGGCGTGCTGTTTTCGTATCTTAAGAAATGCGGAAAAAAGATCATATGGACGCTTCATGACTGCTGGAGCTTTACCGGGCATTGCAGTCATTTTGAATATATCGGCTGTCAGAAGTGGTTGACCGGATGCTTTAAGTGTGAGCAGCTCCACGAATATCCCAAATCGTTCGGAGTCGACAGCTCGTCCCGAAATTATGAGGCGAAAAAGCAGCTGTTCACCGGGATCGAAAACCTTACTATAGTTACCCCGTCCGAATGGCTTAAGGACAAGGTGCAGCAGTCATTCCTTAAGGAATACCCCGTTACGGTAGTGCCTACGGGTATCGATCTTACGCAGTTTTATCCGCGTGAGGAAATAATGAGCGAGGATAACCTTATATACAGGGTGAAGAATCATCTGTCCTTAAGGAATAAGACGATACTTTTGGGTGTTGCGAATCCATGGAGGGACAGGAAAGGGCTTGTCCAGTTTGAGGCCCTTGCAAAGACTCTGGATGAAAGATACGCGATAATACTCGTCGGGTTAAATGAGAAGCAGATAAAGGCCCTGCCCGAGAACATAATAGGACTGAGCCGTACCGACAGTACCGAGGAACTTGCGTGCCTGTATTCAATGGCTGACATATACATTAACCTAACGCTTGAGGATACATTCCCGACGACCAATATCGAAGCCTTAGCGTGCGGGACACCGGTCATTACCTACAAAGCCGGCGGAAGTCCCGAGAGCATTGATGAAACCTGCGGAGAAGCAGTGGACCGCAACAGCATCCAGGGTATCGTTGCGGCGATAGATAAGATACAGTCTTTAAAGGGTGAGTGTTATACGACGCAGATGTGCCTAAGAAGAGCACAGCTGTACAGTAAGGAATACAGGTTTTTGGAATATATACAAAACGTTTACGAAGCATTATGAAAGAAGCATGCAGGAAATTTCAGAAAAGCATCATATTTGTTTTAAAACTTGCAATGTACGGCGCTGCTTTTGCGACGTTTTTTCTGATGTTTTCGATCGATAACCGTGAGATCATAGATCTGTCCCGTACGGCGGCTGTAACGCTGTCGACCTATGTGATAATACTGCTGCTTTTATCGCGCACATACGGCAGTTATGCCATCGGGATGAAGAAGGATAAGGATATCATATTCTCGCTGGTTGTAGCCGGGATAATAACAGACCTTATCACATATTTCGAACTTACGATAATGAAGACGAATGCGGCAAACAATGCTACGTTTAAGATCGAGAACGTGGGGATACTGTTCTCGGTTATCCTCATTCAGTTTGTCATATACTTTGTGTTCGTCAAAGCCGGAAACAGCTTTTACTTCTGGTTAAACGATGCGGAAAAATGCCTGATAGTAGCTTCGGATGAAAATGATGCCAAAAAGGTGAGCCGCGCGCTGTCTGACTTTTCAAAAAGATATACCGTGTTTGATGTTGTAAGGTACGATGACGAAAAGTTAAAGGACAGGATAGTCGCATCGGACACCGTGGTACTTTATGAGGTTCCGGTTGATAAAAGGAAGGATGTTATCGACTGGTGTTACCAGAACCTTAAAAACATATATTTTAATCCGAATGTTGCAGATATCCTTGAACACAATGCACAGCAGACTGTGCTTGACGATATCTCGTTTTTCGCATGGCAGTTCCATCTTATAACCTTTGAGCAGCGCATAATAAAGCGGCTGATGGATCTTGTCATATCGCTGATCCTTCTTGTGATCCTAAGTCCGGTGCTTCTTGTCAGTGCGATATGCATAAAGAAAAACGACGGCGGTAAGGTTCTGTTTAAACAGAAACGGGCAACGGCAAACGGAAAGGTGTTTGACATCTACAAGTTCCGTACTATGAAGGAGAATGTCGAGAATAAATCGGTTACAAAGGATGATGACCGCATAACGGGCGTCGGACGGGTGCTTAGGAAATTCAGGATCGATGAGCTGCCGCAGCTTATAAATATTGTAAAGGGCGATATGAGCCTGGTGGGACCGCGCCCCGAAATGCTTGAAAATGTTGAGGATTATACAAGGGAGCTGCCGGAGTTTCGCTACAGGTTAAGGATGAAAGCAGGGCTTACCGGTTATGCCCAGATATTCGGCAAATACAATACGAGTTCAAAGGACAAGCTGATGCTTGACCTTATGTATATTGAAAATTATTCTCTTATAAGGGATATACAGCTTTTGTTCCAGACCGTCCTTGTGCTGTTTAAGGCGGAAGAATCAACGGAGGCTTTCGGCGATGGCGGGAACTGAAGTATCGCTCATAACGGTCGCGTATAACAGTGAGGCGACGATAGGAAGGACAATAGAATCGGTGCTTGCCCAGACGGTTTCACCGAAGGAATATATAATAATCGACGGAGCTTCAAAGGACAGTACGGTTTCAGTGGCGGAGGGATACAGGGAAGCCTTTGAAAAGAAGGGTATATCATATATCATAGTATCCGAGCCGGATAACGGGATATATGATGCCATGAATAAGGGCATTAAGCAGGCCACAGGTGATATCATCGGGATGATAAATTCCGACGACTGGTACGAGCCCTGTGCCGTTGAAACCGTGTTAAATGCTTATGCCAAGGAAGAGTTTGATATGTTTTATGCGGACCTTCGGATGCATATGCCAAACGGCAGGACCTTTATCAAGCATTCAAGGAACAGAAAGTATGCGACTTCCAGGGACTGGAACCATCCGACGACCTTCATAACGAAGGCGATGTATGATAAATATAAATACAGGAACGAAACGATACATGACGACTATGACCTGATCCTGCGCCTTAAAAAGGCAGGCGCAAGGATAGTTGTAAAAAATGTGGTGATCGCAGACTTTACGATGAACGGCACATCACATGAGAAGAGCCTTAAAAAGGCTATGGAAAGGGTCAGGATAAAGTACGGGATATACCGTGACAACGGTTATTCACCGCTTTATTTCCCGGAGTGTTTTATTGTTGAAATGGCAAAACTGCTGATAGGGTGAGTAAAGTATGAAAGTAAAAACGCTGACTTTTTTTTCGAATTATTACAATCATCATCAGAAGGCATTGTGTGATGAATTTTATGCTCTTTTGGGTGACGGTTTTACCTTTGTCGAAACACAGCCGATAGAGGGCTTTAGGGCCACGATGGGCTGGGGCAAGGAGGAGGTTCCGCCCTATGTGCTTCGGACGTACCTTAACGATGCTTCCCATAAGAAGGCATTAAAGCTGGCGCTTGACAGCGATCTTGTGATCATGGGCACCGCTCCCGAGGTATATATCGAGGAACGCTTAAAGTTGAACCGTATAATATTCCGGTACTCCGAGAGGCCGCTTAAAGAGGGCTTTATCAAATTTTTCATACCGCGTCTTACAAAGAAGTATATCCATATGCATGTACGAAACAGACATAAAAGGATATACATCCTTGCGGCGAGTGCATATACCGCATGGGACTACCGCAAGATGTTCAACAGCTATGCCGGGAAGTGTTACAAGTTCGGGTATTTTCCCGAGCATTTAAGCTATGATGTGGAAAAGCTGATGGAAATGAAAAAGATAACGGCCGACAGGGAGACCGGCGATCAGGATATGCCCACCATACTTTGGGAGGGCAGGATGATAAGGCTTAAGAGGCCGGACCTCCTTATAAAAGCAGCGCGGATATTAAGGGATAAGGGTTATGATTTCAGGCTTACCTTCATAGGTGAAGGTAAGGAGAGGAAAAAGATAAAGATATATGCAGGTATGTACGGTTTATCGGACATTACCACTTTTATGGATTTCCTTCCACCTCCGGAGGCGAGGGATAAGATGGCAAACGCCAAGATATATGTTATGACATCAAATTTCCTTGAGGGCTGGGGTTCGGTAATATACGAAGCCTTAAATGCAGGCTGCGCGACCGTGGTATCGCATGCGCCGGGAGCAACGCCCTGGCTTGTCCGCAACGGAAAGACAGGCCTTGTATTTAAGAACGGAAGTGTAGAATCACTCGCCGGTCAGCTTGAGAAACTTTTAAAGAACCCGGAGCTGTGTGAGAAATACGGTACAGCCGCTTATAAACAGATGGAGAGGCTGTGGAACCCGCAGGTTGCGGCACGGAATGTACTTACGCTTGCCGATGACTTAACCGAAGGCAGGAGGTCAAGCATAAAAGAAGGACCGTGTTCCGCAGCGAGGATTCTTAAGAATAATTGGTTTACGTCATGAAGATTTTATTTCTAATGGAGTATCCCATAGACCTTCCGGGAGGAGGCCAGCTTTCGACATGGACGCTTTGTGACGGGCTTTTAAAGCAGGGATATGAGCCCGTTGTGGCATGCCCTACGCTGCTAAAAAAAAGAAAGGCTGATTTTGGCTTTAAAGTAGTTGAATATAAGTCCGATGAAAACAGGGAACGAAACAGGGCGGCAAGGCTTTTTAACTTTCTTACGCGCATAGGCGCATTCAAAAGGATAATAGCGCGTGAGAAGCCCGATATCATTCATGTGTCAATGTCCGAGTCGCTCATCACTTTTGGATTTTTAAGGTGTCTTGGAATATTTAAGGATATCCCGTTTGTGTATACAGACAGGGGACTTGCATACGGATACAGAAGGCATTCCAAAACCTGCATTAAGGCAACATTAAAGCATGCCGCGGGAATGATATGCACGACGCAGTACAACAGGGATCTGTGGCTTAAGGAAAATGTCGGGGTTCCGATAACGGTCATCCCAAATACCATAAGCAATGCGTTTGATTCTTACGATGATAGCCTGCGCAGTGCGATGCGGTTAAAGGCCGGTATAAGGGACGATGAATTTGTTGTGGGCTTTGCGGGACGCATTTCCGAGGAAAAGGACTGGGATTTTGTTCCTGTACTGGTAAAGGCGCTGCATGATGCGGGAGTAAAGTTTAAGGTCGCGCTGGTCATATCGGTATATGAGGAGCGGGACAATGATATCGTAAGGAATATAAAGGCAGGGATAACGGGTTTGATCGGTGATGAAAACCTTATCTATATGCAGGACCTTACGCAGGCTGAGATAGCGGATTACTACTACATGGTGGACGTGTTCGTTATGTCATCGATGTTTGAATCATTCGGAAAGGCAGCTGTCGAAGCAATGAGCAGGAGATGCTCGGTGGTATCGACAAGTGTCGGAGGACTGCCGGAGGTTATAGGAAAAGAGGAAAACCTTTACAGCAAGGATACGGTCGATAAATTCGTCACACGTGTTAAGAGGTTGAGTGAGGATAAGGCGGAGCTTGAAAGGGATCGGGAGTTTTTCTACAACAGGTACAGGAATCTGTATACGACTGAAGCTCATGTGATGAGGCATGTGGAGTTGTACAAAAAGATTCGGGAGACAGATCATGGACATTCAGACAAATAGGTTAGACCGGGGATTTTACCGTTATCAGGCGGAGTTTGAGGAAGCGGCGCTAAGGGTTCTTCGGTCCGGCTGGTACATAATGGGTAAGGAGCTCAGTGAATTCGAGGAGCGGTTTGCCGGTTATATCGGGGCAAAGTATTGTGTCGGGCTTGGAAACGGACTGGACGCGCTGTGGATGGCCTTCAGGATACTCGGCATCGGCAAAGGCGACGAGGTGATCGTCCAAGGCAATACCTATATCGCGAGCGTCATGGGCATTACGATAAACGGCGCGACTCCGGTGTTTGTGGAGCCGGATGAGTATTTTAACATAGATACCTCAAAGATAGAGGAGAAGATAACCGATAAAACAAAGGCAGTGCTCGTTGTACATCTGTACGGTCAGGCATCGCAGATGGATAAGGTCGTCGATATCTGCAAAAAGCATAACTTAAGGCTTGTCGAGGATTGTGCGCAGTCACACGGCTCCGCATATAAGGGTAAGGTGACGGGAACCTTCGGCGACATTGGGTGCTTTTCGTTTTATCCGTCAAAGAACATCGGTGCTTTCGGTGACGGAGGAGCGATAGTCACGGATGACGAAGATATAGCAAAAGAGATGCGCATACTGCG
Source organism: Lachnospiraceae bacterium (assembly GCA_017550535.1). Taxonomy (GTDB): domain Bacteria; phylum Bacillota; class Clostridia; order Lachnospirales; family Lachnospiraceae; genus UBA2868. The sequence continues at coordinate 16,050 of JAFZOS010000002.1, forward strand.
CAACTACGGGAGTGAAAAGAGATATTACAACAAGGTTGTCGGTACCAATTCGCGCCTTGATGAGATACAGGCAGCGCTGCTTAAGGTCAGGCTTGAGCACGCAGAGGAAATGAATAAGGAAAAACAGGATGTCGCGGCTGAATATGATAAAAAGATAAACAATCCGCTCATTAAACTACCGGGAGTAAGGGAAGGGGCCGATCATATATATCACCAGTATGTAATAAGGTGCAAAAGGCGTGATGAGCTTATGGCCTATCTTAAGGACAGGGGTATATCGACCATAATCCATTACCCGATACCGCCTCACCTTTCCGAGGCTTATGAATATCTGGGATTTAAGAAGGGCGACTTTCCGGTTACGGAGGCGTGTGCGGACGAGGTACTCAGTATCCCGATGTTTAACGGGATCACGGAGGAAGAAGTTAAGTATGTGGCGGATGTGTTAAATGAGTTTAAGTAAAGTGAGAAAGTATGAATATAAAGGATCAGTACAGGATAATTGAATTCGGTGAGTACGGTGATGAGAGGGGAAACCTTGTCGTTGCCGAGTGCGGCGGTGTGGATGTGCCGTTTACCGTGAAAAGAGTGTTTTACATTTACGGAAGCGATGATACGGTTATAAGGGGCAGGCACGCAAACCGCAGGACGGAGTTTGTGCTCATAAATGTTTCGGGTTCGAGCAAGGTTAAGATAGACAACGGATTTGAAAGCGACATCGTAGAGCTTAACCGTCCGAGGATGGGACTGTATCTCCCTACGATGCTTTGGAAGGATATGTATGATTTTTCACCCGATTCCGTACTGCTCGTACTGGCAAGCGAGCACTACGACGGGAATGAATATGTAAGGGATTATGATGAATTCCTTAAGATGGTCGGAGGTTCCAGGCATGAGTAAGATATCGATAGTGGTACCCGTGTACTATAATTCGGACACTTTGATGCTGCTGTATGAGGATATGAAAGCAAAGATCTTAGGCAGGCTGGGTGATTATGAGATAGTGTTCGTGGATGACGGATCAGGTGATGATTCGTGGGAAGTAATGAATAAGATACGGGACATGGATGAAAATGTGCAGTGTGTCCGGCTGTCGAGAAATTTCGGAGAACATGCTGCGATACTCGCCGGACTCCATGTGTGCACTGGCGACTGTGCGGTCACCAAACAGGCAGACCTTCAGGAGGATTCGGAACTCATACTTGAGATGTACGAAAGCTGGAAGAGGGGCAACAAGGTGGTGCTCGCCGTAAGGGCAGAGAGGGATGACTCTGCGATAAAAAAGTTCTTTGCAAATATGTATTACGGTATCGTGCGTAAATGTATCGACAAGAATATGCCCGTGGGCGGATTTGACTGCTATCTCCTTGACAGGCAGGTCATCGGCGTCCTGGAAATGCTTGATGAGAAAAACTCGGCACTGACACTTCAGATACTGTGGGCCGGTTTTAATCCCGATAAAGTATACTTCCACAGAAAAGACAGGGAGATCGGCAAGTCACGATGGACATTCAGTAAAAAGTTCAAGCTGGTTATGGATTCGATGATGAGCTTTTCTTATTTTCCGATAAGGTTCATGTCGGGCGTCGGCGTAGTGTGTGCTCTTATTTCGTTCCTGTGGATAATCGAGGTAATACTTGAGCGCATTATAGTGGGAACCCCCATACAGGGCTGGGCATCGATCATGTGTCTTGTTCTGTTTTCGACCGGCATGATCCTTTTAATGCTCGGGATACTTGGTGAATACCTGTGGAGGACGCTGGATTCGAGCAGGAACAGACCTCCGTTTCTTATAGATACTGTTGAGGGTGTTACAAAGGATAATAAGTAGGACACCCGGGCTGTTGAGTGGAGTATGGAAAAAGCACAGGATAAAAAAGAGAGTTTATTCTCAAGTTTTATAAAATACTTCTACGGTAATTTTGTGGTGCTCCTTCTGGGGCTTGTACAGCTGCCGCTTACTACCCGCGTCTTAAGGACCGAGGAATACGGCAAGACCACCATGTTCATAACGGCGGTCTCGGTCATATATATTTTTGCGATCCTGGGCCTTGACCAGGCTTATATCAGGTTCTTTTACAAGGAAGGCATTAACAGGAAGACGTTGTTTTTTCAGTGCCTCATCCCCCCGTTTGTGCTTATAATCATCTTATCTTTTGTATATGTTCTTTTTGCACCGTTCTTTAATGCGTTTCTGTTTGGTGAAAACGGTTTGAGCATTATAATACCCGTCGTGGCATATACGGTCATATCCGTGTTTGAGAGGTTCCTTTTTTTGAATATCCGTATGGAACAGAACGGTGTGCTGTATTCGAACCTGAATATCTTATCCAAGGTTTTGAATGTTTCGTTCATCATCCTGTTTGCGTATCTTTTAGGCAGCAATTTCCGCGTTGTCATGTATGCGATGACTTTGTCGCTCGGAACGGTAACGCTTATATGCGCGGTGAGGTATCTTTTCATTACACGAAAGGAAAAGGTTACCCGTCACGAAACGGATGAAAAGGAACTGCTTAAGTACGGGATCCCGTTTATACCGATGCTGCTTATGGAATGGCTTCTTTCATCAATGGATAAGTGGTCTATAAAGATATTCAATGATTTTTCAGAGACCGGTATATACGGTTCGGCGATGCAGATAATGACGATCATTTTGACTGTTAAGATCACGTTTGTTGCATTCTGGTCGCCTGTTGCCATGGAGAAATACGAAAGCCGCCCCGATGATGAGTGCAAGGCGTTTTTTGCGGATATGTTCGACAAGGTCCAGTTCCTTTGCATATGTGCCGCATTCCTGCTTACGATACTGCGCGGAGTGATAGTGCTCATACTTGGAAAGGACTACAGGGAGGCAATATCGATAATCCCGTTTCTGACTCTGATGCCGGTCCTTTCCATCATGTTTGAGATGACAGGCCAGGGTGTGAAATTTACGGGTAAGATCAAATACTTTAATTACGCATCGTTTGCGGCGATAGTATGCAACCTTATAGGCAATGCACTGCTTGTACCACGGTATAAAGGCGTGGGGGCAGCCCTTGCAACCGCCGTTACTTACATTGTCTATTTTGCGATAGGTACCTATTATTCCGTCAAGTGCTATCCTGTAAAGTACAGGATGAAGAATTTTGCCGTGTCGCTGTTGTTGTATCTGGCATATGCGGCGTATGCGACTCTTACGGACAACCAGATTATAAGTGCAGCTGTAGGTACTGTCGTATTTGTTGTCTGCTGTATCATGAACATAAATACGCTTAAGGCATTATGGAAATATGCAACGGATCTTTTGGGAAGAGTCATTAAGGGAAGGCTCCGTGGTTAAGGAAGAATCATGAGATATATCGTATTTCTGATCCTTGCACTTGCGGGCGGGATCTTCATAAGGCTGAAAAAAGAATACAGAAACCGTATCCTCATTGTTCTTTGCGTACTCGTTATCGCAATGAATGCTTTTTATAATGCAAAGATGCTGAAGAATATGATCACTTTTTTCAGGCCGGTGAATCAGACATTCTACCAGCCTGTGCATCTTGAGAACGGTGAGTATCCCGATGCGTTCCTTATGCTTTTGTTTAAGGGGCGGAAAGTATACGTAAAAAACGACAAGCGTTACGGAGAAAATTACGGTCACAGGCATTGGCTGTTTAAGTATTATCATGCATTTAACATACAGTGGTTCCTTCAGGCGGCAGAAGCGGATGTGATACCGGATGATTCTCTAAATAACAGAACTGTTGATTTAGAACTCATTGATTCCGATTTTACGGAACTGGGTAAAGCCAACGATATGTTCCGTTATATCTTCATGTACAATGACCTTGATGAGGAATACGGCAATTATTTTTATTATTACTGGTACTATTATGAATATCTTGATGATATCAGTGTTTATGTTGCGCCGGGTGATGCTGACGCAAATGACTCTTTATTTAATGCCGATGAGCTTGTTGTCATGTGGAATACGATAGACGGAGTTGAAAATGAGGACATATACATAATGACAAAGGATTACTATGACAGGGAGGTGGCCGGAAATGGGTGAAGCGGTTGCCTCTTACATAAGTACTTTAAGCCCCGTTTTTTTTGTCAGTCAGGTGTTTACGATTGTCATCCTGACGGTATTCGGGAGCCTTATCGTTGTCTGCGCATGTAAAGGCAGGAGTTCGCTGTTTGATGTACTGCTTTATTTTCCTGTGGGGATAAGCGTATATGCTCTTGTTTCGTTTGCACTGCTCGTAAGTGGGATTAAGTTCGGGTTGTTAAGCGTTACCGTATTGTGTGTCCTGATCGCTGTGGCTGCCATTTTCATGATCGTCAGGAAAGGGTGGAGCGTAACGGGAGGATTTACGGGGGAACAGGTCATCATAGGAATGATAACATTGTTATGTATCAGTGTTATTTCAACGTCCGGGATCATTTCCGTTTCGGTGATGAATGATTCCCTGTACTACTATTCCATGTATCCGAAAGCTCTTGTACACTATGGGTATCTTCGCCCCAACTTTAATGTGTTCTTAACCGATATCGGTCAGATGAGCGCGCTTATCAACACGCTTCCCTATATGTACGGTTTTAACGAGAATTTCGGAATACTGACGTGTCTGAATATAAATACACTGCTCCTGTTTGCGTATGCCGTATATGAGTGTGCGATAAGATACCTGGGTAAAAAAACGGCTATGGTAACTTCCGTGATGCTGACTCTTGTACTTGTAAGTTCGATGCCATATGTGATCATGTCCAAATGGATGATGTCAAACAGCTATTTTATGTGCTTTATGTTTATCTGTGTCTATGCGGCATTCAGGACAGGGGAAGATAAGGATACAGCGATACCTGCGGGAAGGCTTTTTATCATCGGTATCATGTTTTCCGTTCTGTCATTTCTCAGAATGGAAGGATGTGTGATCGCGATCATACTGGTCCTTTGTTTTTCCGTGCTTGCTTTTTCGAACAGGCAGCTTACGGTTACGTTTTTGCTTCCTGTGATCGTCATCGCTGCGGTGTATGACATTAAAGTATTTTTGATGATGGACATTGATGCGCCGTACACTTTCTTAACTCCGGCAAAGGCTGCTATTCAGATGGCTGCCCTTGCGGCGGTGACGGTTTATATTCTCCTTTTAAGGGGGAGGATGCCCGCCATCATGGATAAAAGGCTTGATCTTATCATTCCGGGAGGACTTGTGCTTGTAAATATCCTGTTGTGTATATATAATCCCGGAAGGTATTTGGGAAATCTTAAGGCGTTTGTTTATAACATATCGCACAGGAGCGGATGGGGTCTGTTCCCTATGCTGCTCGTTGCGGTATATGTGTTGTGCTTTATCGTTTCATGCGGTAAGGGTACGTTTGGATATACGTTTTGGGATATGTGTCTTGTATCATATCTGCTGACCTGCCTTGCGGTTGGATTTGCAAGGGGCGATGCGCTGCGAGAGAGCATAGGCGATTCGGGAAACAGGGTGCTGCTGCAGGTTACGATACTGGCGTTTTATGCAGCATGTGTTCATGTCATATCTGCATTACTGCCTGACGTAAAGGGTACCGCAGGGGACTGAACTTATTTCGTAATCATTTGAATTTATATGTTCAAGTAGAAATCCGCCAATCTCGTTTTCATTAGGGGCGGGATCTGCTTCCACATCACCGCATGTCATATAGCTTCCGTATTTTTCGTCAAGAACAAGTATAATATCGGGATATCTACCGGGGTTCATTTCATAGTAAGGCTCAAGCCTTGCGCTGTTAAATGCCGTTCGCCAGGTAGTGGGCGATGCACATCTTAGATCGGTGCACATATAACCCCAGGGAAGGAGCTTTGTGATAAAGATATTGCCGACATTTTTTGATTCCATTTCCATTGAGTTCGGGTAAACGGAAGGTACCTTAAGGTTGGTGCTCTGGCAACTATTAAGAAGGGTATCATAAACTGTTTCATAGTCATTATTATGTTCTGCGGTCGTATAAAGACCGGCGGCGGGACCTTTTAATATCCTTGTGTTTAACATATCAAGCGGTGCATCCCTGTAAATATTGACGATACGAAGGAGCATGGTCTGTATTAGGACTATACATAAAACCGTGTTTATTAAGATGGGAAGTATCTTTGAAAGTATATCGTTTTCCGGGCGCGATACGGAAATGTATTGTCCAAGTATGAGAATGCATCCGATGCCTGCGATGAAATGTCCCATTGAAAGGATATAAAGATAACCGTTTGACGAGTAGGAATAAACGAGCGAGAACAGCATGCCGCCGGCAATAAATGTAAAGAAGATCTTTAAGTCCTTTTTTTCCTGTAAAAAGAACAGGGGCAGAGTGAACAGGCACAGGACGGTCTGTATATATCCGGTATGGCCTGCCGCACATATGAACAGATATATAAACAATACGATATCCGCCGTGAATACCGTAACACGAAGCCAATGCTTTTTTGCTGTTTTAAAGACAGAAGCGGCCAATGCGAAAACGATCAGAATATAAGATGCATATGCACCGTATCCGAAGACCTCGTTTATGCCGATAAAAAACTTTTTAAGAGGATATATGATGCTCGTCCCGTGTTCCTCGTCGCTTAACACATACGGGATGCCGCCGATAAAATCCGCGATCGGAACGGTCAGGAGAAGATAGATGATGAACAATGCGGCGGGTATGGCGATACCTGCCAGGGTGTAAAGCACTATATCCTTAAGACGGGCATTCTTTAATGCGGCTGATCGGTCATCATCAAGCTTTATAAGTTTGGGAGCAGCTATCAGTATAAGCAGGATCAAAAGCACCGCAAAATAAGCTGCTGACAGGGTTGGCAGGCTTAATACACTTAATGCAAACAGTATGCCTGAATAAACCAGATGCCGTTTTTTAAGGCTGAGATAGTAATGATATATAAGCAGCATTGACATCAGAAACATCTGGACCGACAGGGTGTAATAAGACAGTGTCGCGATGTTTAAGTGTGTATAGAATAAAAGGCACAGCGAAC
>JAFZOS010000012.1 GCA_017550535.1 Lachnospiraceae bacterium
ATAAAGCAGGATGCCATACCATATCTGTTTGATGCATTTCAGAGGCTTGATGAGGAAAACAACTCAAGGATAGAGGGTACGGGACTGGGCCTGTCCATTGTAAAACAGCTTGTTGAACTTATGGACGGCAAGGTGACGGTCAACAGTGTTTATACACAGGGATCGACTTTTGCCGTAACGCTGTGGCAGAAGATATCAAGGTATGATCCCGTGGGTAATATAAGTATAGAAAGCCTGAATAAAGGTACCTCAGACAGTGCATATGAACCTTCCTTTAAGGCAAAGGATGTAAGGATTCTCATCGTAGATGATAACGAGATGAACCTTGAGGTCGAAAGGAAGCTCTTAAGCGGGACCGGGGTGATCACGGATACGGTTTTGAGCGGTGAAGAGGCACTGACAAGGACCCTGTCAGTCCGTTATGACATGATACTTATGGACCATATCATGCCCCGGATGGATGGTATAGAGTGCCTGCAGCTTATCAGGAAGCAGACCGGCGGCCTTAATAATCATGTTCCCGTTATAGTTCTTACCGCCAACGCAGGAGGAGAGAACAGGGAACTTTACGTTAACGCAGGATTTGACGGATATCTTATCAAGCCCGTAACCGGGTATCAGCTGGAGGAATCCATTTTACTTCATGTGCCCGGATCAAAACTTGTAAAAAATAAAGACCGAAGCGATGTTATGGTACGAATGAACACTGCGGGAGGTTACAGCCGTAAGATACCGGTGCTTATCAGTGCGAGCTCTACATGCGATATCCCGCCTGAGATCATGAAGGCTCAGCAGATGAACGTGATACCCTACAATATTACGATAGACGGTAAGGTTTATTACGATGCCGAGGAAGCCGGTACCGACGAACTGCTGCGGTACATGAAAGCAGGCAGGGAGTTCAGTGCCGAGGCACCTTCGATTGAAGAGTATGAAGCTTTCTTCGGACGGGAACTTAAGAAAGCCCACAATATCATATATGTATCCGTTACTTCTCCCATGAACACCGAATATGAGAGGGCAAGTAAGGCAGCCGGGTCGTATGGGAATGTTTTTGTTTTCGATTCCGGGCTGGCATCAGGCGGCGCAGGCCTTTTGGTCCTTGCGGCAAAAAGGATGAGTATGCAGGGCAAGGCACCCGAGAAGATAATAGAAGAGCTTGAGAAGCTAAAGGGGAAGATAATAAGCTATTTCGTAACCAACGGTATATATTTTCAGAGCCGGAAGGGCTTGCTTGCTCAGGGAATATATAGCATTATACAGCTCCTGGGTATACATCCTTTTTTAAGGTTCTCTTTCGGGAAGTTGTCCGTCAGGAAAGCATCCGTTGGGGATGACAAAACGAGATGCTATGAAAAGTTCGTGGATTACGCCCTTCCGAGATCGATTGATCCCGACCGGGATATCCTTATGGTGACATATTCGGACCTGTCGGCAGAAGAACTTGAACTGATAAAAACCAGAATAAAGAACAGGTTTGATTTTAAAAAGATCGTGTTTGTGAAGGGGTCTGCAACGCTTATTCTGACCTCGGGTTCCGGATCCTTCGGAATAACCTATTTTAATAAGAAGACCGATCTGGAACTGGGCCTTAATTCCCTCTTTGGAGAAGATGATGATATTTGGGGACCTGTCGATGAAATCGAGGATACTGATCTTGAGGAAACAGTCGATGGCGAGGCGGATACTGATCTTGAGGAGGCCGTAAAGGAGAGTAAGTGGTATGATGAACTGCCCGGCATAGATGCGAAGAAGGCTCTTGAATACAACGGTTCGGAAGATACTCTTAAGAATATGATGAAGATGTTCTATGAGTCCGTTGATCAAAAAAATGATGAGCTTAAGAGGCTCTTTGAAGATGAGAACTGGAAGGATTATACCGTAAAGGTACATGCACTTAAATCATCGGCAAGGCTTATAGGAGCCGAAAAGCTTGCAGATGATGCACAGAAGCTTGAGGATGCGGGGAAAAGGGAAGACGCAGAATATATCAAGAGTCATAACGGGGACTTTTTGGACCGCTTTGTAAAATATAGGGAAGTACTTGGCCTGTTATTTGAAAGAAAAGAAGCAAAAAAGGCAGACGGGTATCTTATCGAGATAACCTATGATACTATCCGCAGTGCGCTGAAGGACAGGGATGAGGATATTCTTAAAGAAACCTTTGATGAAATCATGGACTATGAACTTCCCCGGGAGGATGCTCTTAAGATAGAACAGCTTAAGGACCTCTTTATAGAGGGTGATTATGAAACGATGGAAGCACTGATGGATTAAAAGCATGAAGGGAAGACAATGAGGAAAATCTATACTACGCTGTTTGTTCTGGCTATATTAATACTGGTTATATATATTTTCGTTGAATCCGGCCGTATTTCCTCAACGAATGAAGAAAAGCTGCGGCCGTTTTCCGATGGCTGGTCGGCAGGGGCGGGTGAGCCCCTTATGCTTAATGAGGCCAGACCCGGGAAGTTCGGAGGAACGGTTAAGATAGAGAAAAGGCTTCCGGATGATATAGAGGATAATGACTGCTTCTGTTTTGAGTCAAGAAACGGCTATATATATATCTACGTGGACAACAGGAAGGTTTATACATATGAGCCGGTAGCTAATTTTACCGGTATCGGTTATGGTACTTATTTCCATGAGGTCCCGCTTAACCCCGAGGATTCCGGTCATCTGATAAAAATAGAATTAAAGGGAATGTATAAGAGGTACGGCAGGGTGATCAGTGCATATATAGGACCTGCAGGAGATTATATACACATGAGCATCGTAAAGAGAACCCTGCCTGCATTTGTTTCGGGCCTTATCGTTTTTCTGGGTTTTGTTATGATAGTCATATATATATCAATCCCGGATAAAGAGAGCATGCCCTTTAATATACTAGCCCTGGGAGCAGCGGGGATGATCCTCGGAACCTGGCTTCTGTTGGATACCAGTATAATGCAGCTTATGACCGGTAAAGTTTACTTATGGCGTGGTCTTAACAGGTTGTCGATCCTCTTTTCCGCATATCCGTGTGTGGTTTTTATAAATTCACTTACCAGATTGAAAAGACCGGTTTATACGCATATTGGCTTCTGGTACAATTTTGTCGTTGTGGCGGTAACGATCACGGCAAGGTTTGCATTCGGATATGATATGATCAAGTCTTTGGCCATAGCAGCCGGTTTTTTGGTCGCCGGCATTCTGGTCCTTATGACTGTTGCTTTTTGGGATAATGCTGTCTTCTGTAAAAAACAGGGATTTGATATAGGGATAAGGAAATACTATCCCGGTATGGCTGCATTTGTAATCTGCGCTGTTTTGGATGTGGTCCTGTACGGATGTGGTATTATGGTCGGCGATTCGTACGGATCTTTTTCAAGGATTGGTTTCGCAATTTTTATGATCCTGTCGATGCTGCAGTTCCTTGGCTGGTGGACAAGAGACAGGGCAGATATTGAAAGGGAGCGCTTTATCAACAGGACCCTTCAGTATGCCATGTCATCCGATTCTCCCCAGGAAGGTATCGAGTCAATGCTTGACTATATGGGAAGGACGCTTAAGGCAAGGAGGGTATGCATATTTGAAGAGCAGGGTAACGGCAAATATCATGGCACCTACGAATGGTTTGAAGAGGGTCAGGTATCTGCCGATACAGGTCTTATCTACCTGCCTTATGAAGGATTTATTGATGATCTTTATAAGTCTTTTAAAGCAAACGGAGATAAGTTTATCGTTGATTCACCCGAAACATATAAGACGGCAAATCCCGCTTTTTATAATTTCAGTCAGCAGTACTCAATAAGTAACCTTGTTGCCGGACCGCTTGAAAAGGGAGGCTCTCTTACGGGATTTTTGGCCTTTATAGATACTCCCGATACTTTCCTTGAGGAAACGTCAAACATAATAAATATAGTATCTTATTTCGTCAATCAGCTGATAACCCAGAGGGAAGAAAAGAAGAGGTTAAGATATTACAGCTATAACGATGCCATGACGGGAGCGCAGAACCGGCGCGCATTTAACGATTATCTCAGGGATGGGTTCGATCCTGCATCTGCTTTCGGTTTTCTTATATGTCACGCAAACGGAGTTGATGAAGCCAACCGTTCGGAAGGGTATGAGGCCGGTGACAGGCTTATCCTAAAAACATTCCGGGCTTTATCGGATGTCTTTTCAAAAGAGAATATTTATAAGCTCGGAGGCGCCGAATTCGCAGTGTTCGGATACGAATCGGATGAGATACTGTTCAATACGGATGTGGACCGTGCAAGGAGCCTTATGGATGAGCTTAAAATAAGCGTTTCAATAGGTGCTGTTTACTGTGCCTTTGGGACAATGGATATAAAAAAGGTAATAAAACACGTAAATAAACTGCTAAGAGATGGTATGTAGACCGTACGCGCCGAGAAGCCCCTGAACCCAGCATTATTAATTTGAAAGTGAAAAACCCGTGCCATTGATGAGGCGCGGGTGTTTTGTTGTAAAAAAATGTAATTCCAGTATAATTAGATAGAAGGTAAATTAATAAGAGGGATGTAAGAATGGAAAAGAAAATAAAAACACTTGATCTTGTATATGTAGCAATAGGAGCGACCCTTATAACGGCGTGCTCCTGGATCAGTATACCGATGACCGTTCCCTTTACGCTTCAGACATTTGCCGTCTTTGCGGTATTGCTTGTTTTGGGCGGAAAACGGGGAACGATAGCTACGCTTGTATATGTTTTGATGGGAACGATCGGTCTTCCTGTGTTTTCGGGTTTTTCAGGTGGCCTGGGAAAGATCCTGGGGAATACCGGGGGTTATATCGTAGGTTTTATATTGATGGGTCTCATATATGCAGCCGCAATAAGGTTCTTCGGCGAGAAGATATATGTTGAGATAGCTGCACTTCTTATAGGACTGGTTGTCTGCTATGCATTTGGAACGGCATGGTTTATGTATGTTTACATGAAAGACACGGGAACGGTAGGCCTGATGACAGTTTTGTCATTGTGCGTATTCCCCTTTATCATTCCTGATCTTGTCAAGATGGCGGTAGCATTTACAATATCAAGACGTGTAAAAACGGTCATTAAATGATTTAGGTGGGAGATCAATGGAACAGTATACTGTAACAGGGATGAGCTGCGCGGCATGCCAGGTGAGGGTAGAAAAGGCGGTAAGCGCTGTTGAAGGCGTTGACAGCTGCGCGGTGAGTCTTCTTACAAATTCAATGGGTGTTGAGGGCCCGGCCCGCCCGGAAGAGATAATCGCTGCGGTTGAAGCGGCAGGTTATGGCGCTGTCAAAAAAGAAGACAGTAAGGTCGAGGATACGGAAACGCCGAAGATGAAAAAAAGGCTGACAGCATCAGTCTTTCTTTTGGTGCCGCTTCTATATGTTTCTATGGGACATATGCTTTGGAAATGGCCGCTGCCGGGATTTCTTGACGGTGATCACCTGGCCATGAAGTTGTATCAGCTTCTCCTTTCGGGAATGGTCATGGTCATAAACCGGAAGTTTTTCATAAGCGGCTTCAGGGGATTGATCCACAGATCACCCAACATGGATACCCTGGTGGCGCTTGGCGCTGCGGCATCCTTTGGCTACAGCGTATTTGCGCGGCAGTATTATTTTGAAACCGCGGCAATGATCCTGACCCTTATAACCGTTGGGAAAATGCTTGAAGCAAGGTCAAAGGGAAAGACAACAAATGCGCTTAAGGGTTTGATGGATCTTTCTCCCAAAACCGCAGTGGTGCTCCGTGATAACGCGGAGGTCACAGTTCCCGCTTCGGAAGTAAAAGTCGGAGACAGGTTCGTGGTACGTCCCGGGGACAGCATCCCCGTGGATGGTATTGTCGTTAAGGGCGAGAGTGCAGTAAACGAATCCGCTCTTACGGGCGAGAGCGTACCGGTAAACAAGGCGGTGGGCGACAGCGTATCCACTGCTACCATCAACACATCCGGATATCTGGTCTGCGAAGCCACGCGGGTCGGCGAGGATACGACGTTTTCCGCGATAATCAAAATGGTAAGTGATGCCGCAGCCACAAAGGCGCCCGTTGCCAAGATCGCTGACAGGGTATCGGGTGTATTTGTTCCCGTTGTTATAGGGATCGCACTTGTAACATTTTTCGCCTGGCTGCTTGCGGGAAAAAGCGTTGGCTATGCCATGGCAAGGGGTGTATGCGTGCTGGTCATAAGCTGCCCCTGCGCACTTGGACTGGCAACTCCCGTTGCGATAATGGTCGGAAACGGAGTCGCCGCTAAGACAGGGATCCTTTTTAAAACAGCTGCTTCACTGGAACAGGCCGGCAAGACCCGGATCGTTGCCCTTGATAAAACAGGGACCATAACGACCGGTGAGATGAAGGTCACGGATACAGAAGCTGCAGAAGGAGTGTCTGATAACGAACTCATAAGAGTCGCTTATGCACTGGAATCAAAGAGTGAGCACCCGATCTCAAAGGCCGTGACCGAATATGCCGCCGGGATGAATATACCGCTTGCAGAGACTGAAGGATTTGAGGCGCTTTCCGGAAACGGGCTTAAAGCAAGGCTTGGCGGTGAAGCGGTTTACGGCGGTAATCTTAAGTTTATCGAGGGTGTTACAGGAAAGGTATCCGTGGAGGTCCGGGATAGCATAGAGCGGCTTTCCGGTGAAGGAAAAACGCCGGTCCTCATTGCAAAGGAGAATCAGCTTCTGGGGGTCATCGGCGTGTCTGATGTTATAAAGGATGATTCTCCTTACGCGATCAATGAGTTAAGGAATCTTGGCATCCACGTTGTGATGCTTACGGGCGACAATGAGATAACTGCGGCTGCTATAGCAAAACAGGCAGGCGTAGATGAAGTGGTTGCATCGGTAAAGCCGGACGGCAAGGAAGCGATAATAAAGGAGCTTAAGGAACACGGCCCGGTAACAATGGTCGGAGACGGGATAAATGATGCACCCGCTCTCACATCAGCCGATCTTGGGATAGCTATCGGAGCTGGAACAGACGTTGCGATAGATGCTGCGGATATTGTTCTTATGAAGAACAGTTTAAGGGATGTTGCGGCAGCGATAAGGATCTCGAGGAGCACACTTTTGAATATCCATGAGAATCTCTTCTGGGCATTCTTTTATAATGTCCTTGGGATACCGCTTGCGGCAGGCTGCTATGCAGCGGCTTTCGGGTGGGAATTAAATCCCATATTCGGAGCGGCGGCAATGGGTCTTTCAAGCTTTTGCGTAGTATCAAATGCGCTGAGGCTTAACCTGATAAAGCCGTATGATGCGAAAAGAGATAAGCCTGTTAAAAATGCCGTTACGGGCAGTCTGATACAGGGACAGTACAAAAACGAAATGGGAAAGGAAGGCAGTCAAATGAAGATCACGGTAAACGGTATGATGTGCGCACATTGCGAGGCTCATGTTAAGAAGGCCCTTGAGGCGATCGACGGTATCGATAACGTCATGGCTTCACATGAGGATAATCTTGTTACATTCACAAATTCTAAGGATGTGGACGAGGCAGCGATTAAGGCTGCAGTAGAGGGTGCGGGCTACGAGTACGGGGGCAGCATTTAATATGCATTTTGTAGATGCAAAAGGAATACTTACCGGGAGCGGCGGTCATTTCGGCATGAATATATACAGGGGATGTTCGCACGGATGCATTTACTGCGACAGCCGCAGCAAGTGTTACCGCTTCACGCATCCGTTTGAAGACATAGAAGTCAAGCAGAATGCGCCCGAACTGTTGGAGGCCGCGCTCCGTTCCAAACGCAAAAAGTGCATGATAGGCACCGGGGCAATGTCCGATCCGTACATGCACTGCGAGGAAAGCTTAAGGCTTACACGTAAGTGCCTTGAGATAATATTAAAATACGGCTTTGGAGCGGCTATCCAGACAAAATCCGACCGGATACTTGAGGACATCGATCTGCTCGAAAAGATAAATGAGAATGCAAAATGCGTGGTGCAGGTTACTCTTACAACCTATGATGATGACCTTTGCGGTATCATTGAACCAAACGTCTGCAGCACAAAAAGGCGTATAGAAGTACTTGAGGAAATGCAGAAAAGGGGGATCCCCACCGTGGTGTGGCTTTGCCCGATCCTTCCCTTTATAAATGATACAACGGAAAATGTGGGAAAGATCCTCGATGAATGTGTCCGCACGGGAGTAAAAGGGATCATCTGCTTCGGCATGGGCATGACTCTCAGGGAAGGTGACAGGGAGTACTACTATGCGGCGCTTGATAAGCATTTCCCGGGACTTAAGAAAAGATATATCGATACATACGGCAATGCCTATGAACTGTCGAGCCCGAACGATAAGGAGCTTTGGTCGCTCCTTAACAGGGTCTGCGGTAAGAATCACATGCTCTGCACTCCGGATTCCTGTTTTGATTATCTATATGAGTTTCCGGATAAGTATGAGCAGATGAGTATCTTTGATTTATAAGTTCCGTATATGTTATACTGTGAAAGTAGTTTTGGTCAAAACGGGAGAATCGGATGGATATATCACACAGGAAAGTAAGTAAGCGCATAAGGTTTACGGATGAGAATGGTATTCCCGCGGCAGGTAAGGAAATAAGGATAAAGCAGACAAACCACAGCTTCTTATTCGGCTGCGGTGCTTTTGAATTTTTACAATATGCCGGCAAGGGCGACGAGGATTATAAGGAGGCAGCGAAACGTTTCCTTGATGTGTTCAATTACGGTACGATCCCTGTTTACTGGGGTGCATATGAGCCTGAGGAAGGGCATACGGATCAGGATCTGATATTAAAGACGGCCCGCTATCTTACGGACAGGAATGTAAAGGTCAAGGGCCATCCGCTGTGCTGGCATACGGTGTGTGCCGACTGGCTGTTAAAATACGATAACGATACGATCCTTAATAAACAGCTTGGCAGGATAAAACGCGAGGTCACAACATTTAAGGGCGTGATAGATATATGGGATGTGATCAACGAGGTAGTGATCATGCCCGTATTTGACAAGTATGACAATGCGATAACGAGGATATGTAAGGAAAAAGGCAGGGTAGGGCTCGTACGCGAGGTGTTTGCGATGGCACATGAATGCAATCCCGATGCCATGCTCCTGATCAATGATTTCAACACATCAAAGGATTATGAAATGCTTATAGATGACTGCTTAAGCGCGGACATTCCGATAAGCGCGATAGGCATCCAGTCGCATCAGCATCAGGGTTACTGGGGCCGGGAAAAGCTTGAGCAGGTACTTAAGCGCTATGAACGTTTCGGTCTTCCGATCCACTTCACGGAGAACACGCTCATATCGGGCGAGCTTATGCCCGGACATATCGTCGACCTTAATGACTGGCAGGTTGATAAGTGGCCGAGCACTCCCGAAGGTGAGGAACGCCAGGCAAGGGAGATCGAGGAAATGTATAGCATCCTGTTCTCGCATCCGCTTGTCGAAGCGATCACGGCATGGGATTTAAGGGACGGCGGCTGGCTTAAGGCGCCGAGCGGGCTTATCAGGAAGGATTCCTCGGTAAAACCCGCATATGAGGTCCTGAAGGATCTTATAACACGTAAGTGGCATACGGACGAAACGGTAACGGCCGATGAAAACGGATATGTACTTGTAAGTGCCTTTAAGGGCGAATATGAAATGAGCATGGGCGATAAAACGGCGCGGATGAGCCTTTTGGATGATGAGCCTGCTTCGGTTGTTCTTAAAACGGATAAACAGTGATAAAGGAGATATAAATGGGACAGGATACAAATCTTTATAACAACAGTAAGGCTGCAAGGTATGTTACGCAGGGCGCACTCATAGCGGCGCTGTACGTTGCACTGACTCTTGTATTTGCACCGATATCGTTCGGAGCCATGCAGGTAAGGATCGCTGAAGCACTGACCATCCTGCCGCTGTTTACACCGGCTGCGATACCGGGCCTGTTTGTCGGGTGCCTGATCGCGAATATCATGGGCGGTGCCGTTATATGGGACGTCATCTTCGGTAGCCTTGCAACGCTCATCGGAGCGGTCGTTGGTTACTTTTTAAGGAAAAACCGCTGGCTGGTCCCCATACCGGCAGTTGTATCCAATTCGGTCATAGTACCGCTGGTACTTAAATATGCATATGGGATGGATATGCCCATATATCTGCTTGTTATCTATATCGCTGCGGGCGAGATCGCAGGCTGCTACCTTTTGGGTGAGCTGCTTGCCGCGGCTTTGTTAAAACGGGGTGTTAAATTCTAAGGGGGAAATAAATGTACATCACTGTGGCAGTATATCTGCTTGTTTTCGCTCTTATTATATGGGGCGGCAGGTTTGCGGGATTTAAGGACGGCTTTGTCGATGATTTTATGAGCGTTTCATCCACGAAGGCCGTAAGGGGTCTTGCCGCCGTGTGCATAATACTGCATCATATCTCACAGGAAACGGCCTTTAAGGAAGCCGGAGTTATACAGGCATTCTTAAACATGGGTCCCGTCCTTGTCGCGATATTCTTTTTCTGCTCGGGCTTCGGGCTTATCAAAAACCTTGACTCCAAGCCGGATTACTTAAACGGCTTTCTTAAAAACCGGCTGGTTTTCGGTATTGCGATCCCATTTTATGTAAACGTAATCATTTACGGGATATTCCATATCATATACGGAACACATTTTGAACCGCTTCAGTGGGTAACGAACCTTCTGGGGCTTACCATGATGAATAAATACGCATGGTTTCCCATAGTACTTATGATCATGTATCTTGCCTTTTATATCATTTTCGGAAAGGTTAAGAACAGGAGGCTTGCATTCTTCCTTATGTTCCTTGTTATCATCCTGCAGGGCATCTACTTCAGTATCTGGGGGCATTTTGCATGGTGGGCAGGTCCGAAGAACTGGTGGCTTAGGCCAAACGGTTTCCTTACGGCGAAGTGGTGGATGCAGGAATTTACCACCTGGTTTTTCGGTCAGTGGTGGGTCAATGCAACGATCGGCTTCTTTATTGGCATGCTGTATGCCGCGCATGAGGAAAGCGTAACGGCGTGGTTTAAGAAGCACTACTGGCTTAAGCTTGCCGGTGTGTTGATCCTTGCCCTGCTGTTCCAGGCTCTTTCGTCTTTCACGCAGTATAAGTTCGGCTATTATACCGAGTATTCGGGACAAGGCCCCGGGATAGGGGACAAGTTCATTACATACTTATCCCAGCTTCCGCAGATCGGTATGATAGTGATCTTCATCTTTCTTATAAAAATGAAATACAGGGCCGATAATCCGGTACTTAAGTTCTTCGGGAAGTATTCGCTTGATACTTACCTTATGAACCTTATACCGCTCATGGTCTTTCGTCCCATGATACAGAGGGGCAAGGCATTTCCCGTTCCGATCGTCAAACCGGGTAATTATAACCTTGCGGTATATGCGGTATTGGCCATCGCATGTACCGTTATTCTGGCACTTGGCGAACGGGCGGTTACGGACATGATAATAAAAGCGCTTAAACAGGTGCAGGCAAAGAAAGCAAAGGAGGATTGATATGTCAATAGTTGGTGCGATCATGGTCCCCCATCCGCCGATCATACTCCCCGAGGTGGGAAACGGTGAAGAAAAAAAGATCGAGGCGACAACAAATGCATATATGGAAGCTGCGCAGTTTGTGGCTTCTCTAAAGCCCGAAACGATAATACTGACTTCGCCTCACAGCGTTATGTACAGCGATTATTTTCATGTATCGCCGGGGCGTGGCGCCAAGGGTGACATGGGCGGCTTCCGTGCCCCGCAGGTTAAGTTTGATGTTACATATGACATAGAGATGACCGACAGGATCGCAAGGAAGGCTGAACACGATGATTTTCCGGCAGGGGTCATGGGTGAAAAAAACGCTTCCCTTGATCACGGTACGATGGTACCGCTGTATTTCATAAATAAATACTACACTGACTATAAGCTCGTAAGGATAGGCCTTTCGGGGCTGACTCTTCCCGACCATTACCGTTTCGGACAGCTTTTACAGCACGTGGTAAATCAACTTGACCGCAGGGTCGTTTTTGTCGGCAGCGGCGATCTGTCGCATAAGCTCCTGGCTGAAGGCCCTTACGGTTATGTCCCCGAGGGACCGCAGTATGATGAGAGGATCATGGATGTCATGGGCAGGGCTGCGTTTGACGAGCTGCTTGACTTTGACAATAACTTCTGTGAGAAGGCGGCCGAATGCGGCCACAGGAGCTTCTGCATAATGGCGGGAGCACTTGACGGATATGAAGTTGAGGCAAAGGAGCTTTCACACGAGGGTACCTTCGGTGTGGGCTACGGCATTTGCACTTATAAAGTAGAACCGGCCGGGGCGGCAGGCATAAAGACGGGCCGCGACTTCTTATCGATATGGGAGGAGCAGAGGAAAAAGGTGCTTTATGAAAAGCGTGCAAAAGAGGATCCGTATGTTAAGCTTGCGCGAAAGACGATAGAATCATACATAAATGACGGGAAAAAGATCGATGTGCCGGATGATATCCCCGACGACATGAGGTCGCGAAAGGCCGGTGTATTTGTATCGATACATAAGGAAGGTTTGTTGCGGGGATGCATCGGAACGATCTCGTCGGTTTATGAAAACATCGGCCGCGAGATAATAGAAAACGCGATATCGGCATCCACAAGGGACCCGAGGTTTGATCCGATAAGGCCGAACGAGCTTGATGCGCTTGAGATAAACGTCGACGTACTCTCGGATGCCGAGGACATAAAGAGCAAGGACGAGCTTGATGTCAAACGCTACGGGGTGATAGTGACCAAGGGATATAAACGGGGGCTGCTGCTCCCTAACCTTGACGGAGTGGATACGATAGATGAGCAGGTTTCAATAGCCTTAAGGAAGGCCGGCTTAAGTGAACATGAGAAGGGATATAAGCTGCAGCGCTTTGAGGTGGTAAGGCATGTATGATGAAAAACTCACCTGTCCCGTATGTCCGCACGGATGCACCCTTGCGCCCGGAGCGACCGGAAGGTGCAGGGCAAGGCAGCATATAATAAAGGACGGAGAGGGAAGCATAGTTCCGATAAATTACGGTATCGTAACTTCGATAGCGCTCGATCCGATCGAAAAGAAACCGCTTGCAAGGTTCCGTCCGGGCAGCTTTATCTTATCTGTCGGGAGCTTTGGCTGCAATTTAAACTGCCCCTTCTGTCAGAATCACGGGATCTCCATGAAAGGCGCGGATGACTATCCTGTATCGGAACCGCTTTCTGATGCCGAGAATTATCTTTCGCCGAAAGAGCTTGCACAGTTAGCCGACAATACAAAAAAACGCGGCAATATCGGAGTCGCATTTACATATAACGAGCCCCTTATCGGATATGAATATGTCATTGATACGGCAAAGCTCTTAAAGGAGAGGGGACTTAAAACGGTACTCGTTACGAACGGCTGCGTAAATGAAGAGATCGCGGATAAGGTGCTTCCTTATACGGATGCATTGAACATAGACTTAAAGAGCTTTGATGAGAAGGTTTACAGGGACACCCTGGGCGGTGACCTTGAAACGGTAAAGGCATTTATAAAGAAGGCAAACGACCGATGCCATGTCGAGCTTACGACACTTATCGTACCCGGGATGAACGATACGGAGGATGAGATAAAAAAGATCGCGGGCTGGATCGCATCGCTTCCGATGGGCGATTCCATACCGCTCCATATAACGCGGTATTTCCCCAGGTATAAGATGTCTGCGGGGCAGCCGACGGACGTAAAGCTTATCTACCGCCTTGCCGATATTGCCGGACAGTACTTAAAATACGTATATCCGGGCAATGTGTAGCGAAAAACATGCTTGCATTTTTAATTGATTGATGTTAAAGTTGTTTTGTTGTTATTGTTTGATTAAGTGGACTTGCAGGAGTCCACTTTTATTGTGTAAAGCACTTGGTGAGGTCTTGTCGAACCTAGTGCGCACCACATCCGTGCACTTAACGAGGTATTGTCGAGTTTAGTGCAGCGGATGGTGTAAATCCTTTGGCGAGGTCTATATATGTCAAAGCGCGAAACCATTGAAGTGCAAACTGAAACTATGATACAGCCCATCCTTGACAGGTACGGCTTCATCCTTTGGAGTGTCGAATATGTTAAGGAGGGAGCCGACTATTATCTGCGGGCGTATATCGATAAGGAAGGCGGCATTACGATCGACGACTGCGTAAACGTAAGCCGTGAACTTTCGGATGAGCTCGACAGGGAGGATTTCATTGAGGATGCATATATCCTGGAGGTCAGCTCTCCCGGGCTCGGAAGGATACTTAAGAAGGACCGCGAGCTTGACTTAAGTATAGGCAGGAAGGTCGATCTTAAGACCTATAAGCCGGTCGGTTCTTCAAAGGAATTTTCCGGCACGCTTAAGGCTTTTGACGGTGAGAAGATAAGCATCGCATCCGATGACGGCAGTGAGCTTGAATTTTTAAGGAGCGACATTGCCAAGCTTGCACTTAGTATTGAGCTATAGAAAGAAGTACTTAACAATAAAACGTTTTCTTCAGGAGGAATGAAATGAACAAGGAATTATTGGAAGCGCTCGATTCGCTGGAAAAGGAAAAGGAGATAAGCAAGGAGTCGATATTTGACGCCATCGAGAATTCCCTTATCCAGGCATGTAAGAATCACTTCGGCAAGGCCGACAACGCAAAGGTCGAGATCGATCGCGAGACGGGCGACTTCAGGGTGTATGCCGAGAAGACTGTGGTTGAGAGCAAGGACGATATTACGGATCCCGTTCTTGAGATCGCATTATGTGATGCGGTCCTCATCGATGAAGATGCAAAGCCGGGGGATGTCGTACAGGTTGAGATAAAGAGCAAGGAGTTCGGACGTATCGCGGCTACCAACGCCAAGAACGTTATCCTCCAGAAGATACGTGAGGAGGAGCGTGCGGTACTTTATAACCAGTTCTACGGCAAGGAAAGGGATGTCGTTACCGGTATCGTTCAGCGTTATGTCGGCAGGAACATAAGCATCGACCTTGGCAAGGCCGACGCACTTCTTTCCGAGAACGAGCAGGTAAAGTCGGAGCACCTGCGTCCTACCGACCGCGTAAAGGTATATATCTACGAGGTTAAGGATACGACCAAGGGTCCCAAGATCCTTGTAAGCCGTACCCATCCCGAGCTTGTTAAGAAGCTCTTTGAATCTGAGGTTACTGAAGTACGTGACGGTACCGTTGAGATAAAGGCCATCGCCCGTGAGGCAGGAAGCCGTACCAAGATCGCGGTATGGAGCAATAATCCCGATGTCGATCCCGTGGGTGCCTGCGTCGGAATGAACGGTTCACGTGTCAATGCGGTAGTTGATGAACTCCGCGGTGAGAAGATAGATATCATCTGCTGGGATGAGAATCCCGGTATCCTTATAGAAAATGCTCTTTCACCCGCCAAGGTGGTATTCGTTATCGCCGACGGCGATGAAAAGACGGCCAAGGTTGTCGTTCCCGATACGCAGCTGTCGCTTGCGATCGGTAAGGAAGGGCAGAATGCAAGGCTCGCAGCGCGTCTTACAGGCTTTAAGATCGACATCAAGTCCGAGACCCAGGCCAAGGATGCACCCGGCTTCCGTCTTGAGGACTACTACGATGACGAGGAAGAATACTACGAGGATGATTATGACGGTGAATATCCCGAGGATGAATACCTTGATCCCGATGATGTCGAGGAGCAGTACGCTGAGGATGAGGGCGAAGAGGAGGTTGAATACCTCGAGGTTGATGATACGCCCGAAGGTGAGTGATATTTGAAGCCGGATGTTGAACATAAGGATAAGCGGATCCCTATGAGGACCTGTATAGGCTGTAACGGTATAAGGCCAAAGCAGGAGCTTTTAAGGATAGTAAGGCAGGAGGACGGAACCGTTTCTTTGGATCCTCCTGGTACCTTAAACGGCAGGGGAGCTTATCTTTGCAGGAACTTAAACTGTTTTGATCTTGCCGTAAAAAGGAAGGGCTTTGCCAGGACTTTCAAAGCCGCGATACCGGGTGATGAAACGGCAGGGCTGCGTGACGGATTTGAAAGGGCGATAAGCTCATAAGGAGATATGATGAAGCCCGATAAGGCATTGCAGATGCTTGGCATGGCACAACGTGCGGGAGCTGTTAAAAGCGGTGAGTTCATGACCGAAAACAGCGTCAAAGACGGGAGTGCATACCTGGTAGTCGTTGCATCCGATTCGTCGGATAATACGAGGAAACAGTTTACAAATATGTGTGAATACTATGATGTCCCCTTAAGGTTCTATTCGGATAAGGAGGCACTGGGACATTGTATAGGCAAGGAATTTCGGGCGTCCCTTGCGGTAACGAACGAAGGACTTGCGGATAAGATAATGAGTATCATGGACCAAGGTCAGAAAGACGAGGTGTTATAGGTTGGCTAAAATGAGGATATACGAATTTGCGAAAGAACTTGATGTGACGGGAAAGGATATAGTTGCCGCACTCGAGGAACTGGGCGAGGGTACCAAAACGGCATCGTCGTCTATTGATGATGACCTGCAGGAAAAGGTAAGGGCAAAGATAAAGGGCGGAGCCGTTAAGGAAAAGAAACCCGCAGCCGCAAAGTCAGGGGCCGTAAAAGCCAAGGCCGAAAAAGCGGAAGCCGAACCTGAAAGAGCCGAAAAAAAGCCGGCCGAGAAGAAAGCAGGTGAAACAAAGGAAGCAAAAGCCGCAGCACCCGCAAAAGCAGCTCCGGCAAAAGCAGCACCGGCAGCCAGGAGTGCGGAGGAGAAGGCTCCGGAAGAAGCACCCGTCAGGAAAAAGAAACCTAACATCATCATCGTTAACAGGCATAACACCCAGGGAGGTACTGCAGCAAGGCCCGGTCAGCCTCAGGGTCAGCGCGGCGGCGCGCAGGGTCAGGGCAGGCCGCAGGGTTCAAGGCCCGGCAGCAATACGTTTGTCCGTCCGGCACAGCGGCTCATAAAGCCCAATGTTCCAAGGACCGCCAATGTTATGATGAACCGTGATGATGACGTGATCGTAAAGCCGGCGGAAGAAAAGAAGGTCGAGCGTAAAGCAGCAGCGGCACCGGAACCGGTAACACAGGTCGGAGGAGATAATGAGCAGGCAGCAGTTAACACTGATAGAGAAAACGTTCAAAAAACTCAGGAAAGCGTACAAGGCGGTACTCGTCCTAACAGGGCTGGTGGCAATAGTGCTGACCGTACTGGAAGAACTTTCGAACGTCGGGAAAAGACGGGCGAAACAGGACGTCCTTCCTATGGACGCGACGGACAGGGAAGGGACAGCCGACAGGGAGCAGGCCGAGGCGGACGAGACAACTTAAGGAGCGGTATAAGCATTGCCTTCGGTTCTGATCAGAAGGGCGCAGGCAAGGACAACCGCCGCGATGATTCCAAGAAGAGCAGGGATAAGAACCGTAAGGATCAAAGCTACCAGAATGAGGACGGCTTCAGGGGCGGCAAACAGGTAAGGGGCAGCAAGGCCGGCAAGTTCATAAAGCCCGAAAAGCCTGCTGAGGTTAAGGAAGAGGAGAAGATCAAGGTAATAACCCTTCCTGAAAGCCTTACCATAAAGGAGCTGGCCGAGAAGATGAAGGTCCAGCCCGCAGTCATAATAAAGAAACTGTTCCTTCAGGGCAAGGTTGTTACCGTTAATCAGGAGATAACCTACGAGCAGGCCGAGGAGATCGCGGTCGAGTTCGAGATACTTTGCGAGAAGGAAGTAGTAGTAGACGTAATAGAGGAACTGTTAAAGGAAGAGGAAGAAGATACAAGCAAGATGGTTAAGCGTCCGCCCGTTATCTGCGTAATGGGACACGTTGACCACGGTAAAACCTCGCTGCTTGATTCTATAAGGAAGACTCATGTGATCGACCGCGAAGCCGGCGGTATCACACAGCACATCGGTGCTTATGTGGTTAAGGTCGGAGACCAGAAGATCACCTTCCTCGATACGCCGGGTCATGAGGCGTTCACGGCTATGCGTATGCGAGGCGCCAATTCGACGGATATCGCCATCCTTGTTGTTGCTGCGGATGACGGTGTTATGCCGCAGACCATCGAGGCTATAAACCATGCGAAGGCAGCAGGCATCGAGATCATCGTTGCCGTAAACAAGATAGATAAACCGAGTGCCAACATAGACAGGGTTAAGCAGGAGCTTTCCGAATACGAACTGATCCCCGAGGACTGGGGCGGAAGTACTGTATTTGCTCCGGTTTCCGCAAAGACAGGCGAAGGCATCGACAACCTGCTTGAAATGATCCTGCTTACGGCCGATATTCTCGAGCTTAAGGCAGATCCCAAGCGTAAGGCCCGTGGTCTTGTCATCGAGGCACAGCTTGATAAGGGACGCGGTCCCGTTGCCACCGTGCTCGTTCAGAAGGGTACACTTAAGGTGGGTGACTTTATCGCCGCAGGCGCATGCTACGGTAAGGTCCGCGCCATGATAGACGACAAGGGAAGGCGCGTCAAGGAGGCAGGTCCTTCGACACCCGTTGAGATACTCGGACTTAACGATGTTCCGAATGCAGGTGAGATATTCGTATCTCCCGATAATGATAAGGAAGCCAAGAATTTCGCACAGACCTTCATCTCACAGAACAAGGTCAAGCTGCTTGACGATACCAAGAACAAGATGTCTCTTGATGATCTGTTCACCCAGATCCAGGAAGGCAACCTTAAGGAATTGAACCTTATCATCAAGGCCGACGTTCAGGGTTCTGTCGAGGCTGTCAAGGAAAGCCTTGTCAAGCTTACGAACGAGGAAGTTGTTGTCAAGGTCATCCACGGCGGCGTAGGTGCGATAAACGAATCGGATGTTGTTCTTGCTTCGGCTTCGAATGCGATAATCATAGGCTTCAATGTCCGCCCCGATGCAACGGCCAAGAACATAGCCGAGACCGAAGGCGTGGATATAAGGCTTTACAATGTCATCTACAAGGCTATCGAGGATGTGGAAGCCGCAATGAAGGGAATGCTCGATCCGGTATTCGAGGAGAAGGTGATCGGTCATGCGGAGATAAGGCAGATATTCAAGGCTTCGGGCATAGGCAATATCGCCGGTTCCTATGTGCTTGACGGTACATTCGAGCGCGGCTGCCAGGTACGCATCACCCATGAGGGCGAGCAGATCTTCGAAGGCAACCTTGCATCCCTTAAGAGGTTTAAGGACGATGTCAAGGAAGTAAAGGCAGGCTTCGAGTGCGGTCTCGTATTTGAGGATTTCAATGACTTTGCCGAGCTTGACATAGTTGAAGCATACAAGATGGTAGAGGTACCCAGATAGGAAACAACAATGCGAAAGAACAGTATAAAAAACACAAGGATAAACAGCGAGGTCCAGCGTGAACTCGCGAACCTGATAAGGTCCGAGATCAAGGATCCCAGGGTGGGTCCAATGACCTGCGTTACCGATGTTGAAGTGGCGCCGGACCTTAAAACATGCAAGGTTTGGATATCAACCCTCGGCGATGACGAAGCCAGGGAGGGTACCCTTAAGGGCCTTAAGAATGCCGAAGGTTTCCTTCGCAGCCAGCTTGCGAAGAACTTAAACCTTCGCAACACTCCGGAGCTCCGCTTCATTTCCGATACTTCGATCGAATACGGAATGAAGATGAACAAGCTGCTGGATGACGTTAAGGGCCCTGAAGATGAAGAATCATAAAAGGAAGATCAAATGAATCTGTTAAAAGAAGCAGGCAGTCCGAAGACCATAGGGATCACGGGTCACATAAGGCCTGACGGCGATTGCGTCGGTGCGGTGTTCGGAACCTATGCCTATCTTAAAAATGTATATAAGGATGCCGATATAAGGTTATTTTTGGAGCAGCCCCCGGCGATATATTCATTCCTTAAGGGTTATGACAAGGTTGATACGACCTTCGCATATCCCGGGCAGTTCGATGTATTTATAGCGCTTGATTCTGCCGATATAGGACGGATCGGAGATGCGGATAAGCTGTTCCTCGGAGCGAAAAAGTCGATACTTATAGATCATCATATAAGCAATAACGGGTTTGGTGACGTATTCTGCGTTGAACCCGAGGCGAGCTCGACCTGCGAGATACTGACACGCCTGTTTGAGGATGAATACATGGACGTTGATGTGGCGAAGGCTCTGTATACCGGCATCGCCCATGACACCGGAGTTTTCCGCTACAGCTGTACGGGGCCCGATACATTCGCGGCTCTTCAGAAGCTCGTTGCCTATGATTTTGACGGCTCAAAGATAACCGATGAGACGTTTTATCAGAAGACTTATGTGCAGAATCAGCTGCTCGGGCGCACCCTCCTTGAGAGCATACTCTTCATGGACGGCAGGTGCATCGCGGGTTACATTGACAGGAAGGCGATGGAATTCTATGAGGCGGAGTCCTCGGATTTTGAGGGGATCGTGAACCAGCTTCAGATGACCAAGGGTGTTGAAGTCGCGATATTCATGTACGAAACGGGAACTCTTGAATTCAAGGTGAGCATGCGCAGCAACGGTAAGGTCAACGTGGCCGAGGTCTCATCGTACTTCGGCGGAGGCGGCCATGTACGCGCAGCGGGCTGCAACATGAACGGAACCTTCCATGATGTACTGAATAACTTAAGCCTGCACATAGAAAAGCAGTTGGAGTCGTTTGATCAATAAAGTTAAATGTTATAGCGCATGAACGGGATCATAAACATATACAAGGAACCCGGCTTTACCTCCTTCGATGTGGTAGCAAAGCTTCGGGGAATATGTCATCAGAAGAAGATAGGCCACACGGGCACGCTCGATCCGGACGCAACGGGAGTCCTTCCCGTCTGCTTAGGCAATGCGACCAGGGTATGTGATCTGCTCACTGATAAAACAAAGGAGTACGAAACGGTACTCCTTTTTGGTATCGTAACTGATACACAGGATATATCGGGGAAGGTGCTGGAGGAACATTATGTCAACCTGACAGATGAAGATGTGATCTCGTGCGTTAAGGAATTTACCGGTGATATCATGCAGATACCGCCAATGTATTCTGCCATAAAGGTCGACGGAAAAAAGCTTTATGAGCTTGCAAGGCAGGGTAAGGAAGTGGAGCGTAAGCCACGCCCCGTGACGATCCACTCGATAGATATAGTCGATATTTCCCTGCCGCGTGTAACGATGCGCATTTCATGCTCAAAGGGCACCTACATAAGGACACTGTGCCATGATATAGGAAACCGCTTAGGCTGCGGAGGAACGATGGAAAGCCTTGTAAGGACGCGTTCGGGTGATTTTACACTGGATACTGCGGTGACTCTTTCAAAGGTACAGGAATGGGCGGACGCGGGGGAACTTGAACACCATATCATCCCCGTTGATGAGATTTTTAAGGACTGCGGGAGTGTGATCCTTAAGGAAAGCGCGGATAAGCTTTTAAAGAACGGGAACGCATTCCGTAAAAGCGACATAGCAAAGGTTACTAAGGGCGCCGTTTATATGGACCGCTTCCGTGTGTACAATCATTCGGGGAATTTTACGGCGCTTTACGATCTTGATCCGGGCAGGGGAATTTATAAAGTATTCAAGATGTTTCTTTAAGCGTGATGGAGGCTTATGCCGGCGGATAATGTTATGAAGATAATTTCCAAAACTATTGATTTTAAAATACCGGAAGATACGGTTGTGACCATCGGCAAGTTCGACGGGATACATAAGGGCCATGCGCTGGTTTTTGACAGGATGCTTAAGTACCGCGCGCAGGGCCTTAAATCCGTTATCTTCACATTCGACATCCCGGTCTCGATGCTCATTGACGGTACGGACTCAAGGGTTCTTACAACAAACCTTGAGAAGCGCCGCATATTTGAAAAGCTTGGCGCCGATTACCTTGTGGAGTTTCCCTTTAATGAAAAGACTGCATCCATAAGTGCGGAAGGGTTTATCGAGGAGTTTCTTCTTGAGCGCCTTAACATGAAGGCGATCGTCATAGGCTCTGACCTTAAGTTCGGACACGGCGGGCGCGGAACGGCAGATACATTAAGGGAATATGCGAAAGATCACGGCTATGAGGTGACCGTCATTGACAAGCTTATGCATGGTGAGCACGAAATTAGCTCTACGATCATACGTGAGTGCATCGAGAGGGGAGATATCGAGGCTGCGAATGAAATGCTGCTCCATCCGTATTTCTTCTACGGTGAAGTGGTGCATGGCAGGCGTATAGGCCGTACTCTTGATTTTCCCACAGTCAACCTTATTCCCAAGGAGGATAAACTGCTGCCGCCAAACGGCGTTTACTTTTCCGTCGTTGAGTATGAGGGGACCAAATACAATGCGATAACCAATATCGGACGCAAGCCGACGGTTGAGGGTGAACGCGCTGCGATCGGCATTGAAACATACATTTATGATTTTGATTCTCTTATCTACGGACAGGAGCTTACGGTAAGCCTGTTTAAGTTCCTTAGGCCCGAAATGCGTTTTGGATCGCTTGATGAACTTAAAGGTCAGCTCACAAAGGATGTCGCCGAAGGTGAAAAATGGCATAAAAATCATCCCCAAATCCCATAGGCCTTGTCATTTTTTTACAAAAATCAGCTGCTTTTCATAAAGCTCTTGTTTATTGAAATCCCATATCTTAAAATATTATCTGGTGAATAAGTGATACGGATATGCGAAGCCGCAGGATGATAAAGGTATTTTGGTAAGCGCAGCGGCTGAAGGAGAATTATGATAGCATCAACTTTGTTGACATTGGCCGGAGGCCTCGGACTGTTCCTGTTCGGTATGACCCTCATGAATTCGGGGATCGAGAAGGCGGCAGGCGCCAAGCTCCGAAACATCCTTGAATTCTTTACTAAAAACAGGTTCTCGGGTATGCTCGTCGGTATCGTGTTTACGGGTATCACCCAGTCGTCAAGTGCCTGTACGATGTTAGTCGTCTCCTTTGTTAACTCCGGTATCATGACTCTTTCCCAGGCTGTAGGCGTGATCTTCGGTGCCAATATCGGTACCACGGTGACATCGCAGCTCGTTTCTTTTAACCTTTCGGAATACGCCCCCGTTTTCTGTTTCCTGGGCGTTATAATGTTCTGTTTCATAAAAAAGGAAAAGGTCCAGAAGATCGGCGAGATCCTTACCGGTTTCGGCGTTCTGTTTATGGGACTTGCACTTATGTCGGAGGCTATGAGGTCCGTTAAGG
The DNA here is from genome assembly GCA_017550535.1 of Lachnospiraceae bacterium. Classification (GTDB taxonomy): domain Bacteria; phylum Bacillota; class Clostridia; order Lachnospirales; family Lachnospiraceae; genus UBA2868. The sequence continues at coordinate 23,087 of JAFZOS010000012.1, forward strand.
ACATTCCGGCCGTTCCGGCATTTTTTGCGTCGCTTACAAGCCCGCTGCTTGCGATAATCATAGGAACGGTTGTTACGGCCATCATCCAAAGCTCATCCGTAACGGTCAGCATCATCCTAGTTATGGTAGCTCAGGGCCTTCTTGATATACGGATCTGTCTGTACATAATCTTGGGATGTACTATCGGCGGTACCGCGGCGGCAATGATATCATCCCTTTCGGGTAAGAAGAATGCAAAGCGGGCAGCCCTTATACACCTGCTTTTCAATGTATTCGGCGGGATCGTGGTATTTACGATATTCAAGTTCGGTATGGAATGGATAATCGGACTCCTGCACCGCATGAGCGGCGATAACCTTGGACGTCAGGTGGCAAATGCCCATTCACTTATAAAGATATTCCAGGCTGTCATATTATTCCCGTTCTCCGGCCTTCTTGTAAAGCTTACATACAAGCTTGTACCGGGCGAGGACGAGGCGATCGGCTACCGTGCGAAGCTCCAGCTTGAACATATCGGAGGCAAAAATATCTTCTCGCCGGCGACCGCGGTATTCGAGGTTACCAAGGAGCTTGAACGAATGGCTCTGCTTGCAAGCGAGAACCTTAATCGAGCAATGAACGCGCTCGTGACTCTTGATGAGGAGGATATCGACGAAGTTTACGAGGTCGAGGAAAACATAAACTTCCTTAACCATGAGATAACCAACTATCTTGTAAAGATAAGCCAGACCAACCTTCCCGTAGATGATGCGAAGAGCATCGGCGGACTGTTCCACGTGGTGAACGATATCGAACGTATCGGAGACCACGCCGAAAATGTGGCTGATTCTGCAAAACAGAGGAAGGAAAAGGGGATCGACTTCTCGCGTGATGCGATGAAGGAGATGGGTGAGATGCTCGATATGGTTAATACGATAATACGTTTTGCGATCGAGATGTTCTCAACCGGTAACGACGACCATCTGCGCGATATACTCTCGCTCGAGGATGCGATAGATGAAAAGGAGCGTGAGCTCCAGCGCCAGCACATAGCCAGGATGACCAGGAACGAGTGCACGCCCGAGGCAGGAATGCTGTTCTCGGATGTGGTTTCGGGGCTTGAAAGGGTTGCGGATCATGCGACCAATATTGCGTTCTCGGTCCTTGACCCCGATCCCGACAATGCAAAGAAGGTTTCCGCATCCGACGTACGCATGGTACAGGCCTGATCTTAACATGGTGCAGGCTTGATTTTTCGGGGTTTACAAGGTATTTATTATGTGTTAAAATGTCTAATGTTGTGTGACCCGTGCACGGTTCCGGGAATTCCGACCCGGTGCTGAGTATAGGGCTGATAGCTGCAAAGCCGCATTTTCACGGCATTTGCAAGCGGATAAACAGGAGGAAAACGAAATGATAAGCAAGGAAAAGAAAACTGAGATCATCAAAAAGTACGCACGTACCGAAGGCGACACAGGTTCACCGGAAGTTCAGGTAGCAGTCCTTACCGAAAGGATCAAGGAGCTTACCGAGCATCTTAAGGCTAATCCGGGTGATCATCATTCAGCAAGGGGTATGTACAAGATGATCGGTCAGAGGCGCGGCCTTCTTGCATACCTTAAAAAGAAGGACATCGAGCGCTATCGTTCACTTATCGAGAAGTTAGGCCTGAGGAAGTAATCAAACGGGCTTTTGTAAATGGACGCAGTAATGCATGTCATATGCGTGACTGCGTTCGTTTATTATCTTCGGTAAAGTAACTTAAGGCGGAAGTAATACCCGAGACCACTGAACTGCTCATGAATGCTCGTGGTCAGTTCAGTAGTTTCGGTACATATCTTCCGTCTTGAAACATATATTCATTAAGGAAGGAGAATCACATGTACAAGAGTTATTCGATTGAGATCGGCGGACGTACACTTACTGTTGATGTTGGACGTGTCGCCAAGCAGGCTAACGGTGCAGCGCTTATGCATTACGGTGATACCACCGTTCTGTGTACCGCAACGGCATCCGATAAGCCCCGTGAAGGTATTGATTTCTTCCCGCTCTCTGTTGAGTTCGAGGAGAAGATGTATGCAGTAGGTAAGATCCCCGGAGGATTTAACAAGAGGGAAGGCAAGGCATCAGAGAACGCAGTGCTTACCGCACGTGTAATCGACCGCCCGATGCGTCCCCTGTTCCCGAAGGATTACAGGAATGACTGTACTCTTAACAACCTCGTATTATCGGTTGATCCTGAGTGCCGTCCCGAGTTGGTTGCAATGCTTGGTTCAGCCATCGCAACATCCATTTCGGATATACCTTTCTGCGGCCCCTGCGCAACAACACAGGTTGGAATGATCGACGGTAAGTTCATCATAAACCCCAGCCAGGAGCAGTGGAAGAGCGGCGACCTTAACCTTACCGTTGCTTCAACGGCCGAGAAGGTCATCATGATCGAGGCAGGCGCCAACGAGATCCCCGAGGCCAAGATGATCGAAGCGATCTACATGGCCCATGAGGAGAATCAGAAGATCATCGAGTTCATCAACAAGATGGTTGCCGAGGTTGGTAAGCCCAAACATGAGTATGAGTCATGCGCTATCCCCGAGGAGCTTTTTGCAAAGATGAAGGAGATCGTTCCTCCCGAGGAGATGGAAGGCGCAGTATTTACTGACGAGAAGCAGGTACGTGAGGAAAATATCCGTAACATCACCGCTCGTCTTGAAGAAGCATTTGCCGACAATGAGGAATGGCTTGCCATCCTTGGCGAAGCGATATATCAGTATGAGAAGAAGACGGTACGTAAGATGATCCTTAAGGATCACAAGCGTCCCGACGGTCGTGAGATAACACAGATCCGTCCTTTGGCGGCAGAGGTCGATCTTATTCCCCGTGTTCACGGTTCTGCAATGTTCACGCGCGGACAGACCCAGATCTGCGATATCTGTACACTGGCTCCGCTTTCGGAGATGCAGAGGATCGACGGGCTTGATTCTAACGAAGTAAACAAGCGTTACATGCATCATTATAACTTCCCGAGCTACTCTGTCGGCGAGACAAAGCCTTCAAGGGGACCGGGACGTCGTGAGATCGGTCACGGAGCACTGGCTGAGAGGGCTCTTATTCCGGTACTTCCTTCGGAAGAGGAATTCCCTTACGCTATCCGCTGCGTATCCGAGACATTTGAGTCTAACGGCTCAACATCAATGGCTTCAACATGTGCATCCTGTATGTCCCTTATGGCTGCAGGTGTTCCGATAAAGAAGATGGTTGCAGGTATAAGCTGCGGTCTTGTTACGGGCGATACCGATGATGATTTCGTACTCCTTACCGATATCCAGGGTCTTGAGGACTTCTTCGGAGACATGGACTTCAAGGTAACCGGTACTACCGAAGGTATCACGGCCATCCAGATGGATATCAAGATCCACGGCCTTACAAGGCCCATCGTTGAGGGCGCCATCGCACGCTGCCGTGAGGCAAGGCTGTTCATCATGGACAACTGCATGAAGCCGGCTATTTCGGCACCCAGGGAAAATGTTAACGAATACGCACCCAAGATCATCCAGATCAAGATCGATCCCGAGAAGATCGGTGATGTTGTCGGCCAGCGCGGCAAGACGATCAATGCCATCATCGATGAGTGCGGCGTTAAGATCGATATTACGGATGACGGTTCGGTATCCGTATGCGGCACCGAGAAGGAAGGCATGGACAAGGCCCTTGAATACATCAGGACTATCGTATCCGAGTTCGAGGAAGGTAAGATGTATTCCGGTAAGGTTGTAAGCATCAAGGAATTCGGCGCATTCATCGAGTTCGCTCCCGGCAAGGAGGGCATGGTCCACATCAGTAAGATCGCCAAGGAGAGGATCAACCGCGTTGAGGACGTGCTCACACTCGGTGATGTCGTTAAGTGTAAGTGCTTAGGCAAGGATAAGATGGGAAGGATAAGCTTCTCGATCAAGGACGCTCAATAGATTTTTCGGACACGGGGACGGTTCTTCCGTCTGGTTTTTGCGAAAACCAGACGGAAGAACCGTCCCCGTGTCCTCAGTTATATGTAAACCTAAATAGTCTGACAATTATATTTAAAATAACACCCCACACATACAAATCTCAAAAAAAGTACTTGACAAACAGAAGTCGCTTAAAAACTGTATTCACAGACTTATCAACAAGATACGCAAACATTAAAATATGACTTAGCGAATGGCTTGATTATGTAAATTGATGCGTGAAACGTCTATAAATGTGCGTTTGACACGCTGTTGACATTGTGGATATCTGTAAAAACGAATGTTTCAAATTTGAAAATATCCGGGATGTGGATAAGTCTGTAAATATAATCAGCCTGTATGTTATTGAAACACAATTCGATAAAAAGTCAGACAACGATGACGGAAAACGATGTATGTGACATTTGCCGGTTTGAAGGTAGGAAATGTGGCAATAATGCCCATCCTGTGGTATCATAAATGCGTTTATAAACATGAAGTTTATGTGGAGGTATGCTATGGCAAAACGGGTGATCCTCATAGTTATGGACAGTTTCGGGATAGGCGATGCTCCCGATGCGGATAAATTCGGTGATTCAGGGACAAATACGATGAAGTCCTGCTACGGGAGTAAGGAATTCAGGGCGGATAACTTAAGGAAGCTCGGGATTTTCAATATAGACGGTATTGATTACGATGCGGGTACCGATGATCCCATCGGCGCGTACGCAAGGCTTATCGAAGCTTCGGCAGGCAAGGATACGACGATAGGACACTGGGAGATAGCGGGACTGATTTCTCCGGATCCGCTGCCTGTATTTCCCGACGGCTTTCCGCAGGAGGTGCTTGATGAGGTTAAAAAGGCAACGGGGCGCGGAGTCCTTTGCAACAAGCCGTATTCAGGAACCAAAGTCATAAATGATTACGGAGACGAGCATGTAAAGACAGGCGACCTTATCATATATACTTCGGCCGATTCTGTATTTCAGATCGCTGCCCATGAGGACGTAGTGCCCCTTGAGGAGCTTTATGAGATATGCAGGACCTGCCGGAAGGGGCTTAAGGGTAAATACGGAGTAGGCAGAGTCATAGCCCGTCCGTTTATAGGAACAAGCGGCAATTACACAAGGACGAGCAACAGGCATGATTTCTCGCTGCTGCCGCCCGATAAGACCATGCTCGATCATATAAAGGATGCCGGTAAAGATGTCCTTGCGGTCGGCAAGATATTCGATATATTTGCGGGAGCCGGTATAACGGAGCATGTATATACGAGCGGAAACCCCGACGGCATTGAAAAGACGCTTGAATTCATGGACCGCGACTTTGACGGACTTTTGTTCGTAAACCTCGTCGATTACGATATGCTCTACGGCCACCGCCGTGATATCGACGGTTACGCTAAGGCTGTCGCATATTTTGATGCTAAGCTGCCCGAAATATTTGCAAAAATGCGCGATGATGATGTGCTCATGATAACAGCGGACCACGGCTGCGATCCTGCCTTTACAAAAACGACGGATCACACCCGCGAATGCGTGCCGCTTCTAATGTATGGCAAAAACATAAAGCCCGGCAGCCTCGGCACCCACGATACATTCGCGTATATTTCAGACACCATTCTTGACTACCTTGGAATAGAAGGATAACTATCATGTACGAAAACGAGATCAACAAGCGGCGTACGTTTGCGATCATATCGCACCCGGATGCCGGCAAAACAACATTAACCGAGAAATTCCTGTTATACGGAGGCGCGATAAACCTCGCCGGCTCCGTAAAAGGCAAGGCGACCGCAAGGCATGCCGTGTCCGACTGGATGGAGATCGAGAAGGAGAGGGGTATTTCGGTAACCTCATCGGTACTGCAGTTTGAATACGACGGATTCTGCATAAACATCCTGGATACCCCCGGCCACCAGGACTTTTCGGAGGATACCTACAGGACCCTGATGGCGGCCGATTCTGCCGTCATGGTAATTGACGCGAGCAAGGGCGTTGAGGCCCAGACAAGGAAGCTTTTCAAAGTATGTGCGATGCGCGGGATCCCGATCTTTACGTTCATAAACAAGATGGACCGTGACGCAAACGATACCTTCGAACTCCTTGACGATATCGAAAAGGAGCTCGGCGTGGCAACATGTCCCGTGAACTGGCCGATAGGCTCGGGCAAGCGCTTCAAGGGCGTGTATGACAGGAACAAAAAGGCTGTCATGACATTTTCGGATACCGAGAAAGGTACAAAGGAGGGGCATACGGATGTGCTCCCGCTTGATGATGAAAAAGGGCTCAGGGAATTCATAGGCGATGAGGCCTGCGATACCCTGCTTGACGAGATAGAGCTTATCGACGGCGCCAGCGCCGAATTTGACCTTGATGAGGTGCAAAGCGGCAAACTGTCGCCCGTGTTCTTCGGTTCGGCGCTCACAAACTTCGGCGTTGAGATATTCCTTAAGTACTTTTTGGAGATGACGACAACACCGCTTGCGAGGAAGGCCGACTGCGGCATCATCGATCCTACGGAAAATGACTTTTCCGCATTTGTCTTCAAGATCCAGGCCAACATGAACAAGGCCCACCGCGACAGGATAGCCTTCATGAGGATATGTTCGGGAAGGTTCGACGCGGGCATGGAGGTTAAACACGTTCAGGGCGGCCGCGTGATGAGGCTTTCGCAGCCCCAGCAGATGATGGCGGATTCAAGACATGTGGTTGATGAAGCCTACGCGGGCGATATCATCGGCGTGTTCGATCCCGGCGTATTTTCGATAGGCGATACGATATGCATGCCTGATAAGACCTTCGAATATGAGGGCATCCCTACGTTCGCGCCCGAGCATTTTGCAAGAGTCACACAGATGGACACTATGAAGCGCAAGCAGTTCGTCAAGGGCATCAACCAGATAGCGCAGGAGGGTGCTATACAGATATTTCAGGAGATAGGCTCCGGAATGGAGGAGATAATCGTAGGCGTTGTCGGCGTCCTGCAGTTCGAAGTATTAAAATACAGGCTCGAAAATGAGTACAACGTAGAAATAAAGCTTGAGAACCTGCCGTATGAGCATATCCGCTGGATCGAGAATAAGGACGAGGTGGACGTCATGAAGCTGACGGGCACTTCCGACATGAAGAGGATACAGGACCTTAAGGGCAATCCGCTCCTTCTGTTCGTTAACAGCTGGAGTGTGGGCATGGTCCTTGAAAGGAACGAAGGACTGAAGCTTACCGAATTCGGCCGCAATTAAGGTATGCATAAAACAGAACTATGATATGAAACGCAATTAGGATTATATATGAAACAAAAAAAGGGGCGTATGAATTTAATTAAGGGCTCTGAAAAGGCAGCCGGATACCTTGCGGCACTCTGCCTTACAGCGTTATGCTTAACGGGCTGCAAGCTTCCCGGCTTTCTGTATGACGCCAAGTGCTGGTTCGACGACATCGTTGATGACGTTAAGTATCTGCTCTCCGATGATGAGGAATACGAACCGGTCGTCATAGCGGACACCGGCCGTAAAGACGGAAACAGCTCGTCGGATAGTATCAATATCGATACGGAAGTAAAAGAAGAAGTAATAAAGATAGAAGATGCCGATCCCGATGAAATGCAGGATGGGGATCAGTCGGCCGGCGACGATGTCTTAAAAGAAAAGCTTAAGGACGAAAGGTACTATGCCTATCATACCTTAAGCGATGGCGAGCAGACGATATACAGGATGCTGTACACATCTTTCTTTGATTTCGGGAAAAAGGTGAACATGCCGACACGCAATCCCGAGATGATCGATAAGGCCTTCGACTGCGTGATGGCCGACAATCCGGAGCTGTTCTATCTAAAGGGCTACAACCTTATAAAATACGAGCGCGGAGGCGTTGTTGAGCAGCTGGCCGTTTCGGGTATGTACACCATGACCCGCGAGGATGCGAGGATGCATCAGGAACGCGCGGATAAATATGTCGATGCCTGCCTTGCGGGTGCGCCGTCCGGTCCCGATGACTACGCGAAGGTGAAATACCTCTATGAATACATAATCGACAACACCGAATACGACCTTGCGGCCCCGAACGGCCAGAATTACCTAAGCGTATTTGAGGACAGGCGCAGCGTATGCCAGGGCTACGCGACCGCGATGCAGTATATGATGAACCGCATGGGCCTCTTCTGCACGGTCGTCCGCGGCATAACGCACGGCAGCGAGCGCCACGCCTGGAACCTTGTAAAGGCCGACGGTGATTATTATTACGTTGATGTCACGTGGGGCGATATGTCCTATGAACTGTCTGCGGACCGCGATATGTCCGCACTCCCGGCACCGCCGAAGATAAGCTATGATTATCTCTGCCTCACAACTGAGGAAATAAGTAAGACTCACACGATCGACAGCGCTTTCCCGCTGCCGCAGTGCACATCCATGAATGACTATTATTATGTCAGGGAAGGCAACTATTTTACGGCCGTAAACGAGGAACAGCTAAGGAACGTGTTTGACACGGCTTATGCGCGGGGCGATGAGATGGTGACCGTAAAATGCTCTGACGAGGCGGTATTTGCCGATATGTCATCCTATCTTACCGGTGACAGCCGGATATTCGATTACTTGAGGGGCTCGAAAAATGTCAATTATGTGACTCTCGACAACCTTAACGAACTCATTTTTTACCTGTAACATAAGCATCGGAAGTATTGTCTTTAAAGCCGCCGTCATGGTATTCTGAATAAGGGAAATTATCGTTAAAACGGACACATATAAGTTTATTAAGGATCAAAAGACAGGAGGGTTACACTATGAAGAGAGCTATCGCGATACTCACAGCTGCGATACTGCTTCTTTGCGCACTGCCGACAGGTTTATATGCGGCACCCAAGGATACCGATACAACCGGGGATCCCAAAGCATCCGAAGCAGCCGGGGATTCCGAAACAAAAGAAGAAGCCGATGAGGCTGAAACCGGGGACGCATCCGACGAATCCGAAACAGCGGAAACGGCCGAAAAACCGGACGAAGCAAGCCCGGAAGACAATATTGTCACGACCAAACACAGCGTAGTTATCAAGGGACAGACAATTCCCTATACCGCAGAAGCCGGAACGGTGACTCTTGAGAGCGGCGGTGCAACCTGCGAAATGTATTATGCGGCCTATACAAGGGATGATGTGGAGGACACCAACGACCGCCCGATAACATTTGCATTCAACGGCGGCCCCGGTTCCAGCAGCTACTGCATCCAGTTCGGATGTCTGGGACCGCGCAAGGCTCAGATGGATGATACCGGATACGCAATATCTTTACCGGCCAAGATAGTTGACAATGAAAATTCCGTCCTTGATATGACCGATCTTGTCTTTATAGATCCCGTAGGCACCGGCTATTCACGCGCCGCGGAGGGATCCGATGCAAATGAGTTCTATGGATATGATAACGACATCCGTTCGGTCGGCGATTTTATACGCCAGTATCTCAACAGGAACAAGAGATGGGGTTCCAAAAAGTACATTGCGGGAGAATCATACGGCACCACGCGTGCGGTCGGCCTGTGTAAGTATCTTGCGGACACGTATACGATACATGTGAACGGATTGATGCTCGTTTCTTCTGCCAACAACTTTTCTGCGATCATTGGCAGCAACGGAAACGAAACGCCTTACCTGCTCTTTGTTCCCACATATGCCGCAGTTGCCTGGTATCACGGCAAGCTGGCTAAGGAATATCAGGATATGGAGCTTGAGGAGTTTCTTAAGGAAGTGCGGAGCTTTGTTGAGGAGGAGTATGTTCCGGCAATGTTTTTGGGAAGGCAGCTTTCCAAGGATAAAAAGGACGAAATCGCCGAAAAGCTTTCGGGATATATAGGATTATCGAAGGATTTCGTGCTTAAGAAGAACATAAGGATAGACCCGGATGATTTCCGCAGTGAACTCTTAAGTGATGAAAAGCAGTTTGTCGGAAGATATGACGGACGTATAAAAGGTCCCGCCACCAATGCGCCGATATATTCGGAAGCAGGCGATCCCTCTTCTTCATCTACCGATATCGCCCTGGTAAACGCTTACCTTGAATATATCACCGAAGAACTCGGGTATGAGACGGATACACCCTTCTACACGCTTTCCGAGGATGTTAACTATGCATGGAGTTTTACCGATGACGGCGGACTTATCTCACAGGAAGATATCGTCAGCGACTGCATGGCTCAGAATCCCTTCCTTAAGATATGGGTGCTCTGCAGTTACTTTGACGGTGCAACTCCGTTCTATTCGGCTGAATGGACATATAACCATGCTTTCATAAGCGAGGACAGGGAGGATAACTTAAGCTTCACATATTATCCTTCGGGCCACATGTTCTATGTTGATAAGGAATCTTTCGATAAATTCAGGCAGGATGCCGAAAAGTGGTACGAGTAGCAGCGGCACAAATGCTTTTCATTTGAGCCCGATTTTGATATACTATTCTGTAAGTGTCTTAAGGAGGTATCACAGTGTCCAGGGAATCTGATGGAATAAAAAACAATAATCCGGGTGCATACGGTGAGGTACGCATAGCGGACGATGTTGTCGGAAACATTGCCGCCATCGCAGCGACCGAGATCGACGGCGTCGCAGGTACCGTTTCAAACGCGCCCAAGGAAGTTTTAAAGAAGATGGGTATAAGGTCAAGGTCAAAGGGAGTCCGCGTAGTCATCGAGGACGGCGCCGTTACCGTGGATCTTGCGCTCATCATGAAGTACGGATTCAACATTCCCGTTACGAGCAAACAGGTTCAGGAAAGGGTGAGGACATCGGTCGAAAACATGACCGGACTGACCGTCCTTAATGTCGGGATCAGGATAGTCGGGATCGACATGACAAACGAGGAGTAACTAAGCGTTATGACGAGGAGTGAGATAAGGGAGCATATCTTCAGGCTTGTGTTCAGGCTTGAGTTCTTAAGTGAAGGAGACGTCAGGTCGCAGCTTCCACGCTATTTTGAGGATGGCGCGACCTCTCTGTTTCCTGATGGCAGCGATGGCAGCGATGATGTCGGTCCATGGGTATTTGACGAGGAAGATAAGCAATATATAAGCGAAAAATACGAAAGGATCGCCGCCGTTTTAAATAAGCTTGATGAAACCATAAATACCCATTCGAGGTCGTGGGATACGAAACGGATGGGCAAGGTGGATCTTGCAATCCTTCGGCTTGCGGTATTTGAAATGCTGCATGACGATGATATCCCGGTCGGCGTTGCCATTGACGAGGCCGTTGAGCTTGCCAAAAAATACGGACAGGATGAATCGCCTTCATTTATAAACGGTGTGCTTGCCGGCATTGCGAAGTCCGAAGGAGGCGTCCCCGAATGAATGCATATTCGGTAGGGCAGGTCAATTCATATATCAGAAATATGTTTGAGCAGGATTTCATGCTGCGCTCAGTCCATGTCAAAGGGGAGGTATCGAACGTCAAATACCACTCCTCGGGTCACATTTATTTCACCATGAAGGACAATACAGGTACGCTTGCCTGCGTGATGTTTGCCGGAAACCGGAAGGGCCTTGCCTTTACTCTTAAGGAAGGCCAGCAGATCATCGCCGGCGGCCGCATCGACGTTTACGAACGCGACGGCAAGTACCAGCTGTATGCGGCAAGTATCGTCCTTGACGGACTGGGACAGCTGTATGAACGCTTTGAACAGCTTAAAAAGGAATTAGAGGAAATGGGCATGTTTGCCGACGAGTACAAGAAGCCCATTCCAAAGTACATAACAAAGCTCGGTGTCGTGACCGCCCCGACGGGCGCAGCCGTACGGGATATAATCAATATAACAAAGCGCCGCAACCCCCATGTTTCGATCATTCTTTACCCCGCAAAGGTGCAGGGCGAAGGCAGCGCCGAAAGCATTGTCGAGGGTATCAGGATGCTTGAGGCTCAGGGGGTCGACGTTATGATAGTAGGCCGGGGCGGCGGCTCCATCGAGGATCTGTGGGCCTTTAATGAAGAATCAGTAGCAAGGGCCATCTTTGACTGCACCGTACCCGTCATATCCGCGGTTGGTCATGAGACCGATACGACGATAGCCGATTTTGTCGCTGACTTACGCGCTCCGACACCGTCGGCGGGAGCGGAGCTGGCGGTATTTGATATCATGGCGTTTAGCGATATGTTAAACGGATATAAGGAGGCTCTTAAGGACTCACTAATCGATGCCGTGGGCAAAAAGCGCGACAGATATGAGAAGCTTGCCCTTAAGCTTCAGGGCTTAAGTCCCGGGCATAAGCTAAGGGAGCAGAGGATGAGGTATATTTCGCTGCTTGAGCATCTTCAGGATTCCATGAACGGAACGCTTAAGGACAAGCGGCATTTACTGGATATAAGGGTTGAGCGCCTGGAAGCTCTGTCCCCCCTTAAGCGTTTGAGCAGCGGCTATGCATTCGTACAGGATGATAAAGGACGCGCGCTTAAGAGCGTTAAGGATATAAATGTTTCGGATGAGCTTAAGTTAAGCCTAAAAGACGGCGAGCTCATAACCGAGGTTAAGAAGGTCATAAGTAACGGTTAAGCTGAAAGGAAGTGTGGTATGACTCAGGAGGAAATGGAAGCCCTGACACTCGAGCAGGCGCTTGATAACGTGGATACTACCCTTGAAAAGCTGGCGGAGGATATCCCCCTTGAGCAGTCATTTGCGCTTTACAAGGAGGGCATGGAACTGCTCAAGTACTGCGATGAAAAGCTTAAGAAGGTTGAACAGCAGGTCATGGTTTTAAATGAGGAAGGTGAGCTGAATGAATTTCAATGAAGAACTTAGGGACCGTGTAAGGACTGCCGAGGAAATGGTAATTAAATACGGAGTATCTGCCGAGGAAGGCTATCAGAAAACGGTGCTCTCCGCGATGAACTACAGCCTTTTATCGGGCGGCAAGCGCCTGAGGCCTGTGATGATGCGGGAAGCGTGCACTCTGTTTGGCGGCGAACACCCCTGCCTCGGGGCATTTATGGCCGCCCTTGAGATGATTCATACTTATTCTTTGGTGCATGATGACCTGCCCGCGATGGATAACGATGAATACAGGCGCGGCAAAAAGACAACGCATATCGTATACGGCGAGGATATGGCCATACTTACGGGCGATGCCCTTCTTAACAAGGCATACGAAACAGTGGCCCATTCGCTCGATCTGTGTGCGGACGATCCCGAGCTTACAAAAAGGGCACTTACAGCACTTAAGATACTTACGCATAAATCCGGCATTTACGGGATGGTCGGCGGCCAGGTATATGACGTTGAAGCCGAGGATAATAACATAACGCTGAGTGAGGACAGCATTCTTTTTATCTTCAGGTTAAAGACAGGCGCACTCATCCAGGCGGCGCTTACGATAGGTGCCGTATTAGGCGGCGCGACGCAGGAGGAAGTCGACGTTATGGAGCTTGTCGGCGAAGCCGTCGGGATAGCTTTCCAGATAAAGGACGATATCCTGGATGTGACCGGAAATCCCAAGATACTCGGTAAGCCCGTGGGTTCCGATGAGAAGAATCACAAGACCACCTATGTAACGATAAAGGGTTTAAAGGTAGCATCAGAGGATGTCAATTCCTACTCTAACAGGGCGGTTGAACTTTTGGGAACGCTGGATAAGAAGAATGAATTCCTTGAGGAACTTATAAAGTTCCTTATAAACCGTGACAGATGATCGTTAAGGGGTACGAAACGTGGTACTTGACAGCATAAAGAAACCGAACGACATAAAGGATATCCCGCCCTCGCAGTACGACGAACTGGCACGTGAGATAAGGGAATTCCTTATAAATAAGATAAGCGTAACAGGCGGGCATCTTGGCTCAAACTTAGGAGCAGTTGAGCTTACAATGGCCCTCCATCTTGTTGCGCAGCTTCCCGAGGATAAGATCATATGGGATGTCGGCCATCAGTCCTACACTCACAAGCTGCTTACCGGAAGGCAGGCAGGCTTTGAGAACCTGCGCAAATACGGCGGTATGAGCGGCTTTCCCAAGCGCAAGGAAAGCCTTTGCGACAGTTTTGATACGGGGCATTCTTCGACATCGGTCTCGGCAGGACTCGGGCTTGTAAAGGCAAGGGATCTAAGGGGTGAGGACCATGCGGTGTTTGCGGTCATCGGAGACGGCGCGCTCACCGGCGGCATGGCATATGAGGCTCTTAACAACGCCGCAAGGCTCGATACCAACTATGTGATCATCCTTAACGACAACAATATGTCCATCGCCGAGAATGTCGGCGGTATGTCAAAATACCTTCGGAAGATCCGTACGGCTGAGGCATACAAGGACTTTAAGATAGTACTTGAAAACAAACTGAATAAATTCCCCAACGGACCGCAGCTCGTAGATACCCTGAAACGTTATAAGAGCGGTGTTAAGCAACTGGTGGTCCCCGGCATGTTCTTTGAGGATATGGGGATAACATATTTGGGACCTGTCGACGGACATGATGTCGGTGCTATGGTCAGGATGCTTAAGGAAGCCCGCAAGCTTCCAAAGTGCGTGCTCGTCCATGTTATAACAAAGAAGGGCAGGGGCTACATGCCCGCGGAACGCCATCCCGCAAGGTTCCACGGTGCCGAACCCTTTGATATCGAGACCGGCCTTCCCTTAAAGAGGGGCAGGAAGGCCAATTACACGGATATCTTTTCAACTGTCATGACCAAGCTCGGGGCAAGGAATGAGGAAGTGGTGGCGATCACTGCGGCGATGCCTGACGGTACCGGGCTTAAACGCTTTGCCAACATGTATCCTGCAAGGTTTTTCGATGTGGGCATAGCCGAGGAGCATGCCGTTACCTTTGCGGCAGGACTCGCGGCGGGAGGATTAAAACCCATAGTTGCCGTTTATTCTTCCTTCCTGCAGCGCGCTTATGACCAGATACTTCACGATGTGTGCATACAGAACCTTCCCGTCGTATTCGCGATCGACAGGGCGGGGCTTGTGGGAGCCGACGGCGAAACGCATCAGGGCATATTTGATATCTCGTATCTGTCGAGCATTCCAAACATGACGATAATGGCGCCCAAGAACAAGTGGGAGCTTTCCGATATGATGAAATTTGCGGTAAAATTCTCAAGCCCTATCGCCATACGTTACCCAAGGGGCGAAGCGTATGACGGCCTTCAGCAGTTTCGGGCACCCGTTGAGTACGGTAAGAGCGAGGTCATATATGAGGAAAATGATATCGCGCTGTTTGCCCTGGGGAGCATGGTCCGCACGGCCGAGGAGGTAAGGACGGAACTTAAAGCGATGGGCTATCCCTGCAGCCTTGTAAATGCGCGCTTTGCAAAGCCCATCGATACGGATGCCATTGATCTTATCTGCAAGGGCCATTCCCTCATAGTTACATTGGAGGAAAATGTACAGAGCGGAGGTTACGGCGAAAAGGTACGGGACTACGTATTTGACAATAAACTCGAGTGCGATGTGTTAACGATAGCCCTTCCCGATGATTATGTCGAACACGGCAACGTGGACATACTTAAAAAGGAAGTCGGGATAGATAAGGAATCGATAGTAAAACGGATAGTCGCACAATATATAAGCTGGGGCAACAAACACCGTAAGGATACGGATCTTACGGCTTAACGGTACGGCCGGGTCGATCATATGAAACAGAGGCTTGATGTTATTCTTGTAAATAAAGGCTTTGCGACTTCTCGTGAGAAGGCAAAGGCCGTCATAATGGCCGGAAATGTGTTTGTAAAGGGCAACCGCGAGGACAAGCCCGGTGCATCCTTTGAGGAGGAGGGCATTGAGCTGGAGGTCAGGGGGCCTGCTCTTAAGTATGTGAGCCGCGGCGGGCTTAAGCTCGAAAAGGCGCTTGAGTGCTTCCCGATAGACCTTAAGGATAAGGTGTGCATGGATATCGGTGCCTCCACAGGCGGGTTTACGGACTGCATGCTTAAAAACGGCGCCGCCAAAGTTTATGCGATAGATGTGGGCTACGGCCAGCTTGACTGGAAGCTTCGCAATGACGAACGGGTCGTATGCATGGAAAAGACGAACTTTCGTTACATGCAGCCCGGTGGTATAGCCGACGAGCCGGACTTTGCCTCATGCGATGTATCATTTATCTCGCTGAATAAGATACTTCCTCCCGCATATGCGCTGCTTAAGGATGAGGCATTCATGGTATGCCTTATAAAGCCTCAGTTTGAGGCAGGCAGGGAAAAGGTTGGAAAGAAGGGTGTTGTAAGGGATAAGGCAGTCCATGAGGAGGTCATCCACAGTGTGATAGGCTTCGCCGAAGATGCCGGTTTTACGCCGCTCGGCCTTACCTATTCACCGATAAGGGGCCCCGAGGGCAACATCGAATATCTGCTGTATCTTTTAAAGGGCGATGCAGATTATGTCAACCAAACTTATGTAAACCATTGCAATACAAACCAAGACAATGCAAGGGTTGACAATAAAATCAATTATGTTAACCTATATAAGAATCAAACATACGATGATATAATAACCCGCACAGTTAACGAAGCTGCCACGGAATTAAATAAAACAGAGGCTTCCCATGAATAATTTCCTTACAGTCTACAACAAAGACAAAGACCCCGGCGGTGCAGTCGCCGGTTCCATAAAAGAATACCTGGAAAGCAGGGGCTGTGTATGCAGCACCGTCGCGGTGTCCCATGATGCCATACCGGCTGCGGACCTTAATGAGTATGCAAACGGAGTTAACTGCGTTATCGTGCTCGGCGGTGACGGAACCCTTATACAGGTGGCAGGTGCGCTGGCAGACAGGGATATCCCGCTGCTTGGCATAAACCTGGGAACGCTCGGTTACCTTGCGGAGGTTGAGCGTGACAACATCATGCCGACTCTTGACCGCCTTATAAATGACGATTACGATATCGAGGAGCGCATGATGTTAAGTGCAGCAACCGGGGGATCAGGCAGCACCGCACTTAACGATATAGTCATCTCGCGCCTCGGCGACCTTCGGATAGTAAGGTATATGATATACGTAAACAACAGGTGCTTAAGCATTTACGAGGCAGATGGCATCATCGTATCGACCCCCACGGGATCAACGGGTTACAACTTATCGGCGGGCGGCCCTATAGTTGAGCCTAATGCGAGCCTTATACTGGTGACGCCTATATGCCCGCATACATTAAATACCAGGGCTGTGGTATTATCGGCGGATGATGAGATAAGGATCGAAGTATTAAGCAGTAAATACAGCCACGAATATGAGGCATGCCTTTCGTGCGACGGCGCGACGGCGATAAACCTTAAGGCAGGCGACAGGGTTGAGATAAAGAAGGCAGAAGGTGTGACCAAGGTCATAAAGATGAGCAGGGAAGGCTTCCTTGATGTACTCAGCAGGAAGCTCGGAGCAACGGTATGAGCATAGACAGACGGAGTAAGATCCTTGAGATAATATCAAATAACGTGATACAGACACAGGAGGAGCTTAAGGACAGGTTAAATGCCGAGGGCTTCCATGTCACTCAGGCTACGGTATCAAGGGATATAAAACAGCTTAACCTTATAAAGATGCCGGCAGGAGACGGACGGCAGAAGTATGCGGTACATTCGGACGTATCGGGTGATATAGACGATAAATACTCAGGTGTTCTGAAGGCCGGATTTAAATCAATGGATATGGCCCAGAACATACTTGTTGTAAAGACATATTCGGGAATGGCCATGGCGGTCGCCGCTGCGATAGATGCACTCAAATTTCCCCAGATAGTGGGTTCCATAGCGGGAGATGATACGGTGATGTGTGCCGTGAGGACGACGGAGGATACCGTAAAGGTCATGAATGAGATAGAAAAGCTTTTGGGATGAGAGGATAAGATGTTATTAAACCTGCATGTTAAGAATATAGCACTTATCGATGATGTTGAACTTGATTTCGGTGACGGGCTTAATATCCTGACCGGTGAGACCGGTGCCGGCAAGTCGATCCTCATCGATTCTATTAATTTTGCGCTTGGAAAGCGGATGCGTTCGGATGTTGTAAGGGATGATAAGGACTACGCATTATGCGAGCTTACGTTCAGCGTTGATTCTAATGAAGTAAGGGATAAGCTTACAGAACTTGATATCCCCAACGAGGATGATGAAGTCATCATGCAGCGCAGGATACTAAACGGAAGGAACGTGATCCGCATAAACGGTGAGGCCGCATCGGCATCAATGCTTAAGGAACTGGCCTCGGTGCTCATCGATATACACGGACAGCATGAGCATCAGTCGTTACTCTACACCAAGAAGCACAAGGAGATACTCGACAGCTTCTGCGGCGATGAGTTAACGCACGTTACCGGCAGGATCGCTTCCGTATACGGAGAATACACAAAAGCCGCTAAAGAACTTGAGGACGCAAAGGATCCTTCAAGGGATATGGATAAGGAGGTTTCCCTTGCACGGTTTGAGGTTGACGAGATAAACGCAGCCGCGGTCAAACAGGGCGAAGCCGAGGAACTTGAGGCACAGTACCGCAAGCTGTCAAATTCAAAGAGGATCGCCGAAGCGGTAGGTTTTGCTCATCTTAGCTGCGGATATGATGATGAGGGGGCAGCAGGCGCTTCGGTCGGCAGGGCGCTTTCAAAGTTAAGCGGCGCAGCCGAGTACGACGAAGGCCTTAAGCCCATCATAGATGAACTTACCGATATCGACGGGCTGCTTAATGATTTTAACAGGTCTGTCGCCGCTTATGAGGCGGAGCTTGATTCTTCCCCTGAAAAGTTTAAGGAAGTTGAAGACAGGCTGAATACGGTTAATCACATAAGGGACCGCTACGGTGACACGGTTGATGATATAAATGCTTATCTTTTAGAGCGGCAGGACTTCATTGACAGGTATGCGGACAGGGAAGCATATCTTGCCGGGCTTGAAAAGAAGTGTGAAAGCTTAAGGGATGAGCTTTTAAAGCTTTGCAGCGAGGCTTCAAAGATACGGATAAGGGAAGCCGCGATACTGTCCGAAAAGATACGCGAAGCGCTCATCGACCTTAATTTCCTCGATGTAAAATTTGAGATAAGCGTTATCCCGGATGAGGATAAGCCGGGGCCTACAGGGTATGACAGCGTTGAATTCCTTATAAGCACCAATCCGGGCGAGAAGATCCGCCCACTTACCGAGGTTGCATCGGGCGGCGAACTGTCGCGTATCATGCTGGCGCTTAAGACGGTGCTTGCGGATAAGGACAGTGTGGGCACGCTCATATTCGATGAGATAGATACGGGCATAAGCGGCCGGACCGCGCAAAAGGTTTCGGCAAAGCTTAAGGAGCTTGCGGGAGCGCATCAGGTCATATGCATCACGCATCTTCCGCAGATAGCGGCCGCCGCCGATACGCATTTCGAGATAAGCAAGACGGTGGAGGAAAACCGTACGGTAACAAAGGTTGAAGCGCTTGATGAGGAGGCATCCGTTAAGGAACTCGCGAGGATGCTTTCGGGGGCTCAGATAACAGACAATGTTTTAAATAATGCAAGGGAGTTAAAGATGCTGGCGGGGAGCATCTGATAAGGGGAGATCATGAAAAAATTATGGTTTTTGCTGCTGGTACCGCTGATCGTAGCGATCGGCGGGGCGGCGGTGTATGTTGCGGTAAATGCGACAGAAAGCGATGCGCTTGAATTAAGCGACTATTTTGAATTAAGCTATGATGGCTACAACGGCAGCGGCAGTGTCAGCGTAGAGCGGAACGACGATATGCTGCTTAACGATGTAAAGGTCATCATGGCATCAAGGCACGAAGCCGTATTTAAGGATAAAAAGGTCACGGATGATGACTTTTTAAGGTTCGCGGCAGGTATCGAGGCGCTGCCCGATAAGGAAGGCGGTCTTAAAAACGGTGATGAGATAATCCTGTCATATCTTTATGATGAGGAGCTGTCAAGGCGCCTTAAGATAAACATAAACGCGTCCGAGGCGGTATACACGGTAAAGGGCCTGTCAAACGCCGCGCCGCTTTCCGTTGATGACCTGTTTAAGGACCTGGAAGTAACGTTTGAGGGCACATCGCCCGACATAACGATGACGATAAACAATAATAGCGATAATCCGCTTATAAGTACGCTTGTGTTCGCGCCCGAAACCGAGCAGGAAAGGTATGCGCTCGGCGATGTTGTCAGGGTAAGGTGTTACTTTGATGAAAAAACGGGACGAAACGACAGGTATTACGTGGATGCCGCATCCGGGGAATGCGTAAGGGAATACACGGTAAGCGGCTGCGGAAGGTACGTAACGGATGTTTCGGAGATACCGGCCAATGCCATATCTCAGGCTGTTTCCGAAGGACGCAAGGCCTTTGTTGATGCCAACGAATACGGGGTAAGGATATTCTGCGAAGCCCATCTGGTTCCGGTTTACATAAATCAGCAGGCGACCTTCAGGTACCTAAGTCCCTCGATCGAGGAGATATACTTTAAATCCGTAAATCCCGGGGAAGCCGGAAAAACCGGAAATGATTATAACGAGCTCGATCTTATATATAATGTGCAGATAACGCAGGCTGACGGAGTGACGTGCCCATGCCACGCGGTGGTAAGGTTTTCGAACTTTAAGTTAACGACAGACGGCATCCTCGCATACGATATGTGCGAACCGACGATCATGTCGGCTTCATACAATCACTCATCGATCATCAAGAACGTGATCACAAAATATGAGGATTCATACAGTATTGAAAAGCTCGATCCGGGTAAATACAGGTAAGCCGTGATACAGATAATTGTAGCAATTTGGTCAGATGTTTAGTATAATATTTACGTATATGTGACGGTTTTCGGATATAGTGGAGGACTATATGAAAAGAGTATTGTTTGTAGCATCCGAATGTGTTCCGTTTGTAAAGACGGGCGGCCTGGCGGACGTTGTGGGATCGCTCCCGCAGTGCCTTGATAAAAAGTACTTTGACTGCAGGGTGGTGCTTCCCAAATATATGTGCATTGCCCAGGAGTTCAAGGACAAGATGGAGTATGTCGGCCATTTCTACATGGATATGGACAACAAAACCCTGTATGTCGGCATCATGAAGCTTGTCTATATGGGCATAACCTATTATTTCGTTGATAACGAGCACTACTTTGCGGGACCCAAGCCCTACGGCGATGTGCTGTGGGATATCGAGAAGTTCTGCTTCTTCTGTAAGGCGGCGCTTTCGATTCTTCCCGTTGTTGATTTTAAGCCCGATATCGTACACTGTCACGACTGGCAGACGGGCCTTATACCGGTATACCTTAAGGAGCGCTTCCATGAGGGTGACTTTTACAAGGATATGAAGTCCATCATGACCATACATAACCTTAAGTTCCAGGGCGTATGGGATGTCAAGACGATAAAGGCATATTCGGGGCTTCCGGACTACTACTTCACGCCCGATAAGCTTGAGGCTTACAAGGACGGCAATATGTTAAAGGGCGGCATTGTGTTTGCAGATGCTATCACGACCGTGTCCGAAACCTATGCCGAGGAGATAAAGATGCCGTTCTACGGCGAGGGGCTTGACGGCCTTCTTAAGGCGCGCAGCAATGACCTTCGCGGTATCGTCAACGGTATCGATTATACCGATTATAACCCGACTACGGATAAATTCATCGAGTATCCTTACGATGCGCGTGATTTCCGCAAGGAAAAGATAAAGAACAAACGCGCCCTCCAGGAGGAGCTTGGCCTTGACAAGGATGACAAAAAGTTCATGCTCGGCATCGTCTCAAGGCTTACCGACCAGAAGGGTTTCGACCTTATCGCCTATATCATGGACGAGCTGTGCCAGATGGATATACAGATCGTCATCCTGGGTACCGGCGAGGAACGGTATGAAAACATGTTCAGGCACTTCGACTGGAAGTACGGCAACAAGGTGTCGGCCAACATCTATTACTCCGAAGGCCTGTCGCACAAGATATATGCAAGTTCCGACGCGTTCCTCATGCCGTCGCTGTTTGAGCCCTGCGGGCTGTCACAGCTCATGGCGCTGCGTTACGGCACCATCCCGATCGTCCGCGAGACGGGCGGCCTTAAGGACACGGTAGAATCATACAACCGCTTTGAGAGCACCGGAACCGGCTTCTCGTTCATCAACTATAACGCTCACGAGATGCTCGGCACCATCAGGTTTGCATATGATGTTTACACCAATCACAGGCGTGAATGGAACAAGATGATCGACCGCGCGATGGCGGTTGACTTCTCATGGAAGGTCAGCGCCCTTAAATATCAGGAGATGTATATGTGGCTCTGCCCGGATTATGACGCATAGTGGACCATGGGGACGGGGTTTGTGGTCCATATGGTAGGAATATGGAAAAAAAGTACAGGATAGCGGTTCTTGGCGGCGAAGTCGAAGAAAAGCGACAGAGCCGGTTCATAACAGGTTTTCTAAGGCAGACTCATGAGGACAACATCGATGTCTGCATCTTTTCCATGTACAGAAAATATCAGGATACGGTCGAAAGGGAGAGCGGAGATTCAAATATCTTCAGGCTGTTTAATCCCCTTTCGTTTGACGGTATCGTACTCATAAAGGACAGTATCCAGACCAACGGCCTGTGTCAGGAGATCGAGAACAGGATTGAGGAGGAATTCAATGGTCCGGTCCTTGTTATAGACAGGGAAAGTGAATTCTTCCCAAGCGTTTACGAGGATGACCATGCCGGGATGGCTGCCCTTGTCACACATCTTATCGAGGTTCACGGATACAGGGATATAGCATATATTTCGGGTAAAAGATGGCATCCGCATGCTGTAAAGCGCCTGCAGGGATATCTTGATACCATGAAAAAGTTTAATCTGCGCGTGAAGGATGACATGATCTATCACGGTGACTTCTGGTATTCAAGCGGGGAGCAGGCATACCGGAAGTTTAAGGCGGACGGAAGGAAGCTGCCGGAGGCTGTTGTGTGTGCCAATGACGAGATGGCGATCGGGTTGTGTGAGGCGCTTGAGAAGGACGGCCTGCGCGTTCCCGAGGATATCGCGGTGGTCGGGTTTGATTCTACCGAAGAAGGAAGGACAGGCCCCAGGGTACTTACAAGTACCATACTTGCGGATGAGGAATGCGGGGTATATGCGGCCGCTTATATAAGGGACAGGCTTAACGGTGTTAAGGAGCATCCGTTCATGGAAAAGCCGAAGCTCTTTATCGGTGAAACCTGCGGATGCAAGCTTCATGACAATAATGATCAGGGATGCATAAGGCGGACATCCTGGCTGACCGACAGGATGGCTGAAGGCCTTCGGACTGTGGGAAATATGATGCCCGATAACCTGTTGATGCAGCCTAACCTTCAGGCGTTCCTCGGAACCCTGTATTCCTATGCATATCAGTTGGGCGATGTCGAAAGCCTTTTGATCTGCCTTGCGCCTCAGTGGTGCGATGCGGATAAGGATGCATCGGTGCATGTATCCAATACGGGATATCCTGATAAAATGATATGTGCGCTGCGCTACAATAAGTCGGGCCTTAACGGAATGGCCGGGACCGAAGAGGTGTTTGATTCTCAGCTGCTGATCCCGGAGTTTGCCAAGGAACATGAAGAATCACTCGCCTACTTTTTCACACCGCTGTTTTTCGGACCGGAATGCTTTGGATACGCTGCCGTAAGCTACGGGGATAAGGCAAGGAGCTATGATGTCGATTACCGTATGTGGCTTTCCGAGGCCCAAAGGGACTTGGAAGGCCTGCGGCGCAGCATGCTCATAGAGGCGCTTAAGAAACAGCTTGAAAGCGGCAGCCATAATAAGTTCGGTACGGTGGATTCAAGGTATGAGCTTCTATCCGATGAGGAGAAGGAGGATTTTGCGCTTGTAGGCAGGATACTTGATGAGAACCTGTTGACATATTTCTTCCAGCCGATCGTAAGGGCGTCGGACGGAAGCATATTCTCATATGAGGCCCTGATGCGCTCAACGACCGAGAAAAGGATATCGCCTCTGGATATCATAAAGTATGCCAACCTGCAGGGAAGGCTTATCGATGTTGAGAGGGCTACTTTTTTCAATGTACTTAAATTTATGGAGGCGGAAAGCTCGAGCTTCGGTGATGCCAAGGTATTTATAAACAGCATACCCGGCGTGAAGCTTAAGGACGATGATTTTGAGTCCGTAAAGGAGCTTATTTCACGCAATGCGCACAGGACGGTTGTTGAACTTACCGAAGAAGCGGAACTGGAGGATTCGGAACTCGATGCGGTCAAGGAACTGTTTGACCGCCTGAACATACAGATCGCGATCGATGATTACGGAACGGGTTATTCAAACATCAGCAATCTTTTACGTTACATGCCGAATTACGTTAAGATAGACCGGGCGCTGCTTAGCGGTATAGACAGCAAGCCCCAGAAGCAGCATTTTGTCGGGGAGATCATCAAATTCTGCCGGGATAACGATATCATGTCCCTTGCGGAGGGTATTGAGACGACAGAGGAGCTGCGCAAAGTCATCCACATGGGCGTTGACCTTATACAGGGATATTATACGGCCAAGCCATCCGCTGAGATAATCCCGAAGATAAATGACATGATACGGAATGAGATCTGTACATATTATAAGGAGCATATTGACGGTACGGACAACAGGATCTACAGGGCCGGTAAAGGCAGCCGTGTCTCCCTATCAATGCTTTCCAAGGATGGTTATACGGATATCCTGATAGGCGATGAGAATGCGGTATATAAGGATATTTCCATAGTCGGTTCACCGAATATGTCCACTGATCTGCATGTGCAGATACTTCCCGGGTATAACGGAGTTATCACACTGGAAAATGCCTCCTTCTCAAATATAAAGGGAAGGCCGTGCATAGAGATCAGTGAAGGCTGTGATGTAACGATAAAACTTCACGGGGATAATACGCTTAAGGGTAACGGTATCCTGGTTCCCGAGGGCTCATGTATTACATTCATAGGCGACGGAAACCTGTCGATAAATATTAATTATTCCGAGTTCTACGGTATAGGAAACAGTGTTGATGCAGGCAACGGCGAGATAAACTTCGAACAGGACGGGCTGATAAACATAAAGGCAATGGGTCAGGACGGAGTATGTATCGGTTCCGGATTCGGCGGAAGGATCAGGATATTAAAGGGACAGTACTCACTTAAAGGAGTCGGTGTCAGGTGCGTTGGCATAGGATCTATAGACGGGGATTTCCGCTTTGAAATAAGCAGCTGCATGATGGGCATAGAGGTCAATGCGGAACAGGCAGTGGGTATTGGTTCACTTGAAAGCACGTCCGGATTGTATCTTACAAAGACGTCGCTGAATCTGACGGGCAGCGGGGATTTTGTTGCAGCGATAGGAACGCTCAATGGAACCGACGCGGATGTGTTCATCGAAAATTCGCGGGTCAATATAAGCCTTCGCTCGGATGATTCTACCTGCATAGGGGCCCTTAACGGAAGGACCGACCTTGGCATTAACCACACCAGCGCAACGATTGACAATGCAGGCGACAGGGCGCTTATTTACGGCGGCTTTAAGCAGCTTACAAGGATAGAGATGAATAAGGCGGATATACGGACAGATGTCCATAATGATCTTGACCTTGATACTTATGCCAAGGATGAGGACTTTATGATAAGGGGCGGCAGGATACTCAGCATGATAAATGACGAGTCCCGCAAAAGGACCATCGATTTTGGCCCCAGGGGACGGAGTTAGTGGTCCATTACCAATATTCGAAAGGAGTACGGCAGCAGATGAAAAAAAGGATTCTATGTTTCGGCGATTCATTAACATGGGGATATGATCCGGATAAGCGCACGCGTTTGCCCGAGGACAGCCGATGGCCGATGGTGATGCAAAAGCTGCTGGGTGATGATTATTTTGTTATAGAGGAAGGACAGAACGGCCGCACGATCGCGACCGAGGATCCCGCGGAAGGCGAGAAGAACGGCCTTAAATACATCGGTCCCTGCCTTGAGAGTCACAATCCCCTCGACTATGTCATAATCATGCTCGGTTCCAATGACTGTAAGCGGAAGTTTTCATATTCCTCAATGGATATAGCCGGCGAGATGCAGATCATGCTCGAAAAAGTGTCCGCTTATAACCGCTTCAGGTGTTCTGATTCATTTAAGGTTTTGCTGATATCCCCTCCGCATGTTGCTGAATCGATAAAGGATTCCTGGCTGGGCGACAGCTTCGGGTTTGAAAATTCGAGAAAGCTGTCAATGGAACTGGCCGGATGGTATAAACAGCTTTCCGAAATGTACGGATGCGGTTTTATAGATGCGTCGGAACATGTGAAAGCCAGTGATTCCGACGGCTGCCACCTTGATGCCGAGAATCAGAGGATACTCGGCAAAGTCGTGGCCGAATATATAAAGTCAGCAGAATGATATGATACTGTAGAATCAATAGCCCGGTTATCTGTGCAAACGGAAACCGGGCTTTTGATTTTTGGGATATGATGAGAATCGCTAATTTTTCAAACATCCAATAGGAATAACATATACGCCGTCTTCACGTTTGTAACCAAATGGCGTCCCGGTAAGAACGATTTTTAAATCAGGCAATCTGAGCGGAGCCTGCTTCTCGTTAGCATTGTATTCCGCTACTAATCTTTCGATTTTATTAAGGTGCGTAGCTCCTTCTTCAATCTCATTGCTTCCAAGTTTGATCTCTATTAATGCATATCTGCCATCTCTTAAGTGAAGTACTGCATCTGCTTCTAAGCCATATCTGTCATGATAGTATGATACAGTTCCTCCCAACCCGGATGAGTAAACACGTAAATCCCTTATGCATAAGGTTTCAAAGATAAATCCGAATGCTTTAAGATCTGTATTAAAGTACTCCGGGGCAACTCCGAGAGCAGCAACAGCAATTGAAGGATCTACGAATTCCTTTTTATCAGAGGACTGAATCGCTGTTTTTGATCTTATTGAGGGACACCAAGCTTCTACATCTTTAATTACATATAATTTTTGCAAAGTCTTCAGATAATCATAAAAAGTGGTTTCGCTCATGGGGAAATTTGCATTGATATCACGAAGGATCGTTCGATTTGATGCAAATGTTGAGATATTTCGGGCATAGGATCTAAGTAGCAATCGTGTTCCCTGCTCATCCCTTTTTACATTATCCACATTGCTGATATCATCCCTGCACAAACTATCGAAGTAACTCCCCGAAACCATCAGTTTTGCCTTATCAGTCTTTTTGTTCATAACCGATGGCCATCCGCCACGACAGGCGGCCATAATAATTCCATCAATTGTTAGGTCGGAGATACAATCATCCGGAAGCTCTTTGTTCTTGAATAATTCTGATAACGAAATCTTTCCATTAGACTCACCGGTTTCATAAAGACTCATAGGATACATCTGAAGTGTATCTATTCTGCCGGTACCCGTGTGCATGATTGCTGTTTTATCAATAGAATTCGATCCTGTAAGAATATAAAGGCCTGATTCATTTCTCTTATCAACAGAAACTCTTACAGCATCCCATAAATTCGGTGCAATCTGCCATTCATCGATAAGCCTCGGATTCTCACCCGAAAGCAGGTTGGATGGCTTAATCTGTGCAGTATGTATATAAGAATCTCTCATATCCGGATCCTGCATTTCGATAAAGCTTTTGGCAAACTGCTTGGCTGTGGTGGTTTTACCGCACCATTTAGGTCCAATGATATGCACAGCTCCAAAAGCGTCCAATTTGTCCTGTAATTCAGTGTCACAGACACGTTTAATATAGTCCATTTTTACCTCCGATTCATACTAATGTGTCTGTACAATATTATACGCATTTTACTGGGTTTTGCAATAGCTGGCGAAGAGATTTGTGGCGTTTTGGCGAAAAGATTTGTGGCAAATTAATGAAGAGATTTGTGGCAACTGTAGAATCAAACGCCCGGTTATCTGTGCAAACGGAAACCGGGCTTTTATCATACCCCCTCCAACCCCCATAAATAGGAACGGAGTAAAGATTTTGTCAGTTGAATAAATAGTTTAAAAGAAAGAGAGTATCACCCTTGAGGTATAATGTTTTTGACCAAAAAAACTAAACCAAGAAAGGAAAGATACTCTCATGGACTTTATTGTACCACTACTTGAA
>JAFZOS010000013.1 GCA_017550535.1 Lachnospiraceae bacterium
AGAAGAGGGGCAGCAGGTATTCCGTCATATGGTTAAGCGGCCTCCTCATCTACGCAGGCAGTTACATCATAGGTATGCTCCTTAATTACGCCATCCTGGTTGCATCCGGCTACGGGGATGTATTCCCGATGGCTGAGGCGATGCGCGCCTTCATAATACTGTTTGCATTTTTCGTTGGCGTATACCACTTGGCGATCCTTTCGGTACTGCTTACCGGAACCCTGTTCATATCGGTGTGCGCGTTCGCGGCACTCTCATTGTATGAGCTCGTCGTAAGGTGGATCATAATAATGCTTAAGGATGACTTTTTCACCTACGCCCATACGATATATGATGACTATACGCCGTTATTGTCGCCCTACGGACTGCTAAGCCTTATCATGCGCGATATGGCCGATAAGTTTTCGATCATGCCCCATATGTGCATGCTCATAATATTTGACTTAGCGCTCCTCGTGCTTAACTATGTGCTGTACCATAAGCGTCCGCTTGAGGCCGCGGGAAAAACCATGGTATTTAAGATCACCCGCCCCGTTATAAAGCTTCTCATAACGGTCCCGGTTGCGGTATTTGTGGCTGATATCGTATACGGCATACTCAAGGATTCTTCGAGTGGTACTCTTAAAGCCACGTTGTTTACGGTGATCGTTACGGTGATAGCCGCGATCCTTGCTTCCGCCCTCATACAGGGCATCTTTGAGCAGGACATAAGGCTTGCGTTTAAAAAGAAGCTTAACTGGTTTTTATGCAGCGCTGCGGCACTCCTTATCTTCTTCGGCTTCCGCGGTGACTGGATAAACCTTGACAGGTTCGTGCCTACGCCTTATATGGTAAGCTCGGTTGCATTCTACCCTCAGGGATACGGCAACAGGTATTCGGCAATGACTCCGGAACTTACAACCGAGGACCTTGAGGCCTTCATAAGGAAAAATATGTACATAACCGATACGAAAGCAATGTGCGACCTCGCAAAACTTTCGATATCCCGCTTTGATGGCGAGATGGATCTGCTCGACGAGGATGAGTACCCGGATACCGGCCTGTTTGAGACTGCGATCGTTTACTTCAGGTTAAAGAACGGCCACACGATGAGCCGCGTTTACCAGATCCCCGTCAAAGACGAGGAAGCGATCGGCCTTATCGGAAGAATCATGGATACCAAGGAATTCAGGTACGGTTTCTATGACTTTGACAAGTATGATCTCGAGGCCGCGGTAAGGGAAACCAAACTTACGGACCTTAATGCAAGATATACTGACGGTGTCTGGTCAGAATCATTCACACCCGACGAGATCCTTGAAATGATAGCTTTATACAGGCAGGACCTCGAAGAATGCACCTATGCCGATAAGCTTGACGAGTATCCCGAGGGTCATGTGATATTAGATATCGCCACGAAGGAAAGGTGGGGCGGCTGCTATGAGTATGACCTTGCCATCTATCCCTGCATGAAAAACTGCATGGGATATATAAAGGGAAAGGGCTACGACAGATCGACAATGGAACTTAGGGATCAGATCGTAGGCATAACCGTTACAAACTATCATAACGATGAGGTCGATGAGTATTATAATTCCCTGCCCGAGGGTGAGGATCCGGATTACGAATATGTCGACAGCCTTACAAAGGTGCAGTACTACTATGATGATGCGGACATCGACAAGCTGCTCCCGACACTTACTTCAGGCGAGGTATACACCTACCGCTGGGACGGCGGCAAGGATACCGATCCCGATTACTCGGTAAGCGTTGATTTTGCCGGTGACAGCGAGATCAGTGAGAAGTTCGGCGGCTACTCTCCGTGTTATAACTTCTTCGCGGGCGAAGTTCCCGATTTCGTGGTCCGCGACACACAGTAACGAAACACTTTATATAGTGGTTTAAGGTATAAAATCCTTGTAAATCACCACAATATCTAGTACAATATACCCTGTGTGGCCAGTCCGCACAGGGTATATTTTTAAGAGGTATAATAAATTGGAAATCATAAAAAAGATCCTAACCGCAATCGCCAAATTCTTTAAAAAATTCAAAGTCCTGATAATCCTCCTTATCGTAGGTTTTATCATCTTAACCTTCGTCCTTTACACCAAAAACATGGCAAAGCAGGTGATGGGACAGCTTAGCGGATCGCAATCTGAAACCGCGGAAATTGAGGCGCGTGACCTTGTCGAAACGATCACCGCAACAGGTACCATCGAGAGTGCAAAAAAGCGTACGGTAGCCTCGACCATAATCAAGGATACCAAGATCACATCCGTCAACTGCGAGGTGGGCGATGAAGTGCAGGAAGGGCAGATCCTTGTTACGTTTTCCTATGACAATATCAATAAGACGATAGCCCAGCTGCAGGAGGACATTGCCGAAAGCAAGGCGACAAAGGCAATAGATGACACGGCAAACACAAGGACGTATTTTTATTCCTATGGAACCGAGACAATTGCCATACGCGACCTGCAGATAGCGATCGCCGAGCGGCAGAAGGAGCTTAATGAAGCCTGCGACGGATACGGTGATGAGAAGCGTAAGCTCGAGGATTTAAAAAGCCAGCGCGACGGTGCACCTGATAAGGTCGACCCCGCGACTGTGAGTGTAAACGGTGCGGTAATGACAAAATCCGATTACGATACGCTCATCGAGGCGCAGGAGAATACGGTCGCAGCCGCATACCAGGCACAGGAGGCGGCACAGACAGCATACAATAAGGCAGTGCTTGCACTCGGTGACGAGATATACAAGGGTTCAAATACCCTCGTCGGTGCCAATGAGACCTATCAGAAAAACGTCATAACTTCAAATGACGGCACGAAGAACTTACAGCGCCAGCTTGAGGAATATACCGACAAGCTTGACGATTATGTTATAACCGCGCCGATAAGCGGTACGGTAACGAGCGTTGAAGTCGAAGAGGATAACTCGTTTGCCGGCGGCAACCTTGTTACTATCCAGGACTGCTCAACGTTATATGTGAGCACCGAGATAGACGAATACGACATCCCCAATGTCCGGATCGGTCAACGAGTGATCCTTAAAACAGATGCGACGAGGGAGGACGAACTTGAAGGTGTGATCGAGGAGATAGCGACGACGGCAACAGGCACGTCCGGCACTGCAAACACTGCAACTTCGTCGAGTTCCACTAATGCGACTTATTCGGTCAAAGTAAGGATAATAACAAAAGACGACAGGTTAAAGCTCGGTATGTCCGCAAAGCTTTCGATAGTGACAAACGAAGCCCAGGGCGTACTGACTGTACCCTATGATGCGGTCGTTGATAAAGGCGACGGACAGTATGTCATATATACGGTCGATGACGAAACGATGAAAAAGGTTAAACAGAATGAACAGCTTGGCGAGGACTTAAAAAACGGCAAGATCCCCGATCTTAATAAGGGCGAAGTATCAGGGCCTCAGATCGTAGTCGACGGTGAGAAACCTGACGATAAAGGCGGCGATATACCCGATATACCCGATATACCCGGTAAACCCGGTAAAACAACTTTAAAGGATGTTTTTAAGATCGCATACAGCAAGTCAGACGAACAGGCCGGTGACCTTATCGAGGAAAACAAGGTCGAAGTTCCTGTGCAGATCGGAATGGAAAGCGATTACTACACGCAGGTAATGGGCCCCGGCGTTAAGGAAGGCATGACCGTCGTCATCGAACAGACCGTAGAAGCAGATAACCCGTTTGATGTAATGTTCGGATTTTAGGATGAAGAAAAAGAAGAACCAGGAATTTATAATCGAAGACATATCGGACTCTGCCCCCGAGCTTGTCTCGGGGGAGCCCGCCGGCTTTGAGGCATCAGAGAAATCCGAAAGGATTTCTTCCGCTCCCGCCCCGGATGTGGTGATCAACATGCACCACATCACCAAACGCTACTTCATCGGCCAGCCGAACGAGCTTGAAGTCCTGCACGGCATCGACATGCAGGTGCGCGCAGGCGAGTTCGTTGCGATAGTGGGCCAGTCGGGCTCGGGCAAGAGTACCCTTATGAACGTTATCGGTGCGCTCGACCGTCCGACCGAGGGCGAGTATACCCTTGACGGCGTTGATATGTTTAACGCAAAAGATAAGGACTTATCCGCTATAAGGTGTAAAAAGATAGGCTTCGTGTTCCAGACATATAACCTGGTTGCCCGCACCTCGGCACTTAAAAATGTCGAACTTCCGATGCTCTACGGCCAGGTCCCCATGAAGCAGCGCAGCAGGCGTGCAAAGGAACTGTTACGGTTAGTTGAGATGGAGGACCGAATGAAGCATCAGCCCGATGAACTATCCGGCGGACAAAAGCAGCGTGTAGCGATCGCGCGTGCGATGGCAAACGATCCTGCGATAATCCTTGCGGATGAACCGACGGGTGCTCTTG
>JAFZOS010000003.1 GCA_017550535.1 Lachnospiraceae bacterium
AAGCTCGGGGATGGCTTCGATATCCTCGCGCTTTACATATATCTCACGCGAATGCGGCGCATAAAAAACATCATCAAATCCACGGAACAGAGGAGCATTCGGTTTAAGCTTTATGTGCGGATAAATGCCCGATAACTTTTCGTCATAATACTCGTGCATGATCCCGTAGTGATGATAAAGCCCGGCGAACGCGCCCCAGCATAAATAATACGTGCAGTGAACATGCCGCTCGGCCCAGTCCATTATCGTGCACAGCTCATCCCAGTAAGCCACATCCTCGTATTTGACATACGCAAGCGGCGCACCCGTTATTATCATGCCGTCAAACTTCTGATCCCTTATCTGATCAAAGGTGATATAAAAAGAATCAAGATGATGCGTGTCTACATGAGTCGGAGTATACGACGCCGTCTGCAGCAGTTCGACATCCACCTGCAAAGGTGAATTTGAAAGTTTGCGCAAAAGCTGCGTTTCCGTAACTTCCTTATTGGGCATCAGGTTGAGTATGAGCATCTTAAGCGGACGAATGTCCTGATGCATAGCCCTGTTGTCATCCATCACGAATATGTTTTCATCTTCAAGGATCTTCTGCGCGGGAAGATCGCTTTTTACCTTGATCGGCATGGTTTATCTCCTATAATAATTTCATAAATTCCTCTTCAGTAATAATCGGTATATTAAGCTCCTTCGCCTTCTTATTCTTTGACGAATTAGAGGTTATATCATTGTTTATAAGGTAATCCGTATTAGCGCTCACCGAACCGCTTACCTTGCCGCCCTTTGATTCGATAAGCTCCTTTAAGGCGTTTCTGTTCTCGAAATGCTCAAGCGAACCGGTGATAACAAATGTCTTTCCGTTTATCGCTTCGTTGGACTGATCAAGCTTCGGTACTTCTATCGTAAGTTCCTTAAGCAGTTCGTCAAGCTCACGGTTGTGCTTTTCATCAGCAAAATAATCCACAAAGCTGCCCGCGATGACCTCGCCCACCTTGTCGATACCGCTTAGCTGCTCCTTTGTAGCATGCCTTACCTTTTCAATATCATAGTCAAACTCGCGGCATATTATCTTTGCATTCGACAACCCTACATTTAAAATTCCAAGGCTGTATATAAGCTTCGGAAGCTGCACCGTCCGCGCGGAATCAATAGACTTTATAAGGTTATCATACGATTTCTCGCCAAATCCGTCTAGTTTACATAACTCATTCTTATGCCTTTCAAGCCTGAATATATCAGCAAATTCGTGGATATACCCTTCAGCTATGAACTTCTCAAGCGTAGCCTCCGAAAAACCGTCGATCTTTAGCGCATCGCGGCTTACAAAAAGTGAGAACAGCTTTATCTTTTTAGCCGGACAGTCGGGATTTGTACAGTACAGTGCTTCTGTATCGTTAAGCCGCTTTATCTCGGTGCTGCCGCCGCAGGCCGGACATGAATCGGGTATCTTTATATTCCCGCTCCTCGTCAGGTTATCGGCTATCTGGGGGATTATCATGTTTGCTTTATAAACCGTTATAGTATCCCCTATGCCAAGCTCAAGCTCTTTAACTATGCTCACATTATGGACACTGGCACGTTTAACTGTTGTACCTTCAAGTTCAACAGGCTCAAACACGGCCACTGGGTTTATCAGTCCTGTCCTGCTCGGGCTCCATTCGATTTCCGTAAGCTTTGTTTCCCTTATCTCATCCTGCCATTTAAATGCTATCGCATCCCTCGG
This sequence comes from Lachnospiraceae bacterium, assembly GCA_017550535.1. Lineage (GTDB taxonomy): Bacteria > Bacillota > Clostridia > Lachnospirales > Lachnospiraceae > UBA2868. The sequence continues at coordinate 1,721 of JAFZOS010000003.1, forward strand.
GAACTTGGCTGTACGTCCGAGTGAGCGCCCGTACTCGATATCATCATATATAAGTACCAGCCCATCCGATGGGATCTCATTTTCGGTCACAGCTTCTGCATAGTACTGTATCCTGTCAAGTATGTCATCCTTATTCACCACATGGTATTCAACCACATCAAAGCCCTGAGTATTTAAGAATTCCATCTGGTTTTTCCTTGAATTATCAAAATCAACACCGTCAGCCTTTACCAGTGAGAATGCATAAAACCGTACATTCCTTGCCGCTGTCACCTCACTGTTAAGCTGGCGTACCGAACCCGAGCATAAGTTGCGCGGGTTCTTATACTTAGCGTCCACATCATCGATAAGCTCGTTTATCTTTTCAAAATCGGGATAGCTTATGACCGCTTCGCCCCTCAGTATCAGCTCGCCCTTATATGGAATGGTAAGCGGAAGATTTATAAAGGTGCGCGCATTACCTGTGATGACCTCGCCTACTTCACCGTTACCCCTGGTTACAGCTTTTGAAAACTTACCGTCATTATAAGTAAGCACGATCGTAAGCCCGTCAAGCTTCCATGACAGAAGTCCTTCCTTATCACCCAGCCAGTCGCGCAGGGCTTCCCGCTCCTTCGTTTTATCTAGGCTTAACATGGGACTCTCATGCGTCTCTTTCGGAAGCTCATCTACCGCTTCATATCCTATCTTAGTCGTCGGCGAACCCGAAAGGACCGTCCCTGTTTTCTCCTCAAGGGCGGTAAGCTCATCATATAATCTGTCATACTCGAAGTTGCTCATTATCTCGCGATCCTCGGCGTAATACGCCCTGGATGCCTCGTTTAATATCCCTATGAGCTCCTTCATCCTATCAATATCGTTCATATCATCTCCACTAGGCTTCCCCTTGAGGTGAAGCTGTCACCGCAGGTGACTGATGAGGTGTCTCACATAGTTTCTTCAGTTCCTCCACCTCGTGCGCTGTCAACTCCCTATACTCTCCCGTCTTAAGCTCCCCAAGCTCAACATTCATGACCCTCACCCTGACAAGCTTCCTGACCCTGTATCCGAACGCCTCACACATCCTGCGTATCTGGCGGTTAAGTCCCTGGGTAAGTACGATGGAAAAGCTGTTATCCGAAATGCGTGTGACTTTACACTTCTTAGTCGTAACGTTAAGCTCCTCAAGAAAAACGCCCTTCGACAAGCCGTACAGAAATGCTTCCGTCGCAGCTTTGTTAACGGTCACTGTATATTCCTTCTCATGATTATTACGGGATCGCATCATCGCATCGATAAGGTCACCGTCATTGGTCATGATGAGCAGCCCTTCCGAATCCTTATCAAGCCGCCCGCAATATGTGATGCGTATGGGATATGCAATTTGATCTATGACATTGCGCTCATCTTTCTTCATGGCGGTGCATACGACACCGCGCGGTTTGATGTACGCAAGGTAAACCTTCTTATCAACCCCCGAAACGACCTTGCCCTTTACCGCAACGGCCATCCCGGGAAGGATCTTCAAACCATTCTCGGCAGGCACTCCGTCAACGGTCACTAACCCCTTAGATATAAGCTCATCCGCTTCACGCCTCGAGCACACACCGCACTGAGCAAGGTATTTATTTATCCTTATACCGCTATCGCCCATGATGCTGATCTTTCCTATGATGCCACAGCCGTAGCTCCGGCAGCCTCACATTCAGCCTCATGTGCGGCATATATCGGTTCAACCTGTTCCACAAGCTTATCGTAATCGCCCGCGATGCTCTTTTTATAAGCGGAGTTTAACATACTCCTGTAATACATCTTTATAAGGTTTCCGCGAAGTCCCGCCTTATCATCAAGCAGCGAATGGCCGAGGCGAATATAGTAATCCCTTATATCCTGTATATACAC
>JAFZOS010000014.1 GCA_017550535.1 Lachnospiraceae bacterium
CGTACCGATGCAGGCAAGAAGTACTTCTCGGTAGCATCGGGCGGTGGTACGGGACGTACACTTCATCCCGATAACATGGCTGCAGGTCCCGCTTCATACGGTATGACGGACACAATGGGCCGCATGCATTCGGATGCCCAGTTCGCAGGATCTTCATCGGTTCCCGCTCACGTTGAGATGATGGGACTTATCGGAGCAGGTAACAATCCCATGGTCGGCATGACCGTATCTGTTGCCGTTTCGATCGAGGAAGCTGCCAAGGCAGGTAAGTTCTGATAATCGATCTGTCGGTAAAACCATTTGGATATATACGTTGGGGTGATCCGGGATCACCCCAACTATGTTTTTAAAATGAACCATGGGGACGGGGTTAGGGGGCCAAAAAATGGACCACAAACCCCGTCCCCGGGGTCCATCATTGGGCCAAAAAATGGACCACAAACCCCGTCCCCGGGGTCCATCATTAGGAGAAAACAATCGTGAAAGAAAGAGTATTAAGATCAGCCTTTATAATTGTCATGACGGCAGGGCTTATGCTTACTGCAGCCTGCGGAAAGCAGGAAGGATCACAGGGCAGTATGTCGGACACACTTAAGAAGAAGGCGGAGGATGCCCAGACAGCTTCGTCAGATGTTAAAGATAATGATGAAGCTTCGCCGGCAGAGCCTGAGGAGACCAAAGAAGCCGATGAACAGCCGGCAGAGCCTGAAGAAGTAAAGCAGGAAATCTTAACGGAAGCTGAATGCAGGGCAAAGATCGAACTTTTAAGGGGAACTCAGCCTGTTCATCCGACAGAGGCAAGGACCCTTTCGGATATGGCAAAGCTTGTGGCATTTTCCAAGGTCCTTAACGAACAGGGTGCGATCTTTTCAAAAATGGATAATTACACAAGGGCGATCCTGCGCAGCCAGATCATCGACGAGATCATGTGGGGTGAATCGGTATTTTACGAAGCGATCCCGGTAGAATCAAGCGAGGGCAGATACGAAGCCGATTCACTTATAAAGGTGGATGACGCGGAAGGACTTTTTAAAGATATATACGGAGAAGAAGATTTTACTCCCGCCGAATATGAGCATGTTGAAGACGGATACATTCTCCTGTCGTTCGGCGACGGGGAACCGTGGCATACGATAGAACATATGCAGTTCTTCGAAGATGAAAACTATTTTTTAACTTCGGGACCGGCATTTTATGAGGATAACGGCGGCTGCGTGTCATTTGTCGGATATGAGGATATTCTGTTTATGAAAAATCCCGACAGCAGATACGGTGTGACTCTTCTGTACGGACGTTACCGCGATGATAAGATAAAGGTATCCTATGTCGAAACGTCTTCGGAGCTGCCTGAAGCAAAAGGCAAAACATATTCGGGGATGAACCTTGTGGATGGTGATTACTCAACGGTATGGGCCGAGGGTGTTTCGGGAACAGGCACAGGAGAGACGATCACGCTTCATCTTGACAGTGAGCAGCCCGTATACGGCGTTCAGATATGCAACGGCTACACTGCCGACTATGATCTTTTTACGAAAAACGGAAAGCTGACGGATGTAAAGGTCGAATTCGGCAGCGAAAAGGCAATGGCGGGAAGCCTGGAAGAAGGATATGCCTATGAAGGTTATTCGCCGGAAGACCTGGCATATACCAATCTCTCAAGGATTGAACTTGATGAGCCCGTCGTGACGGATACGATAACGATAATCATAACGGGGGCTGCTGCCGGTGAAAAATACGATGACACCTGCGTGAGTGAGATACGGGTGTACTGATCAAGAGGTGACTATGATAAAATACATTTTCTGGGACCTTGACGGGACTGTGATACGATCGGAAGGCGGAGTTTTATCGTCCGTTAGATATGCGCTTGATAAGTTCAATATGACTCTGCCCGAGGAAGAGCTCCGTAAGTTCATAGGTCCTTCGCTTTATGATTCTTTTACGACAAGGGCACACATGTCCGATGAGGATGCAAATAAGGCCATCGCATATTACCGTGAGGTATACGGAAAGGATGGGCTGTTTGATGCGGAAGTTTACGACGGCATACCCGAAACAATGCAGGAATTAAAAAACGCGGGATATAAGCACGTGGTCGTAACCTCAAAACCTCTTATCATGGCGGAAAGGGTGCTTGAGCATTTTAAGATAATGCCGTACCTTGAAACCATCGTCGGCCCGACACCGGAGGATCGTTCGTCGGATAAGGAGAAGCTTATAAGGGCGGCACTTGATCATTTCGGCGCAGACAGGATCGAGGCAGTCATGATCGGTGACAGATGCTACGACATTGACGGAGCAAACGCGGTGGGCACACACAGCATCGGTGTGCTTTACGGCTACGGTTCAAAAGAGGAGCTTATCGCATCCGGAGCCGGTCAGCTTGCCGGGACGCCCCGGGATATCCCGAAGGTCATTGATAGGTTTAAAAACTGAAGGAATAATAAAGGTACGTATTAATGGACAGAAAATACAGATATGAAACCCATCTGCATACATCGTGGGCATCGGCATGCGGAAGGTCTGAAGGGCACGAATATCTTGAGGGATATAAGGCTTTGGGATATGACGGCATATTTGTGACCGAGCACTTCTACCTCGGGAACACCTGCATAGACAGGGACCTGCCGTGGGATGACTGGACATATCAGTACTGTCAGAGTTATTACATGACGAAGGAAGCCGGCAGGAGAGCCGGCTTAAAAGTTTTTTTCGGGTGGGAGAGTACATACGGCACCGGTGAAGATTTCCTTATATACGGCCTCGACCCCGAATGGCTTGGCAGGCATCCCGAGATCATACGTCTTACGCAGGAGGAGCAGTATGCGCTCGTGCATGATGAAGGCGGGCTTGTCGTTCAGGCGCATCCATTCAGGGAAAGGTATTACATGAGGGAGATAAGGCTGCACCCGAACCACTGCGACGCATGGGAAGTCGCAAACAGTGCAAATGAGCCTTATCAGGACAGGCTTGCCTATGAATACGCAAAAACCCACGGGATCACCATGACATGCGGCTCCGACATCCATTCGGTAAACGATCTTAAGCCCGGCTGGGTGTTTGCCATGGAAACGGAAAAGCCGCTTGATTCCGAAAAGGATTATGTACGCCTCATCTTATCGGGCAGGGGATTTAAGGCTGATTTTCCGGGTGAGAGGATGGAGTGTAAACTTAAGGAGCCCGAACTGCCTGTATACTGGTGCTTTTGATCAAAATGTGATAAAATGCTAATGAACTGTACATTTTAATCTGGCAGAAGATGATCGGAAGACGGGCATATGAGCATACATGAAGAATCACAACCGAAAAACCACAGATATCTGATCTTTCAGGTACTGTTTTTCACGGGGACCGTGGCGATCAATTTCATACTGCCGAGGGCAGCAGGCAGGCTTTCGCTCCCGTTGTACCTCGATAATGTCGGTACACTTCTTGCAGCCGTGCTCGGCGGCTATCTTCCCGGCATAATGGTCGGCTATCTTAATAACATAATCAACATGCAGGGCAATCCCGGAAACGCTTATTACGTGGTGCTGTCAACGATGATCGCGGCAAGCGGCACGTATCTTGGGCGCAAGGGATTCTTTGATAAATTCGGCAAGGCGATCCTTACTATCCCCGTATTTGCATTCATAGGCGGAGCCCTCGGCTCGATACTTACATATCTCCTTTACGGATACGGTATGGGTGAAGGCATCAGCGCACCTTTTGCAAGGGCACTCCTTCGCAGCGGGAAGCTTAACATCTTCTGGGCACAGATGACTTCGGATATCGCGATAGACCTTATCGACAAGGGCATTACCGTTGTCCTGGTATTCGTGATAATCAGGCTCATCCCCGACAGGCTTAAACCGGGACTGTGGCTTACCGGATGGCGCCAGGCACCGCTTTCGCAGGACGCACTTACGGATGCGAGGAAAAACATTACCAGGTCATTCTCACTCCGCAGCAAGATAATCACGATCATATCTGTCATCATGGTGTGCGTTGCGGTCGTTACAACGATCATAAGCTATATCCTGTTTCAGAATTTTGCCATGAAACAGTACACATACAGCTGCACTTCCGCTGCAAAGCTGACGGCCAATCTCCTTGATCCGTTAAAGATAGACGACTATGTGGCAATGGGTGACAAGGCCGAGGAATACCTCATGATCGAGAATCGCATGCGCAGCATCAAACAGGGCAATGCAGATATCGAATACATATATGTTTACAGGTTCTTAGAGGACGGGGTCGAGGTTATATTCGATCTTGACACTCCCGAAGTAAAGGGACAGGATCCCGGTACGATCATCGAACTTGAGGATTATCTCAAGCCTTATAAGGAGGATCTTTTAAGGGGTAAGTATATCGATCCGCTGCTTGACGATACGATATACGGACGCCTGCTTACGGTATTCGAGCCGGTATACGATCAGAACAAAAACTGCGTGTGCTATGCGGCAGCCGATATAAAGGTCGAGGACATAAGGCTGTCGACTCTTAATTACATGACCAAGGTATTCTCACTGTTCATCGGATTTTACATATTCATACTGTCATTGTGCATCTGGCTGGTTGATTATCATCTCATCTATCCCATTGCGGCCATGACTCTGTCGGCAAGGAAATTTGCATACGACAGCGAGGAGGCAAGGGAGATAAGCGTCGATCGGCTGCAGCACCTTGATATCATGACGGGTGACGAGATCGAAAACCTGTATGAATCACTGTCAAAGACTATCGCCGAAACGGTCGGCTATCTTGAGGACGTGGAGGCGAAGGGCGAGGAGATCGCTCATATGCAGAACGGCCTTATCTACGTGCTTGCGGATATGGTCGAGAGCAGGGATAAGAACACGGGTGACCACGTCCGCAAAACAGCGGCTTATGTGCGCCTTATCATGAACAAGATGAGGGAGAAGGGCATGTATCCGGATATCCTTACGGATGAATACATGGATGACGTTGTCAATTCCGCACCGCTCCATGATGTAGGAAAGATCATGGTATCAGATGTGATACTTAACAAGCCAGGCCGCTTAACGGATGATGAGTTTGCCGAAATGAAAAAGCATACGACCGCCGGCAGCGAGGTTATAAGGCGCGCCATGTCGCTGGTTTCCGACAGCGGCTACTTAAAGGAAGCCAAGAACCTTGCGACCTACCATCACGAAAGGTGGGACGGAAAGGGCTATCCCAAGGGCCTTTCCGGAGAGGACATACCGTTATCGGCGCGTGTGATGGCAGTTGCCGATGTATTCGATGCGCTTGTTTCCAAGCGAAGCTACAAAGAACCGTTCCCGTTTGAGAAGGCGATGGATATCATAAGGGAAGGCGCCGGAACACAGTTCGATCCGCAGATAGCGATGCTGTTTGTGGAGTGTGAGGATGAAGTAAGGGCTGTCACCGCGGCACAGGAATCCATGCTCGGCCAGGTGATGTTTAACGATCCGGAGTAACAGGCCTTAAAGGAAGAAAATATGGAAATACTTGTAAATCCCGAATCCTCATCGGGAAACGGTATGAAAATATGGAATAAGGTAAAGGCATCCCTTGATAAAAGCAATATAAGCTTCAATGTACATATCCTGAACGCGCCCAGGCAGGCCGAATACATAGTGACCAGGCTTACGAAGGATCTAAAGGATGACTGCCATATCCTGGTCATCGGCGGAGACGGCACCTTGAACGAAGCTTTAAACGGCATCAGGGATTTCGATCATACAAAGCTTTCATGCATAAGGTCGGGCTCGGGGAATGATTTTGCGCTGAACATGGGCATTGACAAGGATATAGACAGGGCACTTGACCACCTTATAAACGATCCCGAGGAGATCCTTATCGATTACGGCGAGGTAAGGGCCGACAAGTACCCGCCGAGGCGCTTCCTTATAAGCTGCGGGGTCGGCTATGATGCCGATATATGCAAGGAAGTAGAATCAGGCAGGCTTAAAAAGGTATTGAACAGGTTCGGTATCGGCAGGCTTACTTACCTGTTCGTAGGAATAAAGCAGGTATTTACAAGGAAAAAGACTATGGCGCTTCTGTATCTTGATAACAGCAGCAAGCCCATCAGGATAAAGAAGCTGTTCTTTGTTGTCGGTATGAACCATATGTGCGAGGGAGGCGGCGTCCCGTTCTGCCCGGATGCAGACCCTACGGACGGTATGCTGGATGTATGCCTTGTACGCGACATGCCAAAGCTTAAACTCCTGCTTGCGGTCGCTATGGTGTATTCAAAAAAGCACCTGTTGTTCCGCAAGATAACCACTCACCGATGCAGCTCCATGTACCTTGTTACGATGAAACCGCAGCAGGTGCATCTTGACGGCGAACCCCCTTACGAAGCAAGGAAGATACGCTGGGAGAGCAGGGGGAAGCTGCGTTTTGTAAAATAACTGCGTTCCTTGTTGTTTATCAATTGTTTTTATAGTAAAATGTAACTGTTCCTATAACCATAATAAACGAAAGGGAAGGAAACGACGATGTTAGCTACTCTTATTCCTTTATTTGATGAGAATATGACCGTAAAGGCTTATTCTCTGTTCACGCAGAAGGCCAACTATCTTATGAACCCTATCTTTTTGGGGACAGGTCTTAACGATGGCGCGGGACATATTACGGGCCTGGAAGTCATCAATTCGATCGGCATTGAAAGCCTTACAGCGGACAGCGATATCTTTGTTCCGGTGACTAACGTTTCACTGTTTTCAGCTATCGATGAGCAGTGTGATGCGCCGCATAACCGCATCGTTATCCTTATCGACAGGAATGTTAAGCCGGAGGATATGTATGTTAACCGGATAAGGGAGCTTAAGGCAATGGGTTACAGGTTTGCGATACGTAAGCTGGCAGTACCTGATTTTGAGCCTTACAGGAGCATATTAAGCCTGATGGACTACATCTTTCTTGATCATAAGAAGATAGTCATTGACAAGGCCAAGATATATTTCACCAAGGTTTATCCGGATATCAAGCTCATAGCCGGAAATATCGAGAATCAGGAAGCGTTCGATACCTTAAAGGAACAGGGCGGCTATCAGTTCTACGAGGGCGAGTTCTACCGCGTTCCTATCACAAAGGGAAGTACCGACGTAGCTCCTGTCAAGATCAATTACATTGAACTCCTTAATACGGTCAATTCAAATGATTTTGACTTAACGAAGGCCGCTGATATCATCGGAAGGGATACGGCCCTTGTTATATCCCTGCTTGAGATGGTAAACCACATGGCGATCAATTCCGAGATCACTTCAATCCGTCATGCGGCTGCAATGCTCGGACAGCGTGAGCTTAAAAAGTGGATAACAACGGCTGTTACCAAGCAGCTTTGCGATGATAAGCCCAGTGAGGTTGCAAGGGTATCACTGCTGCGTGCAAAATATGCCGAAAACCTGGCACCCGTATTCGAGCAGGCGGGGCAGAGTCAGGAACTGTTCATGATGGGCCTGTTCTCGGTACTCGATGTTATCCTTGGAAAGACAATGGCGGAATCGCTCGAAATGCTCAAGGTTTCAAAGAACATTTCCCGCGCTCTTATAGACAGGGAAGGCCCTTATGCGGATGTTTATAACTTCATCCTGCAGTATGAAAGTGCGAACTGGACTGAGATAGACCGTGTTATGTTATTGCGTGAAATGGATGCTAATGCGGTATACGATGCATACATCGATTCACTCAAATGGTATCGCACGTTGTTTATTAAATATTAGGCCATTTTTCCTTGACAAAGCCCTGTAAAACGTTTATATATAGGTGTAGGCGTTTTCAAGGACGCTATCACAAAACTCAGAATATATAGGAGGAGTTAGGAATGAACAAAACAGAATTAGTTGATGCTATGGCTAAGAAGGCTAAATTATCAAAGAAGGATGCTGAAGCTGCAGTTAAGGCTTTCACAGATGTAGTAACAGCTGAGTTAAAGAAGGGTGGAAAGGTTCAGTTAGTTGGCTTTGGTACTTTTGAGGTAGCTAAGAGGGCTGCACGTGAGGGTAGGAATCCTCAGTCAGGCGCTGTTATGAAGATCGCTGCTTCAAAGGCTCCCAAGTTTAAGGCAGGCAAAGCTTTAAAGGATACCGTTAACGGTAAGTAATCAGGGTTTTGCCACTAGATATCGGGAACAGATGACCATCGTCTTCTGTTCCCGTTTTTTTTCGCGGCAATGCGAGGGATAAGTGAGGATCAAATGCGACTTGATAAATATCTTAAGGTTTCAAGGATAATAAAGCGCCGCACCGTGGCCAATGAGGCCTGCGATGCGGGAAGGGTGACGATAAACGGTCGTCCCGCCAAGGCTTCTGCCGATGTTAAGGAAGGCGACATACTGGAGATCCAGTTCGGCACAAAGCCGGTCAAGGTTGAAGTGCTGTCGGTTAAGGAAACCGTCAGGAAGGAAGAAGCGGCCGATATGTTTAAATACCTCTGAACTCTTGACTTGCGGCTGATTTTGTGTTTACATAATAATAGCCGTAAGGCTTTTGGGGATGTTAAGGGGTATGAAGTATGGCGCGTAGGAAGGTGGCGTTTAAAAAACGCCGTCAGAACAGGCTGGGAATGATCCTGGTATCTGTGGTAGTGGTAATGCTGTTCATAGTTATGAGTATCAGCATGGCCTCTTTAAGTAAGAAGCGGGATGCTTATTTGGAAAAGGAGCAAAGCCTGCAGAAGCAGATCGAAGCGGAAAATGACCGGGCCGAGGAACTTGTTGAATATGAGAAATATACCAAAACGGCTGCCTATGTCGAGGAAGTGGCAAAGGACAAGCTGGGCCTGGTATATCAGGATGAGATAGTATTTCAGGCGGAGGAAAAGTAGAGCACAGACATGGTTCTGTGCTTTCTTTAATCAGATATGAACCCACTCACACAAAAGGTTTATAAATACTGCCTTGATAAGGGACTCTTAAAGAAAGGGACAGGCGTTGTCGCGGGTGTTTCGGGCGGCGCCGATTCCGTATGCCTGCTGCTTGTTTTGAATGAACTGAAACAGGTTTTGGGGCTTAAGCTTTATGCGGTTCATATGGAGCACGGGATAAGGGGCGAAGAATCACGCGCCGACATGGAATTCGTTAAAGCCCTGTGCAAAAGGCTTCAGGTTCCGGTAACCGTTTACGAGGAAGATGTTCCGAAACGTGCATCCGAGCTTAAGATGACCGTGGAGGAAGCCGGACGGCATATAAGATATGATGCGTTTGAAAAGGAGCTTAAGTCACGCGGCGCGGATGTGATCGCTGTAGCCCACCACATGGGCGATCAGGCCGAGACCGTGTTGTTTAACATGATAAGGGGCAGCGGGCTTAAGGGCATTGGTGCGATGTCTCCAAAGCGCGGCAATATTATAAGACCGCTCCTTAATGTAACAAGGGATGAGATAGAGGCTTACCTTGCGGATGTGGGCCAGGATTACCGTATCGATTCCACCAATGAAGACACGGGTTATTCAAGGAACGGCATACGGGGGCTTGTTGTACCGGAGCTTGAACACATCGTAAGCGGCGCGGTAAGGCATATAGCGGCGGCATCCGAGGAAGTCCGTGAGGCCGATGATTATATAAGGCAGGCAGCAGGAAGGGTAAGGGATAAAGCCGTATCGCTGCGTGATGCGAAGGAAGAAGGACAGATATACGATATTGATATTAATATCATAAAAAAGGAACCGTCTGTTATCGGCAGATATGTGGTACGTTCGGTATTATCCGACATCTATTCATCGCATAAGGACCTTGAGGCACTGCATGTAAACGATGTACTGGGACTGGCTGAGGGACAGAGCGGACGGAGTGTGATTCTTCCCAAAGGGATAGCCGCAAGGCGTGAAGGGGAACATATCCTGATAGGTAAGAAGGATAATGTTTCCCCCAGGGAAGGAGAGCTGTACGTAGAGCTTAAGTTAAACGGTGAGACGGTGATCCCGGGCGTCGGAGTGTTTGATGTAAGTATAGAACCCTATGATAAGGATGATATTATTCCGGACGGGCTATATACTAAATGGCTTGATTGTGATAAAATAGTTGACGGCGTTTTTGTGAGGAACCGCAGGGCGGGCGATCATCTTGAGATAGACGATCAGGGCCATGATAAAAAACTCAAGGGTTATCTTATAGACGAAAAGGTGCCTGCGCTTAAGAGGGATGAACTTATCCTGCTGGCGGACGGATCACATGTTATGTGGATCCCGGGCATGCGCATAAGCAGCCGGTATAAAATAACCCGTGATACAAAAAAGGTAATGAAGATAGTGTTCAAAGGAGAGGACGATGGACGATAAGATAAGCGTTTTGTTTTCCGAGGAAGAACTTGACAAGAGGATACGCGAGATGGGCGAGGAGATAAGCCGTGACTACGCGGGTAAGGCGGTACACCTTGTCTGTGTGCTTAAGGGCGGAACGTTTTTCATGTGCGAACTGGCCAAGCGGATCACGGTCCCGGTTTCCATTGATTTCATGTCGGTTTCAAGCTACGGTGATTCATCGGTATCCTCGGGCATAGTAAGGATAAACAAGGATCTTGACAAGCCTCTTGAAGGGAAGCATGTGATAGTTGTTGAGGATATAATCGATACCGGAAGGACACTGAGCTACCTTCTTAAGGTATTAAAGGACAGGAAGCCTGCGAGCGTAAAGCTTGCGACCATGCTTGACAAACCCGACCGCAGGGTCGTTGATGATGTAAAGGTGGACTACACAGGTTATGTGATACCCGATAAGTTCGTGGTCGGCTACGGACTCGATTATGCCGAGAAATACAGGAACCTGCCCTATATAGGGGTGGTTGAGGAGGTTTAAAGTTGGAAAAGAGAACAAGGGGGATAAGCTTTTACGTTCTTCTGTTCATTATGGCGATCATACTGTATATGATATGGAAGGGAACGCTTACCCAGAAGGCTGATTATATATCGCATTCGGAATTCGAAGCATATCTTGAAGGCAACGATATAGCGGCCATAAGCATAGCGCAGAACTCGGAGGTCCCGACGGGTATTGTCCAGATAACCTTAAGGAACGGCACATACAAGCAGATGTACGCTTCCGATGTTAACGAGGTCGAAAAGGAGCTTAGGGATAAGTTCCCGTCGTATACGCTTAGTGATGTTAAGCGCGACAACTGGTTCGTGGCTTACATGCTCCCGAGCCTTGTGGTCGTAGCGGTGCTCATATTCCTGTTCATGTACATGAATTCGCAGGGCGCGGCAACGGGCGGCGGATACATGATGAACTTCGGGAAGAATCGCGCAAAGCTGGCCGCAGGCGATAACAAGATAACCTTTGATGACGTTGCGGGCCTTAAGGAGGAGAAGGAGGATCTCGAGGAGATCGTCGATTTCCTTAAAAATCCCGCAAAATACAACGAAGTCGGCGCAAGGATCCCCAAGGGCGTGATCCTTACGGGCCCTCCCGGAACGGGTAAAACACTGCTTGCCAAGGCGATAGCGGGTGAGGCGGGCGTTCCGTTCTTCTCGATATCCGGCTCGGATTTCGTTGAGATGTTCGTCGGTGTCGGAGCATCGCGTGTAAGGGATCTGTTTGAGGATGCTAAAAAGAATGCACCGGCCATAGTGTTCATAGATGAGATCGACGCAGTCGCAAGGCGCCGCGGTACCGGTATGGGCGGCGGTCACGACGAAAGGGAGCAGACCCTTAACCAGCTGCTCGTTGAAATGGACGGTTTCGGTGTTAACGAGGGCATCATAGTACTCGCAGCCACCAACCGTATCGATATACTCGATCCCGCGATCCTGCGCCCGGGACGCTTTGACAGGCGTATAGGCGTGGGTTCTCCCGATGTACAGGGCAGGGAGGATATACTTAAGGTACATTCCAAGAACAAACCGCTTGCCGAGGATGTCGACCTTGAGCAGATCGCAAGGACCACGGCAGGCTTTACCGGAGCCGACCTTGAAAGCTTAATGAACGAGGCCGCGATCCTTACGGCCAAGCAGGGGCGCAAGTACATCACTCAGGAGGATGTGAAGGCATCGTTCGTTAAGGTGGGTATCGGCGCCGAGAAGAGGTCAAAAGTCGTAAGCGAGAAGGAACGCAGGATAACGGCATACCACGAGTCCGGTCATGCGATCCTGTTCCATCTGCTACCGGATGTTGGACCTGTATATTCCGTTTCGATAATCCCCACTGGCATGGGCGCAGCAGGCTACACGATGCCGCTTCCCGAGCGGGATGAAATGTTCAATACCAAGGGCCGCATGCTTCAGGATATCGTGGTATCCTTGGGAGGCCGCGTGGCAGAATCACTCATATTCGACGACATCACGACCGGCGCTTCGCAGGATATAAAACAGGCCACCAAGGTTGCAAAGAGCATGGTGATGAAGTACGGCATGTCCGATAAGATCGGTATCATAAGCTATGATAACGATGATGATGAGGTATTCATCGGACGCGACCTTGCTCACAGCACCAGGGGCTACAGCGAGGAAGTGGCCGGAAAGATAGATGAGGAAGTGAAGCGTATCATCACCGAGTGCTACGAAAAGGCAGAAAAGATGATAAAGGATCACATCGATATACTCCATAAGTCCGCGGAGCTGCTCCTTGAGAAGGAGAAGCTGACAAGGGAAGAATTCGAGGCACTCTTCGCGTGACGGAATACTGTATGATGTGACAAAAACGATTAAAACGAACGATTTTTTAGATATATTACACAAAAACACATACCCGGATTTGTAATATTTGTGAAATGTAAGTATGGATAATTTACAGGGGCGGTGCTAATATACACTTGTAACCCCCCAATACATTGTATAGTATAAAAGCTATACCCATAAAAGAAATACCTTCTCCAAAAAAGACAGCATTCGTGAGGCTGTCTTTTTTCTTTACCATAGCCGGCATCTACATCTTGTATATTTGTAGATGAAAAAAACATTATAATGTGGTATAGTGTTTGGGAGCGGAGAATTATAAGGAGTCATTTCAAATGGACTACAGTCACTTTGGACCGGACCTTAACAAGAATCTGTATTTATCGACTCTTAAGCCGGTACTTAACAAGAAGGCGCTGTTTGCCGACTATACATCGGATTACGTTTATCCTGCGGAGCCCAACCCTTACGGGAAGGTGGACCTTCGCTTCAGGACCTACAAAAGCAACGTCGATCATGTATTCCTTGTCTGCAACGGGGTTAAGTACCTGTGCGAGAAGTACGAATCCGAGGGCAATTTCGACTATTACCACTACACATACCAGCTGGATAATGACCCGATAAGGTACTATTTTGAGATAGTATGCGGTAATCAGATATGCCGCTATGACCTTCGCGGCTGCGTGAACCGTGCCGAGGAGGCCTATTATTTCACGATAAAACCGGGCTTTAAAACTCCCGACTGGGCCAAGGGCGCGGTCATGTATCAGATATACGTTGACCGGTTCTTCAACGGGGACCGTTCAAACGATGTCCTTTCCCATGAATATAACTACATAGGCGACCATACGGTGCGCGTCGAGGACTGGTACAAATACCCGGCAGCGATGGGCGTGCGGGAGTTCTACGGCGGCGACCTTAAGGGAGTCATAGATAAGCTTGATTATCTGGCGGGGCTCGGGATCGATGCGATTTATTTCAATCCTCTGTTCGTGTCGCCTTCAAACCATAAGTACGATATTCAGGATTATGACCACATCGACCCGCATTTCGGACGGATAGTAAGGGATGAGGGGAGTGTGCTTGAGGAACACGATCACGATAACAAGAATGCTTCAAGATATATAAGCAGAGTCACAAGCCGCGAGAACCTGGATGCCTCAAATGAGCTGTTCGCTCTCCTTGTTGCGGAGTGCCACAGGCGCAACATAAAGGTCATTCTTGACGGCGTGTTCAATCACTGCGGCTCGTTCAACAAATGGCTTGACAGGGAGCGGATATACGAAAGCGCGCCGGGATACGAAAAGGGTGCTTATGTATCGCAGGACAGCCCTTATCGCGGGTACTTTAAGTTTCATGATGAGAATTCATGGCCTTACAACGGCTCGTATGACGGATGGTGGGGGCATGATACTCTTCCCAAGCTTAATTACGAGGGTTCACGCAGGCTGTATGATTATATATTGTATATAGGACGCAAGTGGGTTTCACCGCCGTATAACGCAGACGGCTGGAGGCTTGATGTGGCTGCGGATCTTGGGCATTCTCCGGAGTTTAACCATCAGTTCTGGAAGGATTTCAGGCGTGCGGTAAAGCAGGCAAATCCCAATGCGATCATTTTGGCTGAGCATTACGGCGATCCTTCGTCATGGCTTAAAGGCGATGAATGGGATTCCGTAATGAACTACGATGCCTTCATGGAGCCCGTGACCTGGTTCTTAACAGGAATGCAGAAGCATTCTGATGACTTCCGCGGAGATATGCTAGGAAACGCTGACGCATTCTTTGATATGATGAAATACAACAGTGCCAGGATGTCGGGTCCTTCCCAGGCGGTCGCGATGAATGAGTTGAGTAACCACGACCATTCGCGATTCTTAACCCGCACCAACAGGGTGGTGGGCAGGGTAGCCGATAAGGGTCCGGAAGCTGCAAACCGGGGTATAAACAAGGCTGTCATGCGCGAGGCTGTGCTCATACAGATGACCTGGCCCGGAGCGCCTACGATATATTACGGGGATGAGGCCGGGTTATGCGGTTTTACCGATCCCGATAACAGGCGTACTTTCCCTTGGGGGCGCGAGGACTGGGAGATGGTTGACTTCCATCGTGCCATGATAAGGATAAGGAGGGAGAATCCCGCGCTTAAAAACGGCTCTGTCCGCAGGATACATAAGGATTATAACGTTATCGCATACGGCCGCTTCACGCGAAAGGAGCGCTTCATCATCATCGTCAATAACAATGATCACGATAAGGATGTCGAGATGAAGATAAGCTATGAGCTGGGCTGTCCCAGGGATGTAAGGCTAAGAACGCTGATGTACACTGACTGTGACGGCTTTTCCACCGATTCGTGGGAATACGTGACCGACGGAGCCAAGCTGCATGTGCACATGGGCAGGACCAGCGCGATGCTCCTTAAGGTGGTTGAAGGCAGCTGAAGCCTTGTATGAGATTAAGAACAATTTATGAAAAATAGTTCTTGCATTATAGGAGGTTTGCTGATACAATATCTTTTGCGAGTGTTGCAGTGATGAGATTCAGTGGCAACGAGAAGGCATAAGTATTTCGCCCAGATAGCTCAGTTGGTAGAGCAGAGGAC
>JAFZOS010000015.1 GCA_017550535.1 Lachnospiraceae bacterium
CCAGATCGGCTCCGCCGGTACCGACCTCAAGTATGGCTCCGTTCGGATCGGTAGCGATATCCGCTACTATCGGACATGGATGCTCATACGTTGTCAGGTATTCTTCATCGTTCTCCTTTGTCGCATCTATCCAAAGGTGATCAAGATCACCGCCTATATCCCTTATGAGTTCATATTCATCCTCTGTTATCTGACCGCCCGAAAGCTCCTTATCCGCTATAGCCGCAAGCTTTGTTGACAGTTCAAATATACGGTCAAGGTTTTCCTCATCATCCTTATCCAGCATCCCGTAACCTTTAAGTCCGTCCCTTGTACTCATTGCAAGTACTGCAAGCCTTGCAAATACAGCGGGTTCCGGCTCAACATATCCCCTGTCGTCATATACCTCGTCCCAGCCGCCGTCACCCATCTCGGCCATTACCTGTTTTGAGTAAAGGATGGTATCATGCTTAAGTTCCGTATAGCTCCCCAGGAATCCTTCTATCGACCTTATGCTCCAGTTCTTTGACTGCATAAAGGTCGGATAGCCCTTGCCCTTTTCCAAAAGGATCGGTTTAAGGGTATACAGCCACTGTGAATACAGGCTTGCTTCCCACAGCTCCGGACTGTTTGCGGGATCCATTACTTTTCGCATATCTTCGAGCTTTTCATCGTATTTCTTGTATCCGGTATCTCCCTGCTCTTTAAGGATACCATAGGCTGTTTCGGAGCCGAGTGCCGCAGGGATATCAAGTGCATCCGGCAGGTACCGCCTGTTTCCCGCACTGTTTTCCTCGACACTCCTGAATATCAGATTTTGGAATATACATGCATCGATCGAGAAACGCTGTCCCATAAACCTGAAGGAAGTGATCACGTTTTCCTCAGTCTCCTCTACAGGGATCGAATTGATCTTTGGCGGTTCCATCTTCTTTGTATACTCGTAATACGCGTTAAAAGCAGAATCATTTCCTATGAGTTCGCTCACATCATCCAAATCACCGTATGCCGCTTTAATAACAGGTTCAAACTCATAATATGTACAGTCATCACTGACTCCCGCGAAGAATGACGTTACCGTATATATTCCTTCCCATTTTTCAAAAACATCGTCATCCATGGCCTTGACCATAAGAAGGGCACTTCGCATATGATCTTCTTTCTGTTGTGCAAAGCTGCGCCTGCCGTACCACATCATGCCTTTGAAATACTTCTCTAAAGTTTCGTCCCCTTCGTAGTATCCCCTGGGTTTATACTGTGAATAATCTTCATCCATTCCAAACAGCGGTGAAGTATCTATGTTTTCTGCGGAAACATTATTAAGCTCCGCATTAACAACATCCTTAACTTCACTTATCACATTAACATCAAGGCCCAAAAGTTTACCGGCTACAGTGAAGAATGCAACATTACGAAGTGATGCTTCCTCCCATTCGCTGCCTTTGAGTTTATTGTACTGATCAAGTGAATTATCAAGCATCGAAGTCGTTATCTCGCAAACATCATCATACAGTTTTCCCTTTTCGATCTTCTTTAGAAGATGTGCGAAATACAGGTGATAGGTATGCATCATGGAATCGACCGTGACAAAATTGGGGGTCATATTGTACCGGTTGCCCTCATACACTTCAAAAAATTCATCGTACCCGCCATCGCATACAACAAACAGATCCTTCGCAAGCTTCTGCTTTGCCTCATCACTCATGTATTCAATGTCCCTTTTGTTGAAGATGTCCGAAAGGTCAGAACTTACACTGTATTCTTCAACCGACGGAACTATAGAAGCATCATAGTAATCCTCGGGATTTCCCGATATGATACCCTTACGCTCAAGAGTATCCACTTCACCCAGTTGTGTATCAGACGAAGCAGCTGTTTCCTCATTTTCAACGTTTGTTTCCTCACCCTGCTCCTTATCCTTATTATCCTCGGAAGAATTTTTAATGCCGGCGCTCGGCCTGTTATCATCGCGCACCTTTAATGCTACAACAACAAGTACGGCCGCCGCGGCTATTATAGCTATTGAGAGAACAGCGGCTATTACCGGCAGCACCCACTTTTTACCCTGCTTTCCGCTTCCGTCGAGCTTCGTTCCGCAGTTGCCGCAGAAAACAGCTCCTTCAGCATAGTTCCTGTTACATTTAGGACAGATCATATCGGTTCCTCCTATAAGATTTTTTCCATGCATATCTTCTGCGGCACAAGTCCCAGCGATTGATAGAACTTAAGTGCAACAGGATTGCATGTCCATACGTTCAGCGTAATATTGTAACATCCGCAGTCCTTGGCATAGTCGGTCACATATTCGTATAATGCCTTGCCGACATGCCGCCCGCGTGCTTCTTCGTCTACGCATATATCATCAATGTACAAAGTAAGTACGTCTGTCATAACATTGTCATCTTCAAACTTTTTAAATATACAGAATGCATGTCCCATCGGGACATCTTTCTCATCAACGCATACAAAGACCGGTGTATCGGGATCAGTCAGTATGCCTTCAAGTTCTTCCTTTGTATATTTGGTCGCAGGTCCTTTAAACAGATCCGGCCTGCCTGTGTGATGAACCATATCAACCTGAACAAGGAGTTCAAGTATCCGGTCAATATCTTTTATTTCCGCCTGTCTTATCCAGCTCATTGCATTCCTTTCCTTTTAAGTTCTTTTTTCCTGATATACATTAAAGAATCAGCCCTTTCAAATACCTGGTGCACGCTCGTATCAATATCCCCTGCAAAATCGGATATCCCCGAAGCGATCACCACCCCGCCCGATAAGTTGTTTGCATCTGCCGTTTCATCAAGCACGCTCATAAGGTGCTGCCTGTCTTCATAATCCTCACCTTCCATGAACACTACGAATTCGTCACCGCCTATCCTGTATACGGGACTGTGTTTGAACAGCCGGCATATCATCCTGCTCGCTTCCTTTATATGCTCATCACCGGCCTTATGGCCCAATGTATCGTTTATCTTCTTAAGTCCGTTCACATCGCATACAAGCACCGCAAAATCAACAACCTCGTTCTCCCTTATGCGCGTATTCATCCGGGCTTCCATTTCGGCATAAGCGTGCTTGCTCTTAACACCGGTCAGCTGATCGCTATATGCCATATCCTGCGCTGCGCCGAGCGCTTCCTCGTTTTCCTTCTCACGCCTTCGCATTGTCCTGTAGTTACTGAGTATAGTTATCGTCGAAAGAACAAACAGGCCCAGTACAACAAGGCTGTTACGCGCGGAAGCGTTATTCATGACACTGAGCTCGCTTTTTATGAAATCCTCTTCACTCAGTTCATATATATCGTCAGCCGCCTCGCCCGCATAATAAGCCCGCACTTCGACTATGGCGTCATTTGCAGCGCTCCTTGTTGATTCTCCCATCCATACAAGAGCAGTAAAAAGCACCAGTGCCAGCATTCCGATCCATACGATGATGGAATTGCCGAACCTCCTTGTACTGTCTTTATTTACCACACCCCTGAAGAAAATAAAACCGGCAACGCCCCACAGCGTAAACAGGAAATATGATTCCTTGGCCATGGATGAATCGACCATGATATTGGGCAGCTGGATCGCAACCGCAAGGATCAGCATAACGGCGATACTCAATATGCCTGTGATCTCCTCGATCCTGTCGCCCCTTGACCTGGCAGTCTTTAACACTGCCGCTGAAATGAAAACATATACCAGAATGGTACCTATGGTCGTTACATCAACTATCCATCCTATCGCTGTCCTTCCTACGAACGGAATGAATACCGAGATAAGCGTTATCGTAAGTATCGCCCTTGCGGGGATGCCCTTGTCGTTAAGAGTCCCAAGCGTCCCCGGCACTATACCGTCGCATGCAAGCACATACAGTAACCTTCCGAGCGCGATGATCATGCCTATAAGGCTTGATATTATAAGAGCGAACAATGCAGCCATTAAAATCTTTATGCCTGCAGCACCCATGTAAACACCCACGGCATGGAAAGTCGGATATCTGTCCAGCCCGCTTATGCTATCAAGATCGCCTATGTATGGGAACCAGCCGTCGTAAGTACCCGGAAATGCGGTCACCGAAAGGACAACGACCGATATGTACAATACCGTGGTGATGAGCACCGACCATACCATTATCTTAAATGACTTTTTAACCGGAAACTTAAATTCGGCTGCAGAATGTGAAATATTCTCAAACCCGACATATGCCCACGGAGCCATGCACGCTATGCTCATAAGCTGCGAAGCTATGCTCTTCCCCTCAAGAAAGGCCGGTGTTATGGGATATACTGAAGGATCTCGTTTAAAAACCGCCGTCAATGTGCATACAATGATCCCAAGCGTAAACACGGCGGCCATTACTATTGCCAGAACCTGTGTTATCCTGTTGGTATTCATGCATATCAAACTGATAATGACTACAAACGCAATGGATAACAGTGCTTCGCCAAGATATACTTCATAGCCCGCAACTGTATAACAGGGCCCGAACTTAAATATATCACCCAGGATATTCCTGGCGAACAACGGAAGCGAAGTTGCGTTTGCCCAAAATACCGATATATATGTCAGGAATAAAAACCATGCGACCAGGAATGCCCTGTCATAACCGAAAACTTCCCTTACAAATGTATATACTCCGCCCGCATCCGGATAACGCTCCATCATATAAGCGTAATTCCTTCCGATCATCAGCATTATAACAGCGCCGATAAGCATCCCGATAATGCTTCCCGCCGGACCGGCTTTTAACAGATATGAATTACCCGTGAAGACAAAAGAACCCCAGCCTATCGCGCTGCCTACAGAGATCGCCAAAGCGCCGGCAGGCGAAAGGTAAGGTGTGAGAAAATGTCCTTTGTTTTCGGATACGGGATCGTTTGTCGTGATCCCATCGGGTCTATCCATGTTATGTAAACTCATTTGAAGGGTCACCGTTTAAAAGCCAAGATCATCATTTACCAGTATTACGTGAATCCTGTCTTTATGCTTTGAAAAGCGGGTTATCAGAAACTGACAGCAAATGGTATCGGGGGATTTACAGTTAAAGCACGATCCCGTTTTGGAGCACGGAGTTTCGATATCGAAACGCTGCGCATTTATAGGGGCGGCCACGCTCCTTGCGCGCTTTATGGCCCCGTCCACGTCATCGCATACCTTATTCATTCCAACGATGAACAAGACCTTTTTCGGCCCATAGGCCATGGCGGATACACGGTTTGAATTACCGTCGATATTAACCATTACCCCATCCTCGGTTATCGCATTCGCACTCGCAAGATACACATCCGCATCATATGCTTTAAGCTCCGCCGCACGCTTATCACTTTCCGTGTACCTGTCGATAAAATTGTAGTTACCGCCTTTAACGGCATCAACCAGGCCTATCTCATGAGCGCTCATGCAGCCGCCCATGGTAACGGAGCTTCCCTCGGGTATCAGTTCGAGAGCCTTTTTAAGAGCCTGCTCCTTATCGGCAGCATAGTAACCGCTCATGTTCCTTGACTCCAAACCCTTTATGACTTTCTGCGCAAGTAGTTCGTTTCTCTTTACGATGTTTTCGTTCATTTATCTTCTCCCTGATAAATACATGCTTCCCCGGATATAAGCTTAATAATTCTCTACCGAAACTTCAAAATATGCCTGCGGATGATTACATACCGGGCATACATCCGGTGCCTTGGTACCGACTACTATATGTCCGCAGTTACGGCACTCCCATACCTTAACTTCACTCTTTTCAAATACCTGCTTTGTTTCGACGTTCTTTAAAAGAGCACGGTATCTTTCTTCATGATGCTTCTCGATGGCGGCTACACCCCTGAACTTTTCGGCAAGCTCTGGAAAACCTTCCTCCTCGGCAGTCTTTGCAAAGCCTTCATACATATCGGTCCTTTCGTAATTCTCGCCGTCGGCTGCTTCCTTAAGGTTTGTTGCCGTATCGCCTATGCCCTTTAATTCCTTAAGCCACATC
>JAFZOS010000016.1 GCA_017550535.1 Lachnospiraceae bacterium
CGAGAAGATGCCCTGCACCGTTGAGGCAGCCGAGCTTACGAGGCTTAATGCAGAAGGCGAGATCAAGGACTGCATAGTTGACGGCCCCCTTTCATTCGATATCGCGCTGTATAAGGAAGCAGCCGAGGAGAAGGGCGCAACGGACCGCAAGGTTGCAGGCGATGCCGACATCCTCTTGTTCCCCGACATCCATGCAGGCAACCTTACATACAAGGCCATCGTTCACATGGTACCTAACGTAAACAACGGATGTATACTTACCGGAACGAAGGCACCCGTAGTGCTCACCTCACGTTCGGATTCATTCGAGACGAAGGTAAATTCAATTGCTTTGGCAGCAATCGTAGCTGAGGAATTATCCAAGAAAAACTAATCATATGAGTGAACCGACATACATCATGGACGAGAGGCAGCAGTACATTTCGACTGGATGGAGAAATGAGGTGAACAACGAGAATGGATTCGAGATGTGAACCGGTACTGCAACGGATCGGCCATGATAGTATGGCGATGAACGGAGTAGATAAGAAAGGAAAAGCAAATGGGAAAGAAGAGTCTTATAATCAACCCCGGTTCGACATCAACAAAGATCGGCGTTTTCGATGACGAAACGTTACTGTTCGATGAGACCCTGCGTCATTCGACCGAGGAGATAGCAAAATTTGATTCAATTGTTGCACAGAAGGATTTCCGTAAGGACATAATCACTAACTTCCTTAAGGAGAAAAATTTTGATATCAATTCACTTGATTTTATCGTAGGCCGCGGCGGAATGCTTAAGCCCATTCCCGGCGGTACATATAAAACGACCGATGCCCTTATCGAGGATCTTAAGGTGGGCGTTTCGGGTCAGCATGCATCAAACCTTGGCGGAATACTTGCCCGCGAGATAGGTGATTCTATAGGGGTTCCTTCATTTATCGTTGACCCCGTTGTTGTTGATGAACTGGAACCGACATCGAGGTATTCCGGAGTTCCCGAGCTTCCCAGGGTTTCAATCTTCCATGCGCTTAATCAAAAGGCGGTTGCCAAGAGATATGCAAAAGAGATCGGTAAGCCATATAATGAACTTAACCTTGTTGTTGTTCATATGGGAGGCGGAGTATCGGTAGGCCCGCACAAGAAGGGTAAGGTGGTTGACATCTTCAACGCACTGGACGGCGACGGCGCATTTTCACCCGAAAGGGCAGGAGCTGTTCCGGTAGGATCGTTGGTTAAGATGTGTTTTTCGGGTAAGTACACCGAGGCTGAAGTTTATAAGAAGCTTGTCGGAAACGGCGGTTTCAACGCTTATTGCGGCACAAATGACATGCGTGATGTGGACAAGATGGTTGAGGATGGCGATGCGAAGGCAGCAGAGGTAAGGGAAGCATTCATTCAGCAGATTGCCAAGAACATAGGTGCAATGGCGACAGTCCTTGAGGGCAAGGTTGACCAGATAATCGTGACCGGCGGTATTGCTTATGATAAATATGTTGTGGAAGGCCTTAAGAAGCGCGCCGAATGGATAGCGCCGTTTACGGTTTACCCGGGAGAAGATGAGCTGTTAGCGCTCGCGCAGGGCGGCCTTGCAGTGATGAACGGCGAGGAAGAAGCTAAGGAATATTAAACTTAAGGTCCGCATCAACCGGTGCGGACCTGTTCTTATAAGGAGAATCAAATGTCTGAGAAGAAATTCGGTAAATCCTTCGGAGACCTTAATTCGCTTAAACAGAACTTTTTTAACAATAACGACGGGATGCTTAAGATGGCCGACGGCATGGCTGATATCATCAATGCGCAGCCAAAGCGGGAGTGCTGTAAGATCTGCGGGACGCCGCTTAAGGAAGCCGGCAGTATCGTTCATTCCCACAATATTGATTACATCGTGTGCGATAAGTGTGGTCATCTTAATTCCGCAAACGAGGATACGGATGACTTTGCCTCAAAGGTTTATGTGGAGGATGATTATTCGAAGAATTACTCCATGAAGGATAAGGAAAACTACGACCGCCGCATGAACATGATCTATGTTCCAAAGGCGCAGTTCCTTATCGACTGCCTTGAAAAGGACGGTATCAGTAAAGACGGAATTAAGGACCTTGATATCGGCGCGGGCTGCGGATATTTCGTTGCGGCCATGCACAGCTTCGGGGCAGAGTCAAACGGGATCGAGGTTTCTGCTACCGAGGTTGAACACGGAAATGCAATGATAGGAGACGGTAAGGGGAATTACCTTAAGCATGTGGGCCTTACCGATTCTATCGACTATATCAAAAACACGGATGCCAACGTGATATCGGCCATCGGCGTGCTTGAGCACCTTATACATCTTCGTGAGAACCTTGATGCGATCAGGGATAATAAGAATATAAAATACCTGTATGCATCGGTCCCGATGTTTTCGTTTAACTGCTGTTTCGAAGCGGCATTTCAGGACTGTTATAACAGGCATATGGGCGGTACGCACACGCACCTGTTCACCAATGAATCGGTAAGGGTGATGGCTGAGGCCATAGGCTTTGAAGTTGCCTACGAATGGCGTTTTGGCTCGGATATAAATGATCTGTACAGGTTCATCAGTGTGTCGATGCGAAAGAACGGAAATGAGGAATTCGCGGACCTTTTCGCCGAAAAATTCACACCGCTTATGGACAAGCTGCAGCTTGTTCTGGATGAGAGTGAATTTTCATCCGAGCTGCACTTTATATTAAGAAGAAGGCTCAATACAGGGCTTCACACAGAATAAAAATTCATTGCCGTCGGTGCCCGGGATCATCATTATGTAGGTCTCGCACCGGCGGTAATTTCCGTCTTCCTGCTTTAAGTGGAAAACATCGGCTATATATCCCGTGCCCGTACTTTCGACACGTTCGGCAAGGTCGGCTGACTTGAGGAAAGCGGCACATCTTTCCCTTTCCTCGGGCAATACGACCATATTTGAAAAGAACTTAATGCTCCTCTGAAGATCGTTATATTCCTCGATGTCATGGTTTATATACATATATCGTCCCAACAGAGGAATGATGGTATTTTTAGAGAGGTTGACTTCCTGCACGCTTTCAAACAAGAGGTTCATCTCCTTTAACATGGAATCGAGCCGTTTGCGCTCATTTGAGCGTGTGTCCGAGGATATGTTGCTGATAGTCCCTTTGATTATGTAATGTCCTTCGTGCTTAGCGATCGCCTGGATAGTAAGACGGTAGTATCTGCCGCCGCCTGTATAGTAGAAGGTTTCAGCCTTCCCGGTACGTTCCGCAACGTCGGCAAAATCACGGTATTTGCGTAACAACGGCGTGCCGGTATGATATATCAGCCTGTCTATTTCTTCAAGGTCATGATCCCTGTCAAAGACCTGATCACGATAACTTTTATTCATGAAAAGAGTCTTGAAATTCTCACCGTCATCCTCGATTATCTCAAGCGGAGAATCCGTGCATATCGCATTGAAACCCGCAATATTGTAGAATTCATTCCACTCAATGGTCTCAATGGGTATATCCTTTTCCTTAAGATGTTCAAATACATCTTCGACGGGTTCGGGCTTTCCGTAATAGTACCCCTGTATCCTGCCGCATCCGATCTCCTTAAGGAAATCGAGCTGATCCTTTGTCTCGACACCTTCGGCAAGTGTTTTCATACCGATATCCTTGGCCATTGTGACTACCGACCTTAAGATACTCTTTGATTTATCCGTGAAGGGATACAAAAAGCGCATATCCATCTTGAGCATATCAAAGGAATAACCCTTAAGCACGGTGAGGGATGAATAACCGCTCCCGAAATCATCCATCCATATCTCATAGCCTGCTTTTTCAAAATCGTTTATTACCTTGCGCATAAGGTTTTCGTCGGAAGCGATCATGCTCTCGGTTATCTCGATATGCAGGTAATCCCTGGGAATGGAGTATTTGCTGACGGCTGTTTCGACAACATTTAACATATCGCACAGGATAAAATCAAGGCGCGAAAAGTTGATTGATACGGGTACTACGGGTTTTCCGGCATCCATCCTTTCGCGAAGGCAGCTGCAGACACTGTCGACAACGAAAGAATCAAGCTTATGTATGCAGCGTTCATCCTCAAGCGTGCCGATGAACTGATCCGGGGGCAGGAAGCCTATTACGGGATCTATCCAGCGTACCAGAGATTCCATGCTGCACAGCCTGCCGGTAAGCGTCCGGATGACAGGCTGGAAGTATACCTTTATCCATCCGTTTTCAAGCGCTTCGTCGATATGCTCGATTACGTATTCCGTTGCATGCAGCTTTGATGCCAGCTCTCCCGTGTATTCGGCGATGTCGTCATTCTTATTGCGCTTTATATGATCACAGGCGATCTTGGCAAATGAGATCGCTGACTCGGCATCAAAACCGGGCCCTAAGTTAAACCTGTATATACCGAACTTACAGATGACATTTGTTTTGTAACCGTAAGAATCATAAAACATCTGCATCGCCTTTTCGGTCTTTTCGTGTACGTCCTCATACTTGGAAAAAACGACGAAATGATCACTTGAAAGCCTTGCGACAAATGCATAATCATACGCCTTGGTGAGGGCCTTTCCGAGCGCTTTTAAACACTCGTCGCCTTCGGCTACTCCGCGTTCGATATTAAGGAGTTTGAAGCCTACAAGGTTAACAAAGATGATGGCGTAAGGCGCATTGTCATCGGCGTGGTATTTATTGTTGATGTCGATCGCGTATCTGGTAAATTTCTGCTTGCCCAAAAGTCCCGTCACGGTATCGTAATCGGAGCCCTGATTCTCAAGCCTGTGCATGAAAAGATAGGCATAGAAAAGATCGCCGTCTTCATCATCATGGATTACGATCCAGTGATTGACTACACGACGTACGATCCCGCCTTTTGTTATGATGTTGAAAAATACATATCCCGAATTGTCGGTAGAATCAGCCATGCGCAGTTCGATCTCGCGCTGCATGATCTCGGGTTCCGGCGTGTGGATCATGCCGAAAAACGATCCGCCGGTATATGAGATGAAATCATCATAATCATCGCACTCAAACATGCGTATCAGATTCTGATTCGCATAAAGGATCTCATGGCTGTCGTCAGCCCGGAATATAAAGGCACCGCCGGTTGCATTCTTCGCAAATTGGCGACCGTATTTTCCTTTTGTTACTTCGGGGGATCCGTTCATGTTAACCTCCGTAAGTTCAAATGCGGTGTGTCTTAATATTATAACACATTATTGACCGGTTTTGCATAAATACTTTGCATAAGTACCGAAACCTTATATATAACATTGTTCGAAACGCGGGAATATGTTAGAATATAATCTGCTGCCGGATCGGACGGTTAATGCCCGGAATAGGTATTTCGGGTATTTTTTATTTTAAAAGGAAAAGGAAGTAAGATGAATAAAAAAATACGTAACAGAATAGTGATTCTTATGTCGTTTACGGTACTTGCGATGCTGTGCGGATGCAGCAGGACACAGGGAGAGGTTGAACCGCCTGATGCCGCCGGGGATAC
Organism: Lachnospiraceae bacterium; assembly: GCA_017550535.1. Lineage (GTDB taxonomy): Bacteria > Bacillota > Clostridia > Lachnospirales > Lachnospiraceae > UBA2868. The sequence goes on from JAFZOS010000016.1 coordinate 5,476, forward strand.
GGCAGAGGCAGTACAGGAAGGATCCGAAACTAATAATGCGGATGAGGAAGGTAACGATAAAGAAGGACCTAAAGGACCGGAAACTGTTGCGGCAGACACGGATGAAGGGGAAACGGGCGACTACTGGAAAGGACCCGATGAGAATCAGTGGGACGGCGGTCCCGATTTTACTTCACTTGCCACGCAGTTTAACGGTATCTTTCATGACCTTACCATTGAGGAGGCAGCCGAAAAATATGCGATAACACTTGTGGAAGGCGGTAAATACGCAGGTTACGAAGGCGACATAGGCGATATCATACCGCAGTATAAGGATATCGATCTTGACGGCGACAGAAAGACCGACGTGATAAGAAGGGAAGGGGCTCATTATGTCATAGAGTGTTCGAGTGCCGGTTCATTTGAGACGGACGATTTTTCGGCATCGCCGAATGAAGGCGAGATCATTGAGTTTGAGGATACCGCTTGCAGGAATATAGATGAGATAATGATCGCACATTATACCTTCGGCACCGGCGGCCCCGTTGTCTGGGATACGGCGGTCTGGTCGTATCAGAAGGGCAAATGGAAGGCATATCCGATAATAGTTGAATCGGGCATCAATTCCGGGGAACTCAGGGATTATATCAAAAAAAGAACCGGTAAAAAATACGAACCCGGTTCGGTAACCGTCTCTGCGGCCGACATGACGACGCTTTTGTTAAACTTCGGATATAAGGACGGGCCGGATCAGGTGACCGATTATGAGGCTGTAAATCTTTACAAGAGTTTTATGCCCGACTATTTTGACGAACGCGGTGATTACAGTTTTTCTGAAGACTCCGGTATGTACCTGATCTTAAACCACTGGCCACTTGAGATTTCGGGGGAACCCGTCGAGCTTACGGGTGAACTTCAAAATGAGCTTAACGTATTTATGTCCAATTTCTCTGAGCAGAATTACAGGCAGGGTCCATTTGAAGCTACGATGGCTCATTTCGCGCTCCAATGGTCAAAGATAAATAAAGCCTTAAAGCCGGTGCAAAAGGACGGAAAAACCTATTACAGGATCAGTCACAGCGATATTAACGGGATACTGGGACGGTATTTTATGACAAACCTTGAAGAGGGTGAATTTGACGACTGTGATATCGACAATGATTACGGCGGATTTATGGAGTATGTGGAAGGAGAAGGCGGTTATTACTGCGAACCGGCGGCTGACGGTGATATGTATGTTAACAATGCGTTTACGGTAGTCAGTTCTGCGGAGAGCCTGGGATACAGTAATCCGTGGACTTACCTGCGCCTGTATTTTACGGTTTACAGGCTTAATGAGGATGACTATGATAAACACGGCATAGGTAAGGAACAGTATTCGCTTTCTGCCGGTGAGGCGGCAAAGCTTGCGGATAAGGGCAGGCTTATAAAGGCTTACGAAGGAATGGCAACGGTCACGCATACAGACGACGGATATGCGCTTTTTGATTATATGGTCAAATAAGCGGGGAGACATCTTATCATCTATATACAATGATTGAATTTGACTTAAAAATCTGATATATTAGATGAGTATGCGGGTTTATGCCCGAAAGATCTGTTTTGATTGGAGTTTGCATTAAACATGAAGATTGTAGATAAGATATTCGGAACTCACAGCGAGAGGGAATTAAAGCTCATCATGCCTATCGTGGACAAGGTTGAGGCCATGAGGGATCAGATGATGGCATTGAGCGATGAACAGCTCAAGGACAAGACCCGTGAGTTCAAGGCACGTTTAAATGACGGAGCCACGCTCGATGACATACTTCCGGAAACCTTTGCGGTCGTAAGGGAGGCTGCAAGGCGTGTCCTTGATATGGAACACTACAGGGTGCAGATCATCGGCGGCATCATCCTTCATCAGGGCCGTATAGCCGAGATGAAGACAGGTGAAGGTAAAACGCTCGTATCGACGCTTCCGGCGTATCTTAACGCACTTACCGGACGCGGTGTTCATATAGTAACAGTCAATGATTATCTGGCAAAGCGTGATGCCGAGTGGATGGGACAGGTCCATGAGTTTTTGGGACTTACCGTAGGCGTTGTACTTAATTCCATGACACCCGAGGAAAGAAGGGCTGCGTATGCCTGTGACATAACCTATGTCACAAATAACGAGCTCGGATTCGATTACCTTAGGGACAACATGGTCATATACAAGGAGCAGCTGGTGCTTCGTGAGCTTGCTTATGCGATCATCGATGAGGTTGACTCGGTGCTTATCGACGAAGCGCGTACGCCCCTTATCATTTCCGGTCAGAGCGGCAAATCAACCAAGCTTTACGAGGTATGTGATATGCTGGCCCGTCAGCTTAAGCGCGGCGAAGACATGGAGGATCTTTCCAAGATGGATGCCATCATGGGCATCGAGCGCGAGGAGACGGGTGACTTTATAGTTAACGAAAAGGACAAATTCGTGACTCTTACCGCACAGGGTGTTGAGAAGGTCGAGCGATTCTTCCAGATAGACAACCTTGCGGATCCCGAGAACGTTGATATACAAAACAATACGATACTTGCGCTGCGTGCACATAATCTTATGTTCCGCGACCAGGATTACGTTGTTAAGGACGACCAGGTACTAATAGTTGATGAGTTCACCGGACGTATAATGCCCGGCCGCCGCTATTCCGACGGCCTGCATCAGGCGATCGAGGCTAAGGAGCATGTCAAGGTTAAACGCGAGAGCAAAACGCTTGCTACGATCACCTTCCAGAACTTCTTTAACAAGTTCGAGAAGAAGGCCGGCATGACCGGTACCGCCCTTACCGAGGAGAAGGAGTTCCGTGATATCTACGGAATGGACGTTATCGAGATACCGACCAACAGGCCGATAGCAAGGACCGACTTACAGGATGCGGTTTATAAGACAAAGAGGGAGAAGCTTAACGCGATCTGCGATGAGATAGAGAGGGCACATGCAACGGGTCAGCCGATCCTCGTAGGTACGATAACCATCGAGGCATCGGAGGAGATAAGCGCGATGCTTAAGCGCCGCGGCATCCAGCATAACGTGCTGAACGCGAAGTTCCATGAGATGGAAGCCGAGATCGTTGCGGATGCAGGTATCCACGGGGCTGTTACGATAGCGACCAACATGGCCGGCCGTGGTACCGATATTAAGCTTGATGAAGAATCACGCGCCGCCGGAGGCCTTAAGATAATAGGTACCGAGCGTCATGAATCGAGGCGAATCGACAATCAGCTGCGCGGTCGTTCAGGACGACAGGGAGATCCCGGAGAATCACGCTTCTTCATTTCCCTTGAGGATGATCTTATGAGGCTGTTCGGTTCCGAGAGGCTCATGCAGATATTCACGACACTCGGTGTTCCCGAGGGCGAGCAGATAGAGCATAAGATGTTAACGAACGCCATCGAAAAGGCGCAGATGAAGATCGAGGCCAACAACTTCGGTATCCGTAAAAATCTGCTTGAATACGACCAGGTTAACAATGAGCAGCGTGAGATCATATATGCCGAGAGGCGCAGGGTTCTTGACGGTGAGAGCATGAGGGATGTCGTGTTCAAGATGGCGACCGACTTCGTTGAGAATACCGTCGATATGTGCATCGGCGAAAACAATAACTGGGAGGACTGGGACTTAAAGGAATTAAACCAGCACCTGCTTGCGACCATACCGCTTACCGAGCTTAAGACTCCGGATATAAGGGGCCTTAAGAAGGAAGAGCTTAAGCATAACTTAAAGGAGGAGGCCGTTAAGCTTTATGAGGCCAAGGAGGCCGAGTTCCCGTCACCCGAGCAGATACGTGAGCTTGAGCGTGTGGTATTGCTTAAGGCAATAGACCGTAAGTGGATGGATCATATCGATGACATGGATCAGCTGCGTCAGGGTATCGGACTGCAGGCATACGGCCAGCGTGATCCCCTTGTTGAATATAAGATGTCCGGATACGATATGTTCAACGCGATGACAGACAGCATCGCCGAGGAGACCGTACGTGTTCTGTTCCATATTAAGATCGAGCAGAAGGTTGAGCGTGAGGAAGTTGCCAAGGTCACCGGAACGAATAAGGATGATTCTGCAGGCAAGCAGCCCGTTAAGCGCGCCGAAAACAAGATATATCCCAACGATCCCTGCCCATGTGGATCGGGCAAGAAATATAAGCAGTGCTGCGGTAGAAAGTAATGGTAGAATTAGATAATATAAAAACCGAATTATTAACATACGAGGAGCCCCTTAAGGAGATAAGGGCTTCTCTTTCGCTTGATGATAAGGCACGCCGTGTTGAAGAGCTTGAGCGTACCATGGAGGCTCCCGATTTCTGGGACGATCCCGAGCGCTCGCAGAAGTTCACAAAGGAACTCAGCAGCTTAAAGGATACGATCGCGCTTGTAAACGGCCTTGATCAGCAGTATGACGATATAATGACTCTGATTGAGATGGGTTATGAGGAAAACGATCCCGACATGGTGCCCGAGATACAGTCAGAATTTGATGAGTTTAAGGAAAAGCTTGAAAACTTAAGGATAAGCACACTTTTGTCGGATGAGTATGATAAGAATAACGCGATCCTTCGGCTTAATGCGGGAGCGGGTGGCACGGAGAGCTGCGACTGGGCTTCGATGCTTTACAGGATGTATTCAAGATGGGCCGAGAAGAAGGGATTTTCGGTGGAGGTGCTTGACTTCCTTGACGGTGACGAGGCAGGTATCAAGTCGGTCACCTTCCAGGTTAACGGCGAAAATGCCTATGGTTACCTTAAGTCGGAAAAGGGTGTGCACCGTCTTGTGCGCATATCGCCGTTTAATGCCCAGGGCAAGCGGCAGACAAGCTTTGTATCACTTGATGTAATGCCTGAAATAAATGAGGATCTTGATGTTGAGATAAACGATGATGACCTTCGTATCGATACCTACCGCAGTTCCGGCGCCGGCGGCCAGCATATCAACAAGACGAGTTCGGCGATAAGGATAACGCATATCCCGACAGGCATCGTAGTACAGTGCCAGAACGAGCGCTCCCAGTTCCAGAATAAGGACAAGGCGATGCAGATGTTGAAGGCCAAGCTGTATATGTTAAAGCAGGAGGAAAATGCCGAGAAGCTTTCGGATATACGAGGTGATGTGAAGGATATCGCCTGGGGCAGCCAGATAAGGTCATACGTGATGCAGCCCTACACCATGGTCAAGGACCACCGCACGAATGAAGAAGTCGCACAGGTTGATAAGGTTATGGACGGGTATATCGATCCGTTTATCAATGCATATTTAAAATGGATACATAATTAAATAAATAACTCCAGGATAAACACCACCACACAGCATATAACAGAAACAGGAAATAATCCCAGCCCCATCCATGCGGCGGCAATACCGATGATAAGTGCAACAGCTCCGGCAACGGGGCTGTTTGTTGCTTCCATGATGGCAGGGAAGGTCATAACCGCCAGAGTCACATACGGAACATAATACAGGAAACTCTGGAAGAACCTGTTCTTTATCTGTCCCCGTATCAGTGTCAGGGGGATGATGCGTATGATGTTGGTGGTCAATATCATTATGATGATATATATCCAGGTTGAATGCGTCATGTGATCTATCCCTATGAATCCATCTCGTCTTCGTTTATCAGTACCGGTTTTATGATCGCGGCGGCCGCCGAGATCACTATCGTAAGTATTATCGTTATCGTTCCCGAACTTATATTAAACTGCTTTATCACTGAAAGGCTGCGGGCAAGGTAGCTTAATACAAAGCCTGCCGCTACAGCAATGCCTATGGCCTTATCCTTTTTTGACGGAGGCACGATTATCGCTATGAACATCCCGTAAAGTGCAACGCTTAATGCCGATACCGCACGGGCAGGAAGGACGGAACCCGCTATTATACCTGTCATGGTTCCGAGCGCCCACATCGGGGTGGATATCGAAAAGGCCCCGAAGGTATAACACGGATTAAGCGGCCCCGGATACGCTATCGAAATTCCGAATATCTCATCCGTAACGCAGCAGCCGACAAGCAGCCTCTTAAACAGGGAAGTGTGGGAGGAGAATTTCTGCGTAAGTGCCGTACTCATGAGAAGGTACCGTAAGTTTGTTATCAGGCTCATCGCGACCACACTTAAATATCCCGCATCCTGCACCACGAGCGAATATACACCGTATTCGCCGGCGCTTGCCCTGGTAAAGAAACTCCCTATAAAACCCTGCAGGGGCGTAAGGGTACATTTTTTTGCCATAAAACCAAGCGAAAAGGCCACGGCAAAGTATCCCATTGCGATCGGGAAACCGTCACGCAGCCCTTTTTTATATGCAGCTTTGTTTTCGATGTTCTTCATTGATCATTTCCTGCCTTAAAACAGCCGTACTGTACGACCAAACGTAAATATTATACCCCATTTTCGGCTAAAATCAATTTACATTACATGATAAATCTTATACAATTATAATGCTACGGTTTTTTAGGATAAGGTCTGTTATGAACGGACCGGAAGGTGGAAAATGAATACAAACAAACGTGAAAATATCACACTTGGCATAAAGATACTGTTCTACTTAGGCTGCGTTTTCTGCCTGGTGTTGGTCATTTATCATAATGCAAATGATAAATACAGCCGCCTTCCTTCCGATAAACCGGTGTACATTGATGAATGGACGGTGACCGATTCTAAAGGAGAATCATTCAAAGCGGGCAGGGTATACAAGGATAAGCGGATGTATACCGAGGATTTCACCATCACATCACGGCTTCCCGATACCACATGCAACGACAGCTACCTGTGTTTTGCAAACAGGGGCAGCACCGATGTTTATATTGACGGCGTGTTAAGATCTTCGTATGACAATTATCGGGACAATGTTTTTCCGCAGGGCGCGGTAAAGCGCTTTTACATGACGGTCCCTTTAAGGAGTTCCGATGCCGGTAAGGAAGTAAAGCTTGTAAAGAAGAGTATGCGCAGGCGCTCCGATATCGTTTCCGAAACATTTGTGAGCGGTATGGGCGGCATTTACAGCTATCTTATCAGGAACTACGGGCTGACTTTTGCAATGGCGGAGATCCTGTTCTTCCTTTCGCTGGTGGTCATACTGGTCGGCATTGCCATGAGGTTCTGGTACAGGCAGAGGATCGATATGTTCTATGCCGCAATGGGCATTTTTGTTATGGCGGCCTGGCTTATCAGTGATTCTTACCTTTATCCGTTTGCTTATGGGCATTATCATATAGACGGCCTGCAGTCATATCTGTGGTGTCTTATGATGCCGTTCGGACACCTTTTATATCTTGACTCCATACAGAAGGGGCGGCACTGGAATATAATATCAAAGGCTTTGATACTCTCATCAGCCAACCTTATAATATGGCCGGTCCTTCATTTTTCGGGAATCTTTCTTTTCTCACGGGCGCTGGAGATCATGGATTCGGTGCTCGGTGTAGTCATTATATGCGTTTTTGCAACGGTTGTTATCGATATTAAGCAGGGCGGGGCGAAGGAATATAAATATACGGCTTTCGGATTTGTGATCTTCACGCTTATATGCCTGTGGGAGATCGTAAACGTCATCGTGATAAAGCCGCGTAACGACACTGTTCCGATGGTAGTGGGTCTTTTGGTGCTGCTTACATTCGTTGTTGTGCAGCAGGTTGATGACTTAAGACGTGTGGCTAATGAGAAACAACGCGCGATCGAGCTTTCCGATGCGAAAACGAATTTCCTCGCGAGCATGTCACATGAGATAAGGACCCCGATCAACTCCATAATAGGCATGAATGAAATGATCTTAAGGGAGAATCACGATCCGTCGATCAGCAGATATGCAAGGACTGTACAGAGCTCGGGCAGGATGCTTTTATCCCTTATTAATGATGTGCTTGATTTTTCAAAGATAGAAGCAGGAAAGCTTGAGATAACCGAAAGCGAATTTTCCGTTCCGAGGATGTTGTCCGATGTTTCCGCCATGGTCAGTGAAAGGGCGCAGGCCAAGGGACTGTCCTTTGAGGCTGTTCTTGACGGACATGTTCCTTCGGGAGTGGCTTCGGATGAAGTCAGGATAAGGCAGGTGCTCATAAACCTTATAAATAATGGCATAAAGTATACGGATAAAGGCGGCGTCACTCTTAAGATATCGGGAGAATATGCTCCGGGCGATATGTATAACCTTAAGTTCAATGTCATTGATACAGGAAGGGGTATAAAGAAAGAGGAACAGGAGAATCTCTTTGACGCGTTTACAAGGGCGGACGTAAGCAGGAACAGGAATATCGAAGGAACCGGACTTGGTCTTGCTATAGTAAAGAGCATCATAGATTCGATGGGAGGCAAAATAACGGTCGCTTCCGAATATCAGAAAGGTTCCGATTTCGGTGTTGAGATACCGGTTGGAATAACGGATGATACCCCTGTGCCGGATGATTTCATCGATCATGCCGAAAAGGAGACCGATGATGCGAAGCGCTTAAGCTTTACGGCAAAGAACGTGGATATCCTGGCTGTTGATGATAACCGTCCGAACTTAAGCATAGTCGAGCTGTTCTTAAAGAGGACAGGAATAACGCCTGATACCTGTATGAGCGGTACAGAAGCCGTTAAGAAATGTAAGCAGAAAAAGTATGACCTTATCCTGCTGGATCATATGATGCCCGAACCCGACGGAATAGAAACCCTTAAGCTGATAAGGACCGATGCGGAATCGCTTAACAGGGATACGGAAGCGGTCGTCCTTACGGCTAACGTACTTGCCGGAAGCAGGGAGATGTATCTTGAGGCCGGTTTTGTCGATTATCTTACAAAACCGCTTGATGCAGGGAGGCTCGAAGAAGTGGTAAGGGAGCATATCCCTGCGGAGAAGATAGTAACAAACGAGCCCGAACCTGTAGGAGGAGTTGAGGAAGATATGTATTATGACAGTGATATGACAGACCTTCAAAGAAAGCTTAGTGCGGTAAAAGGACTGGATTATGATATCGCAATGCAGAACTGCGGAGATGATGAGGATATACTGGAGGCAGTCCTTGAAGAACTGAGCAATGAAGGTCCCGAGCGGATTGAAGCCATGAAAAAGTCTGTGGCAGAAGGCGATTATGACAATTACGGAATAAACGCACACGCAGTAAAGGGCCTTATGGCAACGATAGGCGTTATGGAGCTCAGCGAGCGTGCAAAGAAGCATGAGTTTGCCGCCAAGGGCGGGGATCATGATTTCATAATAAATGACTATGAGGGATTCCTTAAGGAATATGGGGATATATGTGAGGTTATAAAGTAAAGCGCTGCGGGTTTTGCACCCACTACAGGCTTGCATTTATACACATATCAAGGTATAATTACGAGTTGCTGAATACAAAGTAAGTAAATGATGAACGGAGAGAAAAATGGCTAAGATTGCGGTACTCGGATACGGAACGGTAGGTTCGGGTGTATATGAGGTTGTAAAGACAAATCAGGCGATAGTCAACGCCAACGCGGGCGAGGAGATCGATATAAAGTATGTGCTCGACCTTCGTGATTTTCCAGGTGATCCTGTTGAAAAGATACTGGTACACGATTATGACGTGATCCTTAATGATCCCGAGGTGTCGGTGGTCGTTGAGGTTATGGGCGGCGTTGAGCCGGCTTATACATTTGTAAAGAATGCACTGCTTAAGGGCAAGTCGGTATGTACGTCTAACAAGGCGCTGGTCGCAGCCAAGGGTCCGGAGCTTATAAAGATAGCAAGGGAGAAGGACATAAACTTTTTCTTTGAGGCCTCGGTCGGAGGCGGTATCCCGATCATAAGGGTGCTTAATATGTGCCTGACGGCTGATGATGTCGAGGAGATCAGCGGTATTCTTAACGGTACCACGAATTATATGATGACAAGGATGGCCGATGAGGGCTGGGAGTTTGATGAGGCTCTTAAGACGGCGCAGGATCTCGGTTATGCCGAGAAAAATCCCGAAGCGGATATTGACGGATGGGACGCATGCCGTAAGATAGCAATCCTTACATCGCTGTATACGGGCAAAAATACCGATTATGAAAAGGTTTACACCGAGGGTATTTCGAAGATAAGTGCCACTGATATCAAATATGCAAAGGAATTAAAGCTTCGTATAAAGCTTATCGCCGAGAGCCAGAAAACGGACGAAGGTCTGGTGGCGATGGTGGCTCCTATAATGCTTAAGAAGTCACACCCCCTTTATAACGTGGATGATGTTTTAAATGCGGTATATGTAAGGGGAAATGTTCTGGGCCCCGCAATGTTCTTCGGATCAGGTGCAGGCAAGCTTCCGACTGCAAGTGCGGTGGTATCCGATGTTATAGCGGCTGTTAAGAACAGACACAATGTGGAAGTTGTGTGGGATGATGAGGAGCTTAAGTTAAGCAGCGTAGGTTCCGTAAGGAGAAGCTTCTTTGTGCGTGTTGCGGGAAGCGAAGATAAGAAGCTTGAGGAGATAAATAAGCTCTTCGGCGAAGTAAGTACGGTCACGGCTCCGGGCGTAACGGGTGAGTTTGGCTTTGTTACGAAGGTTATGAGTGAGGATGACTTTAACAAAGGATATGAAAAGCTTAACGGAGCCATAACAAGGATCCGTGTTGATAATGTTTTAGCTGATCAGGACAAAAACTGACAGTGATAAATCGGAGGTAAGGTAAATGCTGGTTGTTAAGAAGTTCGGCGGCACATCTGTAGCCGATAAGGACCGCATAATGAATGTGGCGAAACGCTGCATCAAGGATTATCAGGCGGGAAATGATATTGTGGTAGTCCTGTCGGCGATGGGAAAACAGACGGATGTGCTGATCGATATGGCAAAGGATATAAATCCCAAACCCTCAAAGAGGGAGCTTGACATGCTGCTCACGACGGGTGAGCAGACGTCGGTGGCGCTTATGGCGATGGCGATGGCTTCCCTTGGAGTTCCCGCAATATCGTTAAATGCGTTCCAGGTTGCGATGCATACTACGAGCGCGTACGGAAACGCGAGGCTTAAAAGGATAGATACCGAGCGTATAAGGAATGAGCTGGATGCAAGGAAGATAGTCATAGTCACGGGATTCCAGGGCGTAAATAAATATGATGATTATACGACACTCGGCCGCGGCGGATCCGATACGACGGCGGTCGCACTCGCGGCGGCGCTCCATGCGGATGCCTGCGAGATATACACCGATGTTGACGGCGTATACACGGCCGATCCGAGGATAGTAAAGGGTGCGCGCAAGATGAAGGAGATCACCTACGACGAGATGCTCGATCTTGCGACGCTGGGAGCCGGTGTGCTTCATAACAGATCGGTCGAGATGGCCAAAAAGTATAATGTTCAGCTGGTTGTTCGCTCTTCTCTTAATGAGTCCGAGGGAACCGTTGTTAAGGAGGAAACCAAAGTGGAAAGAATGCTGGTAAGCGGCGTTGCAGCCGATAAAAACGTTACGAGGATATCACTCATCGGACTTAACGATAAGCCCGGTATCGCGTTTAAGGTGTTTGATCTTTTGGCAAAGGCCAATATCAACGTTGATATGATCCTTCAGTCCATAGGACGTGATGCGACGAAGGATATCTCGTTTACCATCCCCAGGGATGCTTTCGATGATGCCTACAAGGTATTAACGGAGAATAAGGAGAGGCTCGGAGCTCAGGAAATATCGTATAATAACAAAGTTGCCAAGGTATCTATCGTCGGCGCGGGCATGATGAGCAATCCCGGTGTAGCGGCAAAGATGTTTGAGACCCTGTATAATTCAAATATCAATATAAATATGATCTCGACATCCGAGATAAGGGTCACCGTTCTCATACAGGAAGATGATACGGAAAAGGCCATGAATGCAATACATGATGCATTCGGTTTGGATGAGTAAATAGTTTACATTTGCATATAAATGTGATAAAATTAAAATGGATTATTAGCTATGGAACAGGAATTGCTAAGCGATAAGCAGCTGGCGGCAAGGAAGTTTTCGAGGCTTGCATTTATCTTTGGCATTATATCCCTTGCGGGCCTTATCTGTTGCTTTCCGATAATGCCGGTGATCGGCGGACTGGGCATCATATTTGCCCTTATTTCAAGGGGCAGGGAGCCGATGTCTAGGGAAGCAAGGCAGGGACTTATATATTCCGTGACGGGGACTGCGGTTTCGCTCCTGCTTACGGTGGGGATCATGGTCTTCTCCGTGTATTACACCATCAACGAATTAAAGACCAATGATAAGGTAGTTGATGAGGTAAGGGAGCAATACGAGCAGATGTTTGAAAATGCCGGAATGGATGTGCCTCCCGAGATCGAGGATATGCTTGACAGGATGGAGGATTACGCCGAAAAGCTGCGTGAAGGTAAATAAGCTGAAGGATATGGTTTATTCCCACGGAAGGGAAGTGAGCTTATGATGATAGGTCAGATAGGAAGCTACGGATTATACGGCGCCATGATGATGAACCCGCTTGCAGGTACGGGCTCTTCTGCAGGCGTTGAGGGCAGCAAGCCGATACTTAACCCGGGCGAAGACATGCAGGTGGCTCCGGGCCGTAAGAGTTCGCCCGCCGAATGTGAGACCTGTAAGGAACGAAAGTATCAGGACGGTTCCGATGAGATGGTCTCGTTTAAGTCTGCCGCTCATATTTCTCCCGAGGCAGCAGGCGCAAAGGTAAGGGCTCACGAGCAGGAACATGTGGTAAATGCTTACGAAAAGGCCGAGCAGAAGGGCGGCAAGGTGATCTCATGCGGCGTAAGTCTTAAGACGGCCATATGTCCCGAATGCGGAAGGTCTTATGTGGCAGGCGGTGAAACAAGGACGGCGATCGCATATAAGGATGAAAAAAATCCTTATACCAAGGATATAAAAGCGGTACAGGGAATGGCCCTTCGGGGTTCGAATCTGGATCTGGCCGGTTAACCCCCGTCTTTACAGCCGGGGGTTTAAATATTTCCTGACGGAGAATCAAAATGGAACATAAATCAATAAGCATTCTTAAAGGGATCACTCGCGAACAGCTTCTGGGTAACTACTCGAAGCTGTCGTCTTTCGTTGTCCTGTATATACTCGTCCGTTTTACTCTTATGACTCTTATACAGCAGATAAAGATCTACAGTATTGTGATAGAACTGCTGACGGGTCTTATCTTCAGTGTTTTCATAGGGATTTTTACGGTGGGATTTATAAGGGTATGCATACTGGTGATACATGGAAAGAGTGCGACGGTAAAGGATTTTTTCTATGTGATATCCCATGATCCCGATAAGGTTGTGATAATAGCCGCGATCGGGTGGTTCTTTTCTGAACTTCCGTATATCCCGCTTATTATGGGCGAACGCATGGGTGATTATTCGGGTATGACTAAGGGCACCCTGACTCTTGTGTGTTATCTGCTTTTTGCGGTTTTCTTTATAATTTATTTTATTGCGTATATCATGCTGTCCCAGTGTTATTACCTGTATCTTGACAGGCCGGAATACGGTGCGCTGCAGATAGTAAATACGAGCATTACCATGATGCAGAAACACAAGTTAAGGTATTTTTATCTTGTGTTCAACATAATAGGCATGCTCGTACTTGCGGTACTGACGCTTGGCATAGGCATGATATGGATCATGCCTCAGATGCACGTCCTTATGATCAATTTTTATCAGGATTTGATCGGCGGATAATCAAAATCCAACTTGCAATATTCACAGTAATATTTTCCTGTTCCTTTGGCATCCAGGTTAAGTCCGGTTGTCTCCAGACGAACTTTTATGCCGTCATATTTCCTGTGGCAGTTAGGACATTCAACGTCAGGATATTCCAATTTGTCCAGGTCCAACATATCGATCCCACCGTTTACCTTGGAAAGCTGGTCATCCGATAAAGCACTGTTTATTTTATCTGTCATTCATATCACTCCTTTCCGGGGATGATTCTCCTACTATTATTTATACGATAAAAAACTGAACATGGCAATTGAAATGTTCAATATTTCATTGTTATGGATTTTGTGATATACTAAATTGATTATCTATGGGATAATGTCCGGCGAGGTTTACATAACATGAAGATTGAGATCGATGTAAATATGACAACTCCGGTGATGTATGATTACATGATGTATCATACCCTGACCGGAGTGCAGTTCTGGATGGCAGTGGCCATTGCGCTCATGCTGTGGGCAATGTTTTTTGTTAACAGGAATCCGCTTTATCTTTTGGCAGGTATTGTGGTCCTTGTATACCTCCCTGTTGAAAGATATATACAGGCAAAAAAGCAGGTTACACTTAACCCGGTCTTTAAGGAGACGCTTCACTATACCCTCGATGAGGAAAAGATGGCGATCGATGTGCAGGATGAGCATATGGAGGCACCGTGGGATTCCGTAGTTAAGGTACGCAGCACGAAAAAGAGCATCATACTTTACACCAATCGTGTAACGGCTACTATCCTTCCGAGGGAATCTATGGGAGAAGATTACGATAAGGCCGTTGATCTTATAAAAAAAGGCGTGCCGGCAGGACGTGTCAGGATCAGGGGTTAGACGAGATGGTACGTGAGACGTTTGACAGCGAAGGAACCTTTAAGCTGGGCAGGGAGCTGGGCGAGGCCGCAGGTCCGGGTCATATATATACACTGGTAGGGGATCTTGGCACCGGCAAAACAGTATTTGCGCAGGGATTTGCGGAAGGACTTGGCGTGACCGACACGGTTAACAGTCCAACTTTTACCATCCTTCAGGTGTATGAGGGCGGACGGCTGCCCATTTACCATTTCGATGTTTACAGGATCGAGGAGCCTGAGGAGATGGAGGAGATAGGTTATGAGGACTATTTCTACGGAGACGGGGTGACTCTTATCGAATGGGCAGATATCATCGGTGAGCTGATACCGAAGGATGCCTGCAGGATCGAGATCACTAAGGATTTAAGCCGCGGTACGGATTACCGGCGGATAGAAATAAACGTTGGATGAAGATATGAAGATACTTGCTATAGACAGTTCGGGACTTACCGCAACGGTAGCCGTTTTGGAAGATGAGCGGATGACCGCGGAATACACGATAAACCATAAGAAAACGCACTCGCAGACGCTGGTCCCGATGCTTGATGAAATAAAAGCGATGACAGAGCTTGACCTTACTACTGTGGATGCGATCGCGGTAGCGAAAGGTCCCGGATCGTTTACGGGATTAAGGATAGGTTCGGCGACTGCCAAAGGACTGGGACTTGCGCTTGATAAGCCGCTGGTTGCTGTGTCAACGCTTGAGGCACTTGCGATGAATGCGTGGGGCAGTGATAAGCTTATATGCCCGATGATGGATGCAAGGCGCGAGCAGGTGTATACGGGGCTTTACCGGTTTGAAGACGGGGAGCTGAAGGTTGTTAAGGAAGACTGCGCGATATCCGTTGAGGAGCTGTGCGGCATCATAGATAAGATGGGTGAAGATGTTCTGTTCCTTGGTGACGGAGTTCCCGTGTATAAGGAAGTTATTGATAAGTTGTTGAGAGTCACACATACCTATGCACCGCCTCATATGTCAAGACAGAGGGCGGGTGCGCTCGCTGTGCTGGCTGCAAGGTATTTTGAAGAAGGAAGGATTGAAACGGCCGCGGCACACAAGCCGGAATATCTAAGGGTTTCGCAGGCAGAGCGCGTCAAGGCTGAAAAAGAAGGAGCAGCCAAATGCTGATCCGTGAAATGACCGCTGAAGACCTTGATGCCGTTGCCGGGATGGAAAGTGAAAATTTCACCACGCCATGGAAAAAGGATGACTTCGACGATCTTCTTGACTGCGATGACAGGGGCTGTATGGTGGCTGAGGAAGAAGGGGAGATCGTCGGATGCGTTGTGTACCATGATATCCTGGGCGATGTAGATATAACAAATGTACAGGTTAAGGAAGCCTTCAGGGGCCGAAGCATAGGACGAAAGCTCATGGAGGCCGCGCTTGAGAAAGCCCGGAGTGTGGGAGGTAAGGAATTCACGCTGGAGGTCAGAGCCTCAAATAAGGCGGCGATCTCATTGTATGAATCGTTGGGTTTTGTAGAAGAGGGAAAACGTAAGAATTTTTATTCTGATCCTGTTGAGGATGCTATTATTATGTGGTTGAGATGAGTAAGCTCGGTGCGAGGAGATTTCGCAAGCAAACAATCAGGCCATGGAACGCAGGTGAAATCCACTGCTTACGAAGACTTAGCATCCGAGATGAGAACAAATGCTCCGTGAACATTTCGGATGCTTAGTCGGAGTTAGCAGTTAGTTCACCGGAGTGAGGCCGTTTGCGGTGAAATACTCCGAGCGACGAGCGGTTATGGAAGGAATGTATATATTCGATGCTTGACGTATGTTTACTCGGCACGGGCGGCATGATGCCCCTGCCTTACAGATGGCTGACCGCCCTCATGATGAGGTACAACGGCAGCAGCATATTGATCGACTGCGGCGAGGGCACTCAGATCGCGATGAAGGAGAAGGGCTGGAGCCCGAATCCAATCGACGTGATCATGTTCACCCATTTCCACGCCGACCATATAAGCGGCCTGCCCGGAATGCTCCTTTCAATGGGAAATGCCGAGCGTACGGAACCTCTCCTCATGATAGGACCACGTGGACTGACCAAGGTGGTCAACTCGCTCAGGATCATAGCGCCGGAGCTTCCGTTTGATATAGAGTTCATAGAATTGTCGCAGATCGAAGAAGAGATACAGATGGACGGCTACAGGATAAAAGCCTTTCGCGCCTACCATAATGTGGTGTGCTACGGCTACAGCATTCTCATTGACCGGGTCGGTAAATTCTCTGTGGAGGCTGCAAAGGCTGCAGATATACCGCTTAAGATGTGGAGCAGGCTCCAGGACGGTGAAACGATAGAATCGGATGACGGCAGGATATTCACGCCTGACATGGTTCTGGGTCCTCCGCGTAAGGGGATCAAGCTTACATACTGTACCGATTCCCGGCCGTCAGATCTTATCGTGAACAATGCCAAAGATTCGGATCTGTTCATATGTGAGGGAATGTACGGCGAACCCGGTATGGAGGATAAGGCTAAGGAACATAAACATATGACTTTTTATGAGGCTGCCGACATGGCCAAGGAGGCGGGTGTTAAGGAACTGTGGCTTACACATTACAGTCCTTCGCTGTCGTATCCTAAGAATTTTGAGGCGGCTGCAAGGGAGATATTCCCGAATACTATTGTTGCCAAGGATGGCAGAAGTGCGGAACTTAACTTTCCGGAGGAATGACAATGGCGCGTCAGGGAAATGACGGGATAAAAAGAATAGTGATAATGATCCTGCTGGCTGCGGTTGTTGTCGGTGGTTTTGCGATGATAGCGTTCAGGAATAAGCCCGACAATACGGCGGCTGCCGAGCTTACCGCCGTGGATGAGGTGCTTTCAAGGAACCTGGATAACAATTATCCTGCGACTCCCAAGGAGGTTCTTAAGTATTACAGCGAGATAACCAGGTGCTTCTACAGTGAGGAGTACAGCGAGGAGCAGTTAAGCGAAATGGCCTCAAAGTCAAGGGAACTTTTGGATGATGAGTTAAAGGCCCAGCAGAATGATTCTGATTATCTTAATGACTTAAAGATAGCGATAGATCTTTTTAAGAGTCAGAACAGGAACATTTCGAGTTATTCGGTGTCGAGCGCAACGGATATCGATTATTACAGATATGAAAATGCCGACTGGGCCAAGGCGATGTGCCTGTTTACGGTACGCGAGGGAACCAGGATGGTAGCAACACAGGAGGAATTCCTGTTAAGAAAGGATGCAACCGGCCATTGGAAGATATTCGGATGGCGGATCTACGATGATGACAACGAAAAAGAAGAATAATATCCATATACTTACGATAGAGACCTCCTGCGACGAAACTGCCGCGGCCGTAGTCAGGGACGGCCGGGAGGTATTGTCAAATATCATATCTTCACAGATCGACATTCATACGCTTTACGGCGGAGTCGTTCCCGAGATAGCTTCACGCAATCATATAGAACGGATAAACACGGTGATAGAGCAGGCACTTAATGAGGCCGCTCTTAAACTTTGCGATATTGATGCGATCGCGGTGACCTACGGTCCGGGACTTGTCGGTGCATTGCTGGTCGGCGTGGCCGAGGCAAAGGCAATAAGTTTTGCTACCGGGCTTCCGCTTGTCGGAGTGCATCATATAGAGGGGCATATATGCGCGAATTTTATCGAGCATAAGGATCTTGAACCGCCGTTTATGTCGCTTGTGGTCTCCGGCGGACATACTCACCTTGTGAACGTGCTTGATTACGGAAAATATGAGATACTGGGACGTACAAGGGATGATGCCGCGGGTGAAGCGTTTGACAAGGTTGCAAGGGCGATAGGACTCGGTTATCCCGGAGGCCCCAAGATAGATAAGGTGGCTAAGGAAGGTGATCCGGATGCGATAGATTTTCCCCGGGCAAAAGTAAGGAATGAAGAATATGATTTTTCGTTCAGCGGGCTTAAGTCTGCCGTGCTCAATTATCTTAATTCGGAAAAGATGGCGGGGCGTGAGATTTCGGTACCCGATGTTGCGGCGTCCTTCCAGAAGGCAGTTACAGATGTGCTCACGGAACACTCTATGAACGCGGTAAAGTCATGCGGATGCAGTAAGTTCGCGCTTGCGGGCGGCGTTGCTTCAAACAGTGCACTCAGGGCATCAATGGCCGCGGCATGTAAGGAGGCGGGGGTTGAGCTTTACTGTCCTTCTCCGATATTCTGTACCGATAATGCCGCAATGATAGGCGTGGCAGGTTATTACGAATACATAAAGGGCAATATCTCGGATTTAAGCCTTAATGCGGTTCCGGGGCTGAAACTTGGAGAGAGATGATATATGGATAAGGAAAAATGTACGGCCGTTGTACTCTCGGCCGGTAAAGGGAAACGGATGGGCACCGACACAGCCAAACAGTATCTGGATCTTAAAGGCAGGCCGGTGCTTTACTATTCGCTAAAGGCATTTCAGGAAAGCTTTATAGATGAGATCGTTATCGTTGCTTCGCCTGAAGATCATTCATATATTAAGGATGAAATAGTGAATAAGTATAACCTTTCCAAAGTATCCGCGGTAGTTGAGGGTGGTAAGGAACGGTATCATTCCGTGTTGTGCGGACTTAACGCTGTTGATTCTCCGGGATATGTTTTTATACATGACGGAGCGAGGCCGTTTATTGATGGAGCGATTCTGGAGAGGGCATATGAGACGGTTAAAAAGTACGGTACTGCTATCACTGCGATGCCCGTTAAGGATACCGTAAAGATAGTTGACGATGAGGGCGTGGCTGTTGATACGCCCGACAGGAACAGTGTATGGCTTATGCAGACGCCGCAGGTGTTTGAATATAAGGAGATACTAAAGGCGTATGAGAGTATGATCAAAAATGAAGATGCTCTTATTAAGGAAGGTATAAGGATAACGGACGATGCGATGGTAATGGAGCGCTTTGGTTCCCTTAAAGTATATGTGTCCAATGGATCGTACCGAAACATAAAGATCACCACGCCCGAAGACATGGTGATCGCTGAAGCTTTTATTGAAAATATCAAATATTAAAAATTGAAGGGCCAGGAATAGTAATAGGTATTGTATTCGTCGGTGGGAAGTGTCAGCTGAAGCCTTTTATGCTCTGCTTCCAGGGTTGTCGCATTTTTGTTCTGCTGAACATACTGAGACTGAAGCGAGGCTGACAATGCGGTCAGTTCGTTAAGCCTCTGCGTGAGACCCGGATTTGTCTTGACTTCCACCTTGGTCGCATTTAAGAGAGCATTGACATCGTTAAGCCTGGCCAGAGTAACATTGGCAATGGCCCGTGAATTAACAGCCGCTATCCTTGCCTGTTCGATAGTACATTTGTTGCGCTGCCTTTCGAGATTGCGAGCCTTGATATCGGCAGGGGAAACCGGTTTAACAGCGGATTTTGCTACAACAAGGTTCTGAAGAACGGCTGAGTTGTTAGCGAGTTGATTTGCCGTTGCCATATCAACTGTAAAATATGATGCCAGAGCGTAGTTGCTGCAGGCATCCTGATTAGCTGCCATTGAAAGCAGTAAAGCCTGCTCCGCCTGTGAATAAGGTGTTGTCGTGGCTGCACTGACAACTGCTGTCGGGGTCGTTAATGCAAGCGCGGCGAGCAGACCGGCGATGACAAATTTGTTTTTCATAGATTATCCTCCCATCATGTATTGTTTAAGTAATGATTTGTTTCATTATATCACAATCGTGTGTATTGGAATACTCCTTCTGTCATAAAGAATTTCCGGATAAAATAGTATTGTTATTTGATGAAAAAGTCATTGACAACGATATTTTCGTTTGTTATGATATCTAATGCGCTGACGAGAAACGGGTCGGCGTATAATTGTGTTTTTTGCCTCATAAATGAGGGACTTGGAGAGGTATCGAAGTGGTCATAACGAGGCGGTCTTGAAAACCGTTTGCCTTCACGGGCACATGGGTTCGAATCCCATCCTCTCCGTAGGGAGCGCATTAGCGATCCGCCCAAGAATAACAGGGAAAGTTTCGACCGTGGAGAAGTACCCAAGCTGGCCGAAGGGGCTCCCCTGGAAAGGGAGTAGGTCGTTAATAGCGGCGCGAGGGTTCAAATCCCTCCTTCTCCGTAGCACCTTGAAAATCTAATAGTATAAACCATCCCTGAAAGATTTCAAAACATTTTGCAATCATTCTGGACAGCACAGGAATTTAAAATGTGGACCGTCAAGCTTGCTTGAAAGGAACACATTTGAAATTACTGTATTGGACTGATCCAAAGCAGCGAAAAATCTCTGATTTTGAGCCTGGACAGAATGGTTGCGTACAAAAAGTAAAGTTCAAGGAATAAGCTAGATAGTTTATTCTGAAAGGACAAATTTCA
>JAFZOS010000017.1 GCA_017550535.1 Lachnospiraceae bacterium
CCTGATGTTTTAAAAGCCCGAAAATATCTTGAAAAACATGATGTCGAGTACGTAATGATAAGCAAAGATGTATTTCTCAAAAATACCGATCCCGCCAATTCCGATACTGCGGTCTGACCCATTTGACCGCAGTATGTTTATACTATATACTTGTCTTTGGCAATTTTCCATTTCAAAGATCATCAGTGAATTCGGAAGGAGTTTAAATAAATATGGAAAAAGTATTATTATTCTATCCACCCGGGCTGCTATTCCAGCGCGGTGAAGACAGGTGTCAGCAAAATGTAGATGACGGTTCAGCACAGGCTATGCGGGCATGCAATGACCTTGGATATGCGGCGGCCATACTTTTGAATAAAGGCTATGACGTTAAGCTTTGTGATTATCAGACCGAGGGTTTTACCATGAAAGATCTTTATAAGGACATGGCCGAATATAAGCCTGACCTTATAATGATGAGCATCACCAATACCACCATCTATGACGACCTTAAGATAATAAAGGAGTTAAAAGAAAAATACGGGCCGGTGACCGTCATCAAGGGCGCCCTTTTCTATGATCCCGAACAGGCAATGCTCGATCTGCTTGACTTAAGTGCCGTCGATTACATGATCGGCGGTGAGATTGATTTTGCCATAGGCGGTATAGCCGACTACGCACTGAGGCATGAAGGCGATATCGCATCGGTGCTTTCAATCCTTTATAAAAACGAAAACGGTGAATTTATACGTACTGCTTTCCATACCTGGGGCGAGGACCTTGACAGTCAGCCCTTCCCTGCAAGGCAGCTTATGAACAATTCACTTTATAAACGTCCTGATACCGATGAACCCATGGCTACTATACAGACGGCCCGCGGTTGTCCCAGTGCATGTGTTTTCTGCCTGACGCCGGGTATATCAGGCAAATGTGTACGTTTCCGCTCACCCCAAAATGTTCTTGATGAGATGACGGAATGTTATGAAAAGCACGGTATCCGAACATTCTTCTTTAAGGCCGATACCTTTACGATAAACCCCGCCTGGGTTAAGGAGATGTGTGAACTCATCATCAACTCTCCTCTCCACGGAAAGATACAGTTTACAGCAAATTCAAGGGTAAAACCCCTGAGTAAGGAAACGCTTAAGCTTATGAAAGATGCAGGCTGTTTCCTTGTTGCCTTCGGTTTTGAATCGGGATCCGACGAAATACTCAAACTGATGAAAAAGGGAACCACAGTAGCAGATAACCTTCAGGCAGCAAAGTGGTGTCATGAAGTAGGACTTCCTTTCTGGGGTTATTTCGTTATAGGTTTCCCATGGGAAAACAGGGAGCATATACTTGAAACCAAAAAAGCCATAATGAAGGCCGATCCCGATTTTATAGAAGTGACAGTTGCACTTCCGTTTTACGGCACACCTCTTTACGATACATGCAAGGAAAATGACCTTCTTGCCGAATCGGTGCTCGGGTCCGATTTCTTCCATTCGAGCATGAAGGGTACGATGTATTTAAGTATGGATGAAGTCATGAAGTTAAGGAGGAACATACTGCTGTCCTTCTACTTAAGACCTAAATACATATTCAGGAAAATGGGCGAATGCATCACCAAACCCGGTGTGTTTATCAATTACTGCAAGTATGGGATAAAGCTTGTTGTAAATCTATTTAAGAGTTAAGCAAGTAGGGAAAATAAATGCAGAGAACGAAGTTAAGTGACA
Source organism: Lachnospiraceae bacterium (assembly GCA_017550535.1). Lineage (GTDB taxonomy): Bacteria > Bacillota > Clostridia > Lachnospirales > Lachnospiraceae > UBA2868. Next base: position 1,701 of record JAFZOS010000017.1, read on the forward strand.
GGGTCCTCCCCTCCTACACAAAGGGCGAGGAAGTATTTAATATGGTATCGCATATCATCGGGGCGGCATTAAGCATCGCTGCCCTGGTTTTGTGTGTTGTCATATCCGCAATACATCATGATCCATGGGCTGTTGTGGGAAGCGCCATTTACGGCGCTTCACTGATCATGCTTTACACCATGTCAAGCGTGTATCACGGCCTTCGTCCGAATATGGGAAAAAAGGTCATGCAGATACTCGACCACTGTACCATTTATTTCCTTATTGCAGGTACATACACACCCGTATGCCTTGCTGCGCTCAGAAGGGTAAATCCACCTGTCGCATGGACCATATTCGGCATCGTCTGGGGACTTGCCGCACTTGCGATCACGCTCACAGCTATAGATATAAAAAAATTCCAGGTATTCTCAATGATATGTTATGTAGGTATCGGATGGGGTATCATATTTGCATTCAAGCCACTCATTCAGGCCATCACTCCGGTTGGAGTCAACTGGCTTGTAGGAGGTGGTTTGTGTTACACTGCCGGCGCTGTCCTTTACGGTATCGGTAAAAAACACAAATGGATGCATTCGGTTTTTCATCTGTTCGTTCTCGCGGGAAGTATCCTGCACTTCTTCTGTATGCTGTTCTACGTTGTATAACGGCTGTTACATAACAGTCCCGTTCAGTTTCAATTCATGTATAAGCCTTGCGATCGGAAATCCAACCACGTTATTATATTCACCGTGTATCTCCTTGATATACTTTGCGAATCCGCCCTGTATCGCATAGGCACCCGCTTTATCCATCGGTTCTCCGGAATCCACATAGGCAGCTATATCATCATCACTCACATCATATACAATAACATCAGTGCATGAAACAAATGATAATCGTTTATCGGAAGTTATCACCGTAACTCCAGTATAAACCTGATGCACATTGCCGGAAAGCATTTTAAGCATACGTATGGCATCTTCGCGGTCAGCAGGTTTTCCGAATACATCGTTTCCGAGAGCCACGATCGTATCGGCACCAATAACCATGATCTCACTTTCTTCTCCGCCTCCGTATTTAAGCGATGCTTTTTCCCATACATCTTCAGCCTTTTGAAGCGAAAGTTCCGCAACGATGTCGCTTGGGATATCGCTTGTTATCTTTTCCTCGCAGTCACTTACCAATACTTCAAAATCAATTCCTGCCTGTTTTAATATATCACTCCGCCTGGGCGAAGCGGATCCCAGTATAACCTTCATCTACCTGCCCCCGTTTGCGTATGCTCCTACGGTCGCACCGGCATTTGATCCGACTGCATTAAGACCCTGCTGATTATAGTGAACCCCGTCCGCCAAGTAACCGTTCATCGCAGGCGAATGCAGGGCCGTTGAAGCCACCGCAAACAGATTATTTGAGCTGCAAAGATCAAGCTGCGCCTTTACAACGGCATCATAAGAATACACCCCGTCCTTTGCGTATCCGGGTGTTATCATAAAAACCTGCTCAAGTCCGTTTGCAAACAATGGCTGAAATGCCGACGTGAGATTGTTTTTGTACTCAAACTCATTCACTCCCCTGACGGCCTCTGTTTCCCCCTGAAGAAATACAAGATATCTGTGGCGTACGTTGTAATTGTTGCTCTCCAGATAAGCCTTTGCCTTTATATACCTTGACAAAAGCTCGGCCTTGGTTGCAGGGTTTGCCCAAAATCCCGAATCAGAGCCGCCTCTTGTTGCCGGAACTCCCACAACCGGTGTGCCGGTCTTTGAATAATAAGTTATCATAAATGATGAAACAAGGCTGCCGTTCTGATACCCGGGAGCGTCACTGATAAGTCCCTTCTCGTATTTACCAAACGGCTCCAGTGCGGGAAATATCGTATTTGGTGCTGCCATGGGGCGGTATTCATATCCCTGGCCTGAAGGAACTACCGGTGCCATCGCCGCATTGCCGCCATTCCCTGACATATTGCTCTGTCCCGCAAATATTATGAGATCCACAGTGACCTTTTCAGGGGCAGCCGGTGATACTGATGCAGGGACAGCCAACGTGGTCGCCGTGGAGGCTGCCGCTGCCGGGACCGGTGTTGTTATATGTACCATAAGAAGTACACTTATCGCAAATGTGCTTATAAAAAACTTTTTATTCATCTTTTACTACTCTCCCGCTGCCATGCCGTCAATAACATCAATAAGCTCACGGGGTTCATCAACTGCTGCATAGCACTCATCAACGCTGCCAAAGCCGTATGCGGCGTGTATGAAATCGACACCCGCTTCCCGCGAAGCATTTGCATCGCCCTGGATATCACCGACATATACAGGATGCTTGAGATCGTACTTATCAACAATGAGCTTTATGTTATCGGCCTTTAAAAGATCATTGTCGCCAAGACATACGTGATCCTTTATAGCATCTCCTATTCCTGTCTTTTCGATGAACAGTTCAATATATCCTGCCTGACAGTTGCTTACGATAAAGATATCATGTCTTTTCGCAAGTTCCCTTATTGTTTCAAGTATACCCGGATATAAGATGCCGGATTCCTTCTCAAGATATGCATGCTCATACTTATAACATTCAGGTGCAAATGCATCCTGTTCTTCCTTTGGTACGCCCGGCATTATCGCATTAATGATATCCGGCATCGGCAGGCCGAACAGTCCCGCAAGCTGTGATGCCGTGACCGAAATATGTCCGTAGCCCTTATCTTTAAGCGCCCTGTTCCAGGCCTTTTCCACTATGGGTGTCGAATTCCACAGAGTCCCGTCAACATCAAATATTATTCCGTCAAACAATCAATGTCCCTCCCTTATGGCAATTCCGGCGTCCAGTAGTTCTGCTGATATATGTCCGTTAAACGGTACATTACTTTGACATTCTCATCTTCACCGATCGATGTATTGGCTATCTGGTCTTCACCTGTCAGTATCATCTTTTCTCCCAGATAATAGCTGTCCTTGTACTCACCGTCGTAAGTATAGTAATCACATATAAACTCAACGACATCACCCTTTCCTACCGATGTCAGGTTCTTGGCTACCGTCTCCGTCTCGCCGTTTACGTACACGCTCCTTGCCCCAGCTATATAACCGTACGGATTATCCTGGTCAAACACAAGTATAAGTTCAACCCTGTCACCGTTAAGCATTGCCGGTACATAACCTGTGATCGTATAATCATTACCGTCCTCAACCGTATCAATATGATAATATGCTACAGGCTGACCGTTAATCGATATCCATGTGCGATCATAATCACCTATAAGGTTACCGTCACTGTCAAGATCAAAAACATTGTCAAGGCCGAGATCGATATAACCGTCTCCGTCATCGAAGAATACGTTAAGTTCACATTCTTTAACAAGATCCCACTGTTTTTCCGGCAGGTCGATAACGAACTGGCCGTTTCCGTTTTTCGTCCAAACAAGGCCATCGGC
>JAFZOS010000018.1 GCA_017550535.1 Lachnospiraceae bacterium
GTAATTAACGACCCATGTATCATCTTTTCCGTAAGCGGTCACATGATACCTGTATTCGGCTGCATTTGCTGCATTAAGATAGCAGTCGTTTATCGTAACGTCCGTATCGTGAAAATTGTTGGCCATTGCAAGCGACATGATAAGGTTCTTTTCAATACTGTCGGGATCCGAGCTTAGATCCTTATCAACCATCATGACGGCTAGCATGTCATAAAAGAAATCCCTGTTGATCGTACGGCCTTTTTCCAAAACATCCGAATCGATATAGTCCAGGAATCCCTTAAGGTCTTTTCCTGCATAAAGAATCGTAGAAGCGTTCATGCCGCCGTTTGGGATGACTGTTAAGTCGTTTCCGTCAGCGTATACATCGGTGAAACTGTATACTGTTTTTTCACCCGAAGGTTCAGCATTTGTATTATCGGAAGAATCATCCGCCGGAGCAGTATCGCCTTCCGAGTTTGTATCAGCACTTGTACCTGCGCCGGTGTCAAATTTGAGATCCTTAATTGCTTCGACCGAATTGTTAAGAGCCTCAAGATCTATGTCTGCATTTATATCGTTGCCCGTATCGCTGCTTCCTGAATTGTCCGAAAAAGAGGACAGTTCATTTGAATCATCCATAATGCTCGTGCTCGGGCCGTCACCTTTACAGCCCGTAAGGGACATGGCCGCTGTAAGGATGGCTGCTGAAATAAAAGCTGCTTTGCGTGATCTTAAATACATGTTCATTTCATCATTTCCTTTCATTGATTCTTTTATCAATTATTCAACAAATCGATATTTTATCACAAATCTTCGAAATGGAACAGTTAATTCTTAATACTTTTTATCCGAAATAATATATGGAAGGATAGTTGGTTCCGCAGTTAAAAAGGAGGTGATCCCATGGCTAAGAGGTATTGCTTCTTCAACGTGGATGGACTTCTTAACAGAACGAGTGACTGGAATAAACCGTTTACGATAAATTACGGACTTGCCAATTTCTTCTGCTTCTTTTTATCGGAGCATGATCTGATACCGATACTCACTTCTTCGTGGCGATTTGGATTTAACAGGGCGGGAGACAGGAGCAATGCCCCATATATAAAGGAGCTTGAAGCGATATTTGATTCTTACGGACTTATGATTTGTGATAAGACACCGTTTCTTAAAGGAAGGCCTCGCAATAAGGAAATTGAGAGGTTTTTATATTTTCACAGGGGAAAGGATTATATCGTGATAGACGGCGATCCCGGCGAGTACGACAGGATCAACGACCGCGTCTGTTTCATAGATCCCAAATCCGGGTTTACCGAGGCCGATGCAAGGAAGGCCGACAAGCTCCTTAAGAAACTTGACCGACTGAGCGCTTAATGGCCCCCAGGGACGGGGTTAAGGGTCCATTATTTATACCTCGGTGCTTCCACCTTCTTATTTACACTGTAAAGATACATCATCTGAACATCCGAATTCATATTTACGGGAGTAAGAATCGTATCGGGATGGGCGTTTTTAAACACGCGGAACAGCTCATCCGCAAATCCCTGTCCCATTATTTCAACCTTTGAAAAATCAAGGGTGACTTCCTTAAATCCTTCAAGCCGATGAGCTATCCTGCGCGCCTGGGACCTTGCAACGGGATCCCTGTCAAGACATGCTTCAAAGACCGGTATGCTGGTCCTTATGAGTCCTTCGTCAATATCGGCATATTGATCGAATATCTCGCGTGAGCTCCTTTGAGTGTTATTGATAAGCTCCATGATCACCACCGTCCCCGTTTTTGAAAGCTTCATTGCATATGCAAGAAGGTGTGATTTTATATAACTTACATCTCCGTAATACCCATGTTCGAGGATTGTTCCGTCGGATACTATTGAAAGCTTATCTACCATCCGCATAGTAAAAAAGATGCCTTCGCCGGTGTGCCTTTCGGGGCATGAGGTGAACTTACCCTTATACAGTTCGATAATTGCATCCTCGGGTGTCGGGTTTTTAAAACCATAGTCCTTCATCGCATTTACAACATTTTTAAATATGCCGATACCGTTATCCGAAACTGCGATCCTGGTATAAAGGCAGCAGGCTTCAACATGTGCCTTCAGCCTTTTTCCCTGTGAGTGCTCGATTGCATTGTTAAACATTTCGGGCAGCGCATATTTCCATATCCTGCCGGCATTTTCATTAACACTCAATATCGGATAGATGTCGGTATATAGAACGTTATCTTCGTGCTCGTCCATATCCTTTATATTGTATTCGAATGAATGATTCTTAAATATCAGGCTGTATCCGCTTTTTTTAGAATCATCCGCCATGATATGCCCATCAGCGATCTCGGCATCGATATAACGCCGAACGCTTGTGGCGGAAATCCCGAAAGCGTCGGCAACCTTCGCGATCACTGCATCATCATCTTCATCTATTTTGTGAAGGAGATAGTTTTTTATCTCCCGCCTTTTTATCTCCGAAAAAGACATAATTTCTCCGAACTAAAAAATGTAATTACAAAACTATAATAGCATAAATTAAAACTATAAGCAACCGTATCCCACATAGTCTGTTTATTGAGTAACATGATGATATGTGATAAAATTTCTAAATAAGGCCACAAAATGAACCACAAACCCCGTCCCCGGGGTCCATAGCTTGCTGTAAGGAAAATAAGGTGCTTCCGATGGCATGGAGCCCGCTCGGCCGGGGCAGAGAGAATGCAACTATAGGAAATTCCATACTTGTACGCCTTTCCGAAAAATACGGAAAGAGCATTCAGCAGATAAACTTAAGGTTCCTTCTTCAGAAGGGGATTCTCCCTATTCCGAAGGCTTCATCGCCGGAGCATATGAAGGCAAACCTTGATGTGTTTGATTTTGAATTGTCGGATGCTGATGTTTCAATGCTCTCGTGCATGCCGCAGACAGCCTGGCTCGGTGAGCATCCTGATTTTAATATCCCCGACAAGAAGAGCAATCCAGATAATTGACTTACATTATAAGTTCTTCCATAGAGCAGTTAAGAGCACGGGCAAGACGGTATACGGTTGATGCTGAGGCATGATCGATATTCTTCTTGCCCTGCTCATATTGCTCGATCATCCGTATCGAAACCCCGGAGCTTTCCGCGAGCATTCTTTGTGTCATATCGGCATAGGCACGTAACCTGGCAAGTGTCGATCCTTCCCGCCTTGATTCCATGCGTCGGTCAAGCTCGACCACAGTGTGGGTTATATCTGCCTCATGGTATGGTGAATACATGCTTACGATTTCCGTAATGGGGACTGTTTTATTGATCCGTTCGAATGGGATATTGCGGATCCATTCGTAATAGGCAACCGACCATCCGGCCCAGTATTCGGGCGACCTTTCGAATGGACTTGAAGGTTCGATTTCAGTGGTTCTGCCGGTGACACATCTGACAACTTCACGCGCCACCTCAGCGCCTGACATACCGACCGTAAATTTGGGTTCACCGATACCAAACCTGTATGCGATGCCGGAGTTGATAAAAGCCCCATAGAAATCATCAAGTTTCCATTTCATATCATACACTGCATGATCGAGCATGGAACCGAGCACTCCCTGCGCATTTGAAAGGTAAAGCTCACTGTAAGCGTGCGTCATCACTCATCATCTCCTCATCAAGAATACGTGTTATGTATATGTCGCCCCGCACATAACGCTTGTCGATAGAATGGTAATCCATCCTTGCCTTATCGTCCCTTGCCTTTCGCTTCGGGTACCATATCCTTCCGTCTGTTTCCTCGGCACCGATAAACCTTAGCCTGTCAAATGCATTTTGGCTTTTGATGACAACCTGATTTCCGAGTTTACCGAGATGCATGGCATCCTTGAGCTGACTTAAGGAAATTGCGCCGTTTATAAAATCGCGGGCGAAAGAAAAATAACTGTCGTCCGCCCTGTAACCGGTTATAAGATCATAATCCTCGTGATCAAGGTGAAACTCATTCGTAAGGTATGAATAAGCTTCCCTTGCAAGCGGAGAATCAAGCTGGAATGTCCTGTGTTCAAGGAGTAGCGTGAGCCATATAAGGATAGGATATTCGTTAAGATCCAGGATACTAAGGCCGGAAGTATCGATTTCATAGCAGTTTAAGTATCCGTTGCCATCCGGTGATGCGCTCCATTCACGCGCCATATCGGCATGCTCGGTACAATAGAACCCACGGCCGTAATCATTATGCTCCTTACCGCCGATAAATTCGGGTTTTTCGATTATATGGTCCGAACCGTGAAATATTTTCATATAACTCTCCTATACGAACTACATCTATGGATGCATAGTAATTATACATCTATAGGTGTAGCTTGTAAAGGCGTCACCAAAACATCATTTAATGGTATAATAGTCGTGAGGTTAACTTGCTTGCATTGCAGAACTTACATTGGCGGATTCATTATGGTTGAGATAAAATGCACAAACTGCATATACTGTGAAACGGCGTATTATCAGGAAGACAAGATATGCGTCCCCCAAAGGTTTTCAACATCCGACCCCAGGAACACCAAAGATAACATACCGTGCAAGTTCTATGAGGAAGCACCCAGAACAAGGGAGCGTTCCGAAATTTACGGCATCATGATCTATGAAGTTTGGGATGAGGAGGAAGGCCGGTACGTTGAGGACAGACCGATCCTGTTATACTAGGTGCTCATGAGGGTAAAGCTCATTGATAAGCCCCGTGATATATGGTATCTTATACTGTATATTACGGGGCTTTTAGGAGGAAAAGAAGATGAGAGAAAGCGGTATTCTGTTTCCCATATTTTCGATACCGTCGAAGTTCGGTATCGGAAGTTTTTCAAGGGAAGCATACGAGTTTGTTGATTTTCTTGAAGGGGCGGCACAGGGCTTCTGGCAGATCCTGCCGGTAGGGCCTACGGGCTACGGTAATTCACCGTATCAGCCGTTCTCGGCATTTGCGGGAAATCCGTATTTCATTTCACTTGAAACGCTTATTGAGGAAGGCCTGTTAACCTGGGATGAGTGTAACGGCACCGATTTCGGAAATGACGAGACAAAGGTCGACTACGGCACCATGTATGCAAACCGTGATACGCTTTTAAAGAAGGCGTACGAACGTTTTAAGGAAACCGGTAAGGAAGATAAGGAATTTAAGGCGTTTGTTAAACGCGAATCCGACTGGCTGAAGGATTACGCACTGTTCACGTCGATAAAAAAGAAGGTCGGAGGAGCTCCCTGGTATGAATGGGAAGATGACTTAAAGAAACGCAAGGCAGCCGCCATCACAAAGGTGGAAAAGGAGCTTAAGGACGAGATAGATTTTGTCTTTTTTAAGCAGTATGAGTTTGATAAGCAGTGGCATAAACTGCGTAAATATGCGAATGATAAAAACGTAAAGATCATAGGCGATCTGCCCTTTTACGTATCGCTTGACAGCGTTGACTGCTGGGCGCATCCTGAAGTGTTCTTAATGGATAAGGATTTAAATCCGAAGGTTGTCGCAGGCTGTGCGCCCGATGCATTCTCAAGGACGGGTCAGCTGTGGGGCAATCCGATCTACGACTGGAAGGCGCTTGATAAATCGGGCTATGACTGGTGGATCAAACGCATTAAGAGGAATTACGATTTTTATGACGTTATAAGGATCGATCATTTCCATGGTTTTTGTGAGTATTATGCGGTGCCTTACGGCGATGAGACGGCCGAAAACGGTAAGCTTTTAAAGGGCCCCGGGATGGCGCTTTTCAATGCGCTCAAGGCTCAGTTAAAGGAGCTTAAGATAATCGCTGAGGACTTAGGGAACAATACTCCCGAGAATGAAGCCCTTCTTAAAGAATCAGGCTTCCCGGGCATGAAGGTTCTTCAGTACGGTTTCACAAGCTGGGACAGTTATTATGTAAACCACAGACACATCAATAACTGTGTAGTTTATACAGGCACTCATGACAACACGCCCACACGTGCATGGGTCGAGGAGATAAACGAAGGCGAGCGTGATTTCTGCCGCAGATACATCAATTCGATGAATTCCGATTACGGTGCGCTCACATGGGATATCATAAGGGAAGCGTTCCGTTCGGTCGCAGACCTGTGCATCATCCCGCTTCAGGATTACTTATGCTTCGGGCGTGAAGCAAGGATAAATACGCCGGGCACATCCGAAGGCAACTGGGAATGGAGGCTTCGCCCCAACTTTTTGTCGAATGAATTAAAGTCAAGTATCCGCGGGCTAACCGAGCTTTACAGCAGAGTACCTAAGTTGTAAAATTAATCTATAAATGTTTTCACAGGAGGTATTTCAATGGCGAAACTAAATGCCGCCGCA
>JAFZOS010000019.1 GCA_017550535.1 Lachnospiraceae bacterium
ACTATGTCACGCCCCATGTCCTTATCAAGGAGGTAATGATCACGATATTCCCTTAACATCTTAAGTTCATAGCAGTCATCGGGCTTTCCGAGGCTCTTACAAACAGCCGTAGTTATATAACACAGCTTTCGCTTAAAGCCCGCATCTATCTCTTCAAACGTACCGATGCTGAGCCTGTACCTTTTGAAAGCATCGTTCCACAATTTTACGATACTCTGCGCAAGTGCACTGCAGCCTTCACTGCCGTTTCCGTTAAGGGCCGGCAGCATATACACCGTAAGAACCGGATTGAAATCTATAAGGAAGTGCTCCCTGTCGCCTTTTTTCGGGATACCTTCATACTTTTCCTTTGCATTGTCAATAAATGACTGTGCAAGTCCGTTTATATAACTTTCCTTATCATCAGCTTCCTGATGTTCGCTTTCGATCTTATCAAACAGTTCCCTGTATTTTTCACGATAAGAATCAAATGCATCCCTATAACTGTCCTTATTGAACTGCTTCATAAAAGGACGGTTGTCAAAGAGCATGGAGCAAAGCTCGGTGTTTATGTCCATAGTACATTCCTCATATCTAATATCTACAGCACCGTCCCGGCTCGGATTGCTTCGCATTCCTCGCGGCACGGTATTGTTCCAATACCCACATGTATATAAATCCGTCCTTTTAAGCAAGCTTAACGGCCGGTTTTATATACATTCGGGTGCTGTAACCAATTACTCATCCCAATTGTGATATACTGCCTGGACGTCATCATCCTCGTCCAGCATATCAAGTGTTTTCTGGATATTTTTAATAGCGGTCTCATCTGTAAGAGTCACCCAGGTCTGCGGTATCATTGTGACTTCGGCACTCGCCATGCTTATACCCTGTTCCTCGAGTGACTGACGAACATCTGAAAAACTGTCGGGATCTGTCAGGATCTCAAAGCTATCCTCTTCATCCGAGAAATCCTCGGCGCCGGCATCAAGAGCAAGAAGCATAAGTTCATCAGGATCCATGTCGCATTCTTCCTTATCAACAATGATCTGTCCCTTTTTATCGAACATGAATGAAACGCATCCCGGCGTACCGACATTTCCGTAACCCTTGGTAAAAGCACTCCTCACGTTGGCTGCCGTACGGTTTTTATTGTCCGTAAGCGCATCAACTATTATCGCGATACCGTTTGGTCCGTAGCCTTCATATGAAACATATTCATAATTTACACTGTTTGCATCGCCGGCGGCCTTTTTGATCCCCCTGTCGATCGTATCATTGGGCATATTATTGGCTTTTGCCTTGGCGATCACATCCCTTAACTTACTGTTATTATTCGGGTCCGGGCCGCCCTCCTTGACGGCAACCGCGATCTCGCGTCCTATTATCGTAAAGATCTTGCCCTTTGCGGCATCGTTCTTTTCCTTTTTATGTTTGATGTTTGCAAATTTGGAATGTCCTGACATAGCTTTACCTCATCATAATATTTTTACACAACCATATAATAATAACATTGTTTTGCTCATTCAGCAACTTATAGCTATATATACTTCCTCGGTACCCTGTCCGAAACGGCGCACACGAATTCGTAGTTAAACCTGCCCGACAGATCGCCAAGTTCTTCGGCTGTTATGCTTAATCCGCCGGAATTTCCGAGAAGCACCGCCTCATCATATTCGCATGCATCGGTAATTTCGCTTACGTCTACCATCAGCTGATCCATGCATACCCTGCCAAGTATCGGAGCTTTTCTGCCTTTTATCAATACATATCCTTTATTTGAAAGACTCCTCGGATATCCGTCAGCATAACCCACGGGGATCGTAGCTACCCTGGTTTCCTTTTTTGTTACAAATGTTCCGCCGTAGCTTATAGGAACGCCTGCCGGCAGAGATTTGATATAGACTATATGACTCTTAAGCGACATTGCAGGCTCAAGCCTTATCGAACCCGGTATTTCCTTACCGGAAGGCCATAGCCCGTACATTGTTATCCCGGCCCTCACAAGATCCATGTTTGCTTCGGGAAGTTCAAGGATGGCTGCACTGTTCGAACAATGCCTGTAACGCGGAACAAGGCCGAGCTTACTGCATTCTTCAAGGAAGCGGTCAAACCTTGACAACTGAAGCCGTGCATCGGATTTGTCAATTTCATCAGCCCTTGCAAAATGTGTAAATATACCCTCGACCTCTATCCTGTCGTAACCCGCTATCTCAAGAGCAGTTTCGACACCCGTTTCGTCATACGGAACACCGATCCTCGACATGCCGGTATCGACCTTAATATGAATCCTGCATGGCTTTCCCGTCACCCTTGCAGCCTCACTTAACTGGCGTGCCGTTTCAGCCTTGAACACGGTAGGCCTTATATCCAGCCTTATCATGTCCTCATAGTTGTCGGGAAATGTATAGCCAAGTACGAGTATAGGCTTTCTTATGCCGCCGTTCCTTAACTTGAAGGCTTCTTCGGCCGTAGCCGTAGCATATCCGAAAACACTGTCTATCTGTTCAAGCCTTACAGCTATCTGAAGCGCTCCGTGTCCGTAACCGTCTGCTTTGATCACTGCCAATATACCTGTACCTTCATTTATAATACCGGCCATACTCTTTATGTTATTTTCAATAGCTTCAAGGGAAACCTCGGCAACTACCCTTTTTTTACTCATCAGCCGCCTCCAGGCATGATTTCAATTCATTTATAAGATTACCTGCTATCAGGCCTGATTTGCCGCACTTGGCGGCAGCTATGTCACCGGCATATCCGTGCATGTAGCACCCAAACACCGCAGCTTCAAAAGGATTTAATCCCCTTGCAATGAGCGCAGTTATTATACCGAACAGGCAGTCGCCCGTTCCTGCCGTGGCCATTCCGTTATTTCCTGTAGTATTAACGTAGCATTCGCCGTTCTTTGAAGAGATGACGGTCCTTGAATCCTTTGTGACACAGGTCAGATGATATGTTTTGGCTATTTCTGTCGTATTTCCTACTATATCCCTTTTGACTTCATCCTTATCTTTCTCAGCAAAGGAGGCAAACTCCTTAAGATGAGGTGTTATGATTATCTCCCTGTCCTGCTCTTTTTTAAGCGATAATTTATAGCGCTTAAGTATATGCAGTGCATCCGCATCAATTACAAGGCTTCCTCCCGATTTGAAAAAAGCAAACTCAAACAGCTCCTTTGCGCGGCTGTCCCTTCCTATTCCCGGGCCGATAGCCGTTGTGTCCGCCCATTTTAATGCGTCCGCAAGCTTAAGCCTGTCAATCTTATCGTCGTATGTATCAACAATCGCTTCGGGCAGTTTATCAAGGATCAGCTGCCTGTTATCCTTATGAGTAAACACCCTTACCATTCCGGCTCCCGCCTTCATACAGCTTAATGCGGCAAGAAGCGCGCATCCGCCCATGTTCTCATTTCCTGCTATGATAAGTGCCCTGCCAAAGGTTGCCTTATTGGAATCATTCGGGCGCTTTAACTGCTTATTGGCCGCAAAGTCCTTTTTACTTATGCATTTAAGTTCTGGCAGCTTTCCCGCAAATGACTCATCTGTAACTCCAATGTTTGCAAGAATGAGTTTTCCTACATATTCGATACCCGGATAAAGCATAAGTCCCTTTTTATAATATGCAAAGGTCACTGTCATATCTGCCTTTATGGCGGCTCCCATAACTTCACCCGTGGTTGCGTTTATGCCTGAAGGTATATCTACCGATACTATCTTTGCTCCGTTATCCTTGAAAGAATTGATCCCCTCAATAAATGATGCCGTATCGCGCTCAAGCTTTCTGTTCAATCCGATACCGAATATTGCATCGATTATAAGTGTATATTCATCATCCTTGACAGAAGATCTCATCGGAATACCGTAGCTTACACAGCTTTCATAATTTGCCCTTGTTTCGGGACTCATATGAACGGGCGAACCCGCCATCAATACATCTGTATTTACCTTGCGTTCATGAAGTATCCTTGCTATGGCTAGGCCGTCTCCACCGTTGTTTCCGCTTCCGCATACGACCAGAACGCGTTTTAAATTAAACTTATCATGCATTATAGCCGCCACGCATTTAAGCGCCGCCCTTTCCATCAGTACCGCTGACGGGACATGAAAGTGCTTTATAGTATACTCATCGCAGTTTTTCATTTCATCGGCTGTCAGTATGTATTCCACTTTATTATTCCTTCTTATCCTTTGATTCTTCCTTGTTTTCTTCCTTCTGTTCGGTTTTTTTGAGGGTGGGCTCGTACCTTAAGTCAAAGAGTTCCATTACATCCGGACCGAATATATCATGCATATATGTGTACAGATCCGCATTCCTGAATTCCATCTCCTGCTTTTTGATTATGTTTTTCTTAAGCTGGATCCTTATATCATGGATCCATTCGGCAATCCCTTCTATTTCATCGGTATTCTGAGACAGAGTATCATAACAAAGCTCCATTGTACGTATCATAAGCTCTTTATTTACGTTATCAATCTCACGAGGCAGTTCCAGCAGTTCATCCTCAAGCTGTTCGATCTTATCATTCGACTCATTGATCAGCCTTTTGCTGTCGCTTACTTTCTTTTCGGACATATCGTCGGTTTCATCCATACTGCTGACGATATTGTTCATAAGATCGCCCTTTATTTTCTTAAGGCCCTTGATATCACTGTTTAACCTGCCCTGTTTTTTCAGCAGCTCGGCAAGTTCCTTCTCCAGCCGCTCTATCTCAGGTGTCGAACCGGAGCGTTTGAACAGTTTATGCCACTTATTATCAAGTATGAGTACCGGTATGTGTTTGTCCTTTATGGCATTTCTAAACTTTTCTTCGGATATGGGCATTCTGCTCTCCTTTAAGCTTATAAGACAGCCTCATAAGGCTTTCGGATAAATGTACATTTTCGACTTCAATATCGTCAGGTACATTTAGATCAATATGCGCGAAATTCCAGATACCCCTGATGCCGTATGCCACCAGTTGTTCCGCCACCTTAACCGCTCCTGCCTTTGGTATTGTAAGAATGGCTATATCTATATCGTTTTCAGCCATGAAATTTCCTATATCTTCCATGGGCTGTACGGTAATGCCCCTTATGATCTTGCCGTGTATCTTTTCATTACTGTCAAAAATACCTTTGATAATAAAGCCGCGTTTTTCAAAATTAACGTAATTCGCAAGGGCCTGACCAAGGTTGCCCGCTCCTATAAGGATCAGATTATGCTTGTTGTCAAGTCCAAGGATACTGCCGATCTCATCATACAGGTATTTTACGTTATATCCATATCCCTGCTGTCCAAACCCGCCAAAATTATTAAGGTCCTGCCTTATCTGCGAAGCTGTAACCTTCATGAGCGACGAAAGTTCCTGAGATGATATCCTTTCAACACCTTCGTCATTAAGCTCGCCAAGATAACGATAATATCGCGGCAGCCTGCTTATAACCGCACGTGAAATTTCCTTAGATTCCAATGTTTACCTCACACCAAAACAAGATCATCCGTATGATTCTAATGTCTTCCTTATCTCCTTTATAAAATCAAGGCTGTTAAGGACGGTAGGTGACTCTATTGTTGTTATAAGCGCAAGATCCTTTGTCATCCTTCCCGATTCGATCGTTTCGATCACGGCCTTTTCAAGCTTATCCGCAAATTCGGATAACCCGATTATGCCGTCCAGCTCGCCGCGTTTCCTAAGCGCTCCGGTCCATGCAAATATAGTTGCTACGGAATTGGTAGATGTTTCTTCGCCTTTTAGATATTTGTAATAATGGCGCTGTACGGTTCCGTGAGCAGCTTCATATTCATATACACCGTCAGGTGACACAAGGACCGAAGTCATCATCGCGAGCGATCCGAATGCACTTGATACCATGTCACTCATGACATCACCGTCATAATTCTTGCAGGCCCAT
>JAFZOS010000020.1 GCA_017550535.1 Lachnospiraceae bacterium
GCCCGCGTCCTGATTAACCGTACTCTCACCCATGTTTACGGAAGTGTTCATCTCGGGAGCCGCTTCCGAATCCGGGTTTAACGAAACCGCCCATACATCCTCAACTTCTACAGGTACAGCCTGCGGAACTTCCTGTACAACAACCTGCGGACCGTTTGAAGCAACTTCTATGGACTGTACCGCAATTCCCGTAACCTGCGGATTGTTAAGTATCGCATTCCAGTCCTTGTCACCCGAAGAAACAAGGCTCAAAATGTCATTTGAAAGCTGCAGCTGGTTTTCATTTAATACAGCCTGCGTTGTATCGGCAGTTATTACTGCTGTCTGATCCGTATTATTTACCATGGTAACAGTACCGCCGGTACCTACTGCCGACTCCGTAACAGTGCCCAAAAGATCACTAAGTCCCGTCGAAAGGCCTTCCGCATCATTTATTATCTGATGTTCAAAGTTCTTATAGTTCTCATACTGTTCGATATTAAGCTCATTTACCTGCAATCCGAGCTTTGTAAGCTGTACTATGGTTGCGGGATCCGTTGTGGGATTGGCGTCGACAACCCTTGCCATTGCCTGCAGCGCCTGTTTGTTAACCGACATCCCTTCATCAAACATATTGCTGATCATTGCAAGATTGGCCGCAGTAGACCTAAGCCCGGCTTCGCTGAGGGCATCATTTGCCATATTATTATTTGAAAGGTTTGCATATAATGGATGGAGAGTTGTCTGTTCTCCGTTACTTGTCACCTGGAACATGAGCTTTTGCCCCACGCTCACTTCCATATTCTGATCCAGACTTGCTGTAAGTGTTGCATTATTGTCAAGCCGCAGAGTCACTTCACCGTTCTTTACATCTATAACCTCGCCGCCGAGGACCTGACCCGGAGCGATATTTACAGGTGTTTGTACCTGATTTGAGGCGGAATTTAAAGCGGTACCGCTGTTTACGGTCCCGGCCGCAGGATTAGTTATACCGCCCGCCTGTCTGTATGCGTTTATAGCATTAACGTCAATTGCCATAAATCACCCTTTTATACTTCCCAAACTATCAAATGAAATTTGATATAAAACTCCTTCTGTGTATTGGCGTCGGGCCGTATTTTTTGATCGCTTCTATATGTTTAGCCGATCCATAGCCCTTATTCTGTGCAAAGTCATATTCGGGATAACTATCGGATAACTCGGTCATCATCCTGTCCCTTGTGACCTTTGCGACTATCGAAGCCGCAGCTATCGAAATGCTTTTTGCATCGCCCTTTATTATCGGTACCTGCTTAATCGAAACTTCAGGAATGGTGACCGCATCATTTAAGAGCAGATCGGGCTTTACGGTCAGCTTTCCGATCGCCTGACGCATTGCCTCATAAGTCGCCTGAAGAATATTAATCTCATCTATCCTGTTGTTATCGACAAACCCAAGGCCCACCGAGACCGCCTGATCCATGATTATGTCATATAACTCTTCTCTCTTTTTCTCGGAAAGCTTCTTTGAATCATTGACATATAATATGGTGCAGTCCTTCGGTAATATCACGGCGCCTGCAACCACAGGTCCCGCAAGCGGCCCCCTACCCACTTCATCTATCCCGCAGATATATTCATACTCACAGTACTTACGCTCATATTCCTTCATCTTCTCTATGCGCGCAAGCTCCATATTATATTTATCGAGATTTTTTATCGCTTTCTTAACCATTCCCTGCACACTTGTGCGGGAATCTTGCGAATATTTCCTTATAAAATCATCCAAATTCGAAATATCCGTATTTTCATACTCAATTTTTATATCCGAAATCTTAATATCCATATCAAGGCCTTTCAAGTGAGATCCTCCCGAGTTTCCCGCCACGGAAATCATCTATGAGTAAATTCGCCGCTCTGTCAAGATCAGGTTCGCCACCCTTAATAAGGCAATTTCTGGCAAGTGCGATATCCGAGAGCAGTTCATGCGGTATTCTGTCTTCGGCCACATCATATCTTGATGAAATGACACCCGGATATCCATGCTCCTTATCGGTTATATGCGTGATAAGTTCGCAC
>JAFZOS010000004.1 GCA_017550535.1 Lachnospiraceae bacterium
AGTGTTCTTATGCGTTGCACTCCTTATCATGGTAAACGCAGGATACGGCGGCGGTTTCTCTAACGTGCCCACGCTGTTATCCGACCACTTCGGTATGAAGAGCATTTCGGCTGTGCACGGCATGTGCTTATCCGCATGGGCAATGGCCGGACTTACCGGTAACCAGCTGGCCACTTACATCGTTAAGCATGTAGGTGAGTTCAAGGATATGACTCTTTCGGACGGGACTGTTGTTTCGGTTAATACACAGGGCTACCAGACGGTACTGTATGTGACTCTTGCGCTTTATATCGTAGCCTGCATCGTATGCTTCACGATGATCCCGAAGAAGAAAGCCGAGGAGAAATAGATCAAAATAAAATTAAACACAGTAAGCAGCTGCCGCAGGTCAAGGTTTTGATTTGCGGCAGTTCTGTGTTATAATATATAAGTTAAGAATCAAACGATCCGGGATTTGTGAATATATGAAAAAAGACAGGATTAAATACATATATCCGCCGCTCATCACTCTTGTTTTATACAGCGTGATCCTTGCGGTAAAGGGGATTTATCCTTTCGGCGGAAACACGATAGATTATTATGATATGGCGCAGCAGATAGCGGCGTTTTATTATCATGTGTTTGATGCCCTTCATGGAACAAAAGGTTTCTTCTATGACTGGTACACAGCCCTCGGCACCAACATGGCGATGAGCACCTCGGGCTGTTCCAATATTTCACCTTTTAATCTTTTTTTCCTTTTCATAAGAAGGTCGTCACTGCTTAAGAGCCTGTCCGTATTTAACGGCATTAAGCTTATGTGCATGAGCCTTTCCATGTATTTCTACCTTGATAAAACGCACAGGGGATCACCGGCCTTCTTTAAGCTGGCCGCCTCCGTGGGCTATTCTTTCTGCGGATTTGTGCTTGTATTGTATATCACGAACCAGTGGGTCGATATAGCGGTGATGTTCCCGCTCATCATGTATTTTTACGATAAGCTCATAAAAACGGGTAAGATGAAGGGTTATGTCATAACGCTTGCGGTTACCGTTATAGCAAGCTATTATCTGGGCTTCATGATCCTTATATTCCTGTTTTTGTATACGGGACTTAAGCTCCTTGAAGGTTACCTGTTTGATGCAGTCGGTATACCACTGCTTGAATGCAAGGATGAGCAGGGCGGGACTGTACAAAGCGCGGCTGATGAAAACTCCGGCAGTGAAAATGCAGTCATGGAAGATACAGGTAATGACAGTGCCGGCAGTGCGAAAATCGAAAAAAAGGGTATTAAGGATAAGCTGTCACGAAAGAAAGATAAGGTCCGTAAGGCAAGGACACATAAGGTAAGGAAATTCCCTGATCTGCACCTGGCACAGCTCGGGATCGGAACCCTGCTATCGCTTGCCCTTTCTTCGTTTATCGTGATCCCGCAGCTTAAGCAGATGCTGTCGTCAGCACGCTTCAGTAACGGGAACAAGGCTGAAGGAGGCGGGATATTTGGTGCGTATTTTGCGATACTTAAGCATGTGCGCGGTGATTACACGACGAGGTGGTGGACCCTGCTCGGTCTGTCTTTTGCGGCAGCACTTATCCTTACGGGGATCATAAGGTGCAGGAAGAACAGGCGGGCGGTGTTTATGTCCGTGTCCATGATCCTTATGATGGTACTTGAGCTGTTCTTTGAGAGCATAAACCTTATCTGGCATTTCGGATCATACATCCAGTATCCCATAAGGAACGGGTTTATCATCTATTTTGTTTTCGCATACTGGATGTGCTATTTCTCCGGCAGACTGTATGACGACGAAACGGCAAAAACAAATGATAAGTTTTATTTAAGTTTTATATTTACGGTCATCGGATTCCTTGCCTTTGTTGCATTCTACAGGAACAGGTCCGGAATGCAGCTTAGGAATGTGTTCCATATAACGTCTGCGATAATGGCGGCAACATTTGTGTTCTATTTTATCCTTTTGAATTATGAAAGCCTTATGCGTCCCCTTCATATCGTACGGAAAAAGAGGAACGAGGAAGTTGAGCGTGCCGATGCCGACAGAAGGAGTAATGCAAGGTACAGGTATGCGGCGGGAGTGCTTGCCTGCGAACTGCTGTGCTTTGGCTTCCTGTTATTCGGAAAGCCCGATTTTATAACGGGTTATGCCGAGGAACCCGAGCAGGACGGTGAGTTTATCTATATCTGTGATCAGCTGCGGGAAGCGTTTGATCTTGAGCCGGGATTCATTAACAGGGTTAAGAATCCCGATGAGTCGCTTAATGCAAACTATGGATTTGTACTGATGCAGCCTGCGCTTTCTAACTGGACTCATATGATCGCACCGCAGGAACAGTCTGCGGCGGTAAGGTGGGGTTACAGCATTCAGTTTATGAGGCTTCTTGATGCGGGTGGCACGGTTTTCTCAGATGCATTGCTCGGAGTTAAGAATGTTATAAGCTGCGTCCCTATGGATGAGGAGCTTTATGAGCCGGTGGATACAGCGGTAGTAACAGTCGACAGGAAGAGCGGTGAGACTGCGGAGTATACCCTGTATCATCCTAAGTACACGCTTCCGTTTGTAACCGTATCCGGCGGTGATTCGGTAAGTGAAAAAACCGATATTACGGAAGAAGATATCATTTCTCTGCATAATAAAACATACCATGCGTTAACCGGCACGGATGAAGATATCGCATTCCGGTATATAGATGATGAAACCCCGGCCAAACATGACGCGAAATTCGGCAGTGCGGATATTGAAACCAGGGTAACGAGCGATATAAAAGAAGTGTACGTTAACATGGACATATCAGACGATGCCGCATTGTACCTGTCGGGCGGAAAGGCTGACCGGGATTCGGGCAACTGTACTGTCGAAGTGAACGGAAACATAATACCCGTGCCCACAATAAAGGATGCGTACAATACATCTTATCCGGCTCACTTTAACAATAATACTTTGTATCTCGGATGCTTTGGTGATGAGAAGGTCAGCGTGAAGGTGACAATGGATCTTACAAACGGTGATCCTTTTGATGTGGATATCGTAGGAATATCGCTTGATGCGATGGATAAGGTATGCGGTATGTATTCCGGCACGGCATATGATGATATCGTAGCGGGAAACCGTGAACTGTCATTCGTTGTTCCCAATGACGGATCCGCGGAGGGCAGCAGGGCGGCACTATTGCCGCTTACCTATGATAAGGGATGGAAGGTTAAGGTTAACGGAAAGAAAGTACGTGCATCTTCTTACGCGGGACTGTTCACCCGTATCCCGCTTAAGGAAGGCGAAAATACGGTGACGATGAAGTTCACGCCTCCGGGTATGCGCTTCGGCATCATAATATCGCTTGCGGCATTTGTGACCGCTGCCATATATATCACTGTGTCTTTTATAAAGAAGAAAGACTCTCTTGCCGGATTTGCTGACGGAACTTATCCGGGACTTGCGAAGGTTTATGCGGTGGCAGTGTGTATAGTTGCGGTGTTTATGTATGCAGTACCGATAGTTTATGGGATATGTACATTGTTATTTTGATGCGTCAATCTCGAAGTATTCCATATTAATATGGAGATTATAATGAATAGTGACAGGAAAAGAACTCCAAAATATATAACGTTCGCACTCATCTTGAATACAGTCGCACTCGCTTTATCCCTTGTCGTCTACCGTCCGTTCTTTGAGACAAATGATGATGCTGTATTCTGCCTTATCGCGGAGGGTGTGCACGGGGTGCGCGAGCCGCATATTATCAGTGCCGATACGATACTCGGCCGTATCTATATGTTTCTGTATGGCATTATATCCGGCATACGATGGCACAGTGTGCTTCAGTATCTGTTCATGTTTGTCGGATATACGGCGCTTGCTTATCTTATCCAGGTGATATCTGACCCGAAAGGAGAGGGCGGCAAATGCCTGATGTGGGGAAGGATTGTTGCCGTACTCGTAAGCGCAATGACATTTTATGAATCTTATGTCTCACTCCAATTCAGTAAAACCGGTGCTATAGTATGTGCTGCCGGGTGTTTTATCCTGATGTATGTTTTAATATCGGGTAATAGGATACCATCCCGTACTTTGTATTTTATTGCCGTTATCCTGATCATATATGGCATGCTGCTTAGGTCGGCATCATTCAAACTGGTGCTTCTTTTGCTGTTTCCGGTGGGATTATATGAGATCATTGCCGTTTTCAAAAGGGAAAAACGAATATCCAAAAGCTTGCTCGGATTCGTGGTGACGGCGGTCAGCCTTTTTGCATTATCAGTGCTTTTTGGACGGTTAAACTTGATCTCTTACGATAATGATCCGGCATGGAAGGATTTCATGGCTTACCACAGTGCGGTTGTAAGGCTTGTAGATAAAAGATACGATTTTCTGGATCAAAGCAAATATGCAGATGAACTTGATAAGCTCGGAGTCAGCGCAAATGATTCTGTCATGATAATGACATGGCAGTTTGGCGATGACAATGTCTGGAGCCGGGATGAACTGCTTAAAATCGCCGGGAAAGCGCCCGAAAAGAGCTTCGGTATTGAGGATATTAAAGGACTCATACAAAGTATTTATGATGATGTGCTAATATTTAACCCATGCATTTTGGGAGTGCTCCTGTTAATGATATACAGCATTTATGTATATTTTAAGGGGAGAAGGTTCGGCAAAGCGGCTGTGATCATAAGCCAGGTTGTTGTTATTTCGGGTATATTCGTCTTTTATCGTTACAGCGGACGATGGAGTCACAGGATAGTATTTGCGGCTTTATTGGTTTTCCTGCTTGGTATGGTGTGGATGCTTGCAGAGGATAGAGGTTTATTGCCGGTGGATGAGGCGCAAGGGGATATATCCGGCAGGGGAGATGATACCGGTGTCATTACAGGTATGATCGTATTGGTTTTAACAGCCTGCATTGCGGTTTTACTTGGCAACAGGTTTGATTATAACGACTATAAGAGGAGCGGTACGGATTATCCGGGGTTTTATGAAAGCATAAGCGGTGATAAGGAAACCCTGTATGTTGCCGATACATTCACGTTTCAGGATGCGTATAAATATGATGTGTTCAAATCGTATGCCATGGGCAGCATGGACAATTTCGTGACTGTCGGGAGCTGGTATCTTAATTCTCCGATAACCGATAAAATGCTTTCTGCTTACGGGTATGATAATCCGTTTGATGCTTTGGTAAAGGGAGCCGATACGGGCAATGTGATCCTTGTTGACAATATGTCTGCAAATGAGAAGCTTACTTACCTTAATGAGCATTACGGCGGGTATGAACTTGAAGAATTACCACAGAAGTTTGGATTTAAGATGTACCGTGTCGTAAATGCCGCAAAATAGGGGTTTTGTATGTTTGCTGTGGTTTGCCGCGGTACAATTTATGTGATATAATATATCATATGTGACACGAAAATACGACTTATCAGTTTGTCTGTATAACATAACAAAATCCGGTGCATGGAAGTACCGGAAATGATCTAAACGGAGGTATATGTAATGGAATTAAGGAGAAGGATAGCGGGAATAGTTGCATTTACGATGATCGCGACATCGGTATTCGGAAATATTACGACGGTTTATGCTGTGGAGGATATCGGAGAGATAGGCCTGTATGCCGATGAAATAGCGTCTCCCGAAGCAGAACATACCGTAGATGAACTGACTGCATCCGAAACAGCTGATGTTATAGATGTTGTTACTGATGCAGATGATATAAGTGTGACGGGTGAACTGATCGGCTCGGATGCCGAAGATGGATTACCTGTATTGGGGGATAGCGGGGTAGTTGAAAAACCGGCCGCAGGAGATAAGGTCCCCAAGGAAGATAGACCCTTGATAACGCTTGACGACGGCATTACCTACAGGATCGATGACGATACTTACAGTGCATCTGTAGTGAGCTGGAACGGAAACGGTAAAGTTATCATCCCTGCGGTAATAGATCTTAAAGGAACAGGTTATGTTTCTTCATGGCCTACAGGGGAAGATGATTATAAGCGTAAAGTAGTTGAGATAGAAGAGAAAGCCTTCATGGAGGAGGGTGAAGAACACCGTTTAAATGAGCTTGTTATTGAGGAGAGTGACAGTTCTGTAAAACTGAAGATTGATAGCGAGGCCTTTAGCGGATGTACAAAAATAAGCTCAGTTAAGTTTCCTGAAAGAATGGAATTGATAGGGAACAAAGCCTTTTCGGGATGTATATCATTAAGCAGTGTTTCGCTTCCTGATAAACTGGATGAATTTGGCCTTTCTGTTTTTGAGGGCTGCACAACCCTGTCGGGTATAAGCATCCCCAAAAATATGGAACTTAAAAAAATAGAACTGCCTTATGATGTGAGCAGCGGTCCGTTTTCCGGTGCGGAAAATCTCAAAAATATCAGTTTTGAGACCGGTATTACCGTTATCCCGGACAAACTGTTTGCTGCCTGTGACTCGGTAGAGAGGATTGATTTTCCTTCGCAGATGACACAGATCGGTGTACGGTCATTTATGAACTGTACCAATCTTAAAACAATCACTATGGAGGACAAGATTACCGGTATAGGGGAAAGCGCTTTTGAAGGCACGGGCCTTACATCGGTCGATCTTTCCAGTGATCTCAAGACTATAGGCAACAGGGCGTTTTATAATTGTCAATCGCTTTCGTCGGCTACCATTCCTGACAGTGTAAGGACAATAGGTGATTCTGCATTCAGGATCTGTAAAACACTGGAAAAAGTTGAGTTTGTGGACGGAGATACAGGTAATTACATAGGCGGAGAGATCGGACCGAGTGCTTTTCAGGAGTGCGAATCACTTAAAGAGATCGTAATTCCGAACAGTATCAAAAAGATAGGCAACGCTTCGTTTTACAAGTGTATCAATCTCAAAGAAATGGCGATTAAGGACAGGATAGACTATTTTTCCGAAGATATCGTTATCGGGGATGATGCGTTTAATGGTTGTGAAAAGCTGGGCAAGGTTTCCATACTGTCTAAGTCTGTTTATTCCATAGGAAAATCCGCTTTCTATGAATGTACAGCGCTTAATGATGTGACTTTGTCATCAAATAACCTTGCGATAATCGATAATTCGGCGTTTGCGAAATGCTCAAGCCTTGAATCCATC
This sequence comes from Lachnospiraceae bacterium, assembly GCA_017550535.1. Taxonomy (GTDB): domain Bacteria; phylum Bacillota; class Clostridia; order Lachnospirales; family Lachnospiraceae; genus UBA2868. The sequence continues at coordinate 7,095 of JAFZOS010000004.1, forward strand.
CACATGCCGGACAGCGTTACGGATATTGGCGGCAGTGTATTTGAAAACTGTACATCTTTGCGTGATGTCGGGCTTTCAAAGGGGCTTACTAATGTAGGCGCAGCGGTATTCAGAGGTGACACGGCATTAAGGGCGATAAAACTGCCTGCAAATATCAAAAATGTATATGTTTCAAGGGCGGAGGAAGGAATCTTTGCCGGATGTACTTATCTTTTTGATATTACATTTGAAGAGGGGATAACATCCATAGCGGCTAATCTCCTGTTCGGTACCGGTTCCATCGTAAATCTGGATATTCCGGATACGGTGACCGACATAGGTGCTTGTGCTTTCCACAGCTGTACCCGTCTGCGCAAGGTAAAGATACCCGGGAAAGTAATAAGTATTGGAAATGATGCGTTTAATAATTGCGGTAATCTTGTAAATAAAGCCGATGACGGAAGTGAGGTCATTCTTATACCTGACAGTGTAAAAGAGATAGGGAGTAACGCATTTTGTGGATGTGGAGCTCTTACGAAGATGACGCTTCCGAACGGACTTGAAGATATAGGTGCTTCGGCATTTAAAGACTGTGTCGGAATAACCGAAATACATGTGCCCGACAGCGTTAAAAAGCTGGGCGAAGGATGTTTTGAAGGCTGTTCCAGCCTTACAAAGGCAAGGCTTCCCCAAAACCTTAATATCGTTCCCAAAAGATTGTTCAAGGATTGTGTTAAGCTGACAACTGTAAACCTGTCGGCGGTTGATCTTACAACGATTGACGAATATGCATTTAACAACTGTGATGCGCTTGTTGAACTCGGTGGAGGTTTAGGTATTGTTGATTTTACAGCCTTTAAGGTTCTTAAGGAGATAAGAAAAGGCGCATTTGAAAACTGCGATCGGATCGCTAAGTTGAAATTGTCTGCAGCAACCGATACTTTGGGAGAATATGCATTTTATTATTGCTCTAACTTAAGTGAGATAGACCTTGGAACGGGTCTGGAAATTATACCATCCTACGCGTTTGCCACAATGGCATCGTTAAAGAAGATGATAATACCCCGTAATGTTACCGAGATAAAGGAGTATGCATTTGACAGTGATGCTTCGTTTGAGGAGATTCATATTCCCAACACAGATATAAAGATAGATCCCAAGGCATTTTCATCCTGTAGGAAGCTTACATTCTATGTGGTGAAGGATAGTCCCGCTCATGAGCAGTTGGTGGCTCAGGGTAAGGCAGATAATTGCGTTTTTGAAGTTGTATATGTTGACAGCATCGATTACGCCGAGGATGTTATTGAGATAAACCGCGATCCCAATCCTGCTGATCCGGCAGTGGAAGGCCGCAAAACGAAACCGGTCATCAGCATACTTCCGGTGCATTATTCCGTGGATGTTAAATACCGGTCATCCAATCCGTCAATCTTTACAGTAGATAAGGATGGTAAGATCCTCGGTATCGCAAGCGGAGAAGCGACCTTAATAGCTGAGGCACAGGCGAATCTTGAAGGTAAAAAGGCAAGGGACAGTGTAAAGATCGTGGTAAGAGTGCCTGTTAACAGTGTGAACATTCAGGAGGGAGATGCGACGCTTTATGTTGGAGATAAGCTTAGTTATACTGCAGTAATAGATCCGTCAGACGCTACCCTTAAGGATGTCACATGGTCAAGCGATAAAAAGGATGTTGCTTATGTGGACAGTAAAGGTACCGTGTATGCTAAGGCTGAAGGCACGGCGAGGATCACGGTGACCACAAAAGACGGCAACCGTACGGCGTCCCGTACGGTAACGGTTATAAAGGGTGTTGACGATCCTCCCGAAGAATGGACAACGCTTCTTAAAAAGCCATATTTTGATGGGTATGAGGAAAAGCTGGTTCATGATGTATTGCCGGGAACCAGGGTAAAGCTTAAACACGAGATTGCCGGGGCAAGTATTTATTATACTACGGACGGAAGCATACCGACAGCTGATTTCAGGGGAAGGACAGCAGGCACCACTAAGCTTTATTCGGGACCGATAGTCCTTAACAGGGATACAACGATAAGGGCTTTTGCTATTTGTCCGGGATACAGATACAGTGAGGATATTGAGACCACGTTCAGTGTGCCGAATGGAGCCGGTGATGTTCCCGGTGAGTTGATAAAGAAGTTGTTCGGTGATGATGTTGACAGGATCCCTTCGGGTATATGGTTTGCCTTTGAAGGAGATAACCGGTATTACGTAAGGAACGGTTCGGATGAGATAGTGACAACGGTGAGCAGGGAGTATACTGGTAAGCCCATCACTTTCGGCGGCGGACTGTATATCTTTGACGGCCTTGACAGGCTGGTTGAAGGGAGGGACTACTCGATATCATACCAAAACAATACTAAGTATGGTGAGGCATCATCGGAGAATCCTCCTTCGGTCACCTTAAAGGGCAGGGGCAATTACAGCGGCACCACTGTATTCAAGTTTGCGATCACCAGGCTGAGGATTGACAAGGCATATCTGCTTTCGGACGTAACGGCGGAAGTGTTTATCGGCGATGAACTTAAAACGGTTGCACCTACCGTTGTATATAATGACAGCATTCTTACCGCGGGTAAGGATTATGCTGTTACATATTATAAAGGTGCGGTTTCGGAAACAAATGTCGTAAAGGATACCGATAAAGCCGAAGAAGGAAGCTATATAGCGGTCATATCCGCCAAGGACGGAAGTGCATATACGGGAACCTTAAAAGATAAGATATATATTACTGCAGTGAGCAAGCCTGCAACGGCTCCGGTACAAATGAGCAGCGTTACGGTGACTCCCGATCCTATCTCGGTTTCCTGGAGCGCTAAGGGAGTCGATGTGACAAAGCTGTTTACGGTTTCATCAGGCAGTGCTGCACCGGGTAAAGCAACGCATGGCAGTGCGACTCTTACATATGGCAAGGATTTTACGGTTGATGCCGTTGATACGACTCTGTATCCTAACTTCCCGTCTGCGGGAACCTACGTGATCATATTAAGGGGTACCGGTAATTATGCAGGCACGATACCTGCCACGCTGAAGGTGACCGGCATTACAAGTGATCAGGTCAAGGTAGCCTGCTTTAACGATAAGCCCGAGTATGTGGGAAGGGTAATGAAGCTCTCCGATCTTTATAAGGCTGACAATACTTCTTATAAGGAAGTGACTCTGTACACATCGACCGGAAAGCTTACGAAGGGTACGGATTATGATGTTGATATGTCCGATGCGATGGCGTACGGTAAGTTTAACGTGGTGTTCAGGCTGAAGGGTAATTATGAAGGTGAGATCGTAAAGACGGTCAGCACCAAGGCCCGGAACATGAAGAACGATCCGAAGCTTACAATAACACCGGGTGTGGCAGAATATTCAAAGAGCGGAGCCATACCGGATGTATTTGTAAATTATAACGGATTGTTATTAAAGGAAGGTGTTGACTATACGCTGGCGTATAAGAATAACGTAACGATCTCGGCCAAAAAGCAGCCGACGGTAACGGTTAAGTTCAAGGGTTACTTTAAGGGCAGCGCATCTAAGGCATTTACGGTTAAAAAGGCACCTGTGACCAATTTAACTCTGTTGCTAAACGACGTTAAATACTCGGAGAAAAAGAAGGCCAAGTCATATAAGGTGCTGCCGAAAGTATATGACGGTTTGAAACAGGTGGCCAAGAAGAAGGATATCGATGGTTTCACCATAAAGGACTGCACGTTTAAGAATGCAAAGACCGGAGCTCTTATCGGAGATACGGACGTGCTTGAACCCGGCACCATGATAGAAGTGACTTTAAGAGTGAGCGCTGCTTCGGGTGGTATGTATGAGGGTACAGCCGATATCAAGGGTACATACCGCGTGATGGATCCTGCGAAGCTTATAAAGACCGCCAAGATAGAACTTAGGAAGGATATTGAATATTCAGGCGGAAATGAGCTGGTGATCAAGCCGTCCGACTTAAGGGTTACACTGAAGGACGGATATGAGCTTAAGTCGAATGAGTTCTCTATCGTATCCGTTACAAACAGCCGATTTACCGGATCATCCAAGATCACGATACGCGGCGCAGGTGATTTCGGCGGCACCAAGACGAAGTCTATAAAGGTAAAGGCGGCCGGGTTGTAGGACAGAGGCATGTAATAACATTGTGCAAATTAACCAAAAAAATAATGAAAAAATCGTAAAAATAGCTTGATGCACTACAAAATGTGTATAAATTCAAAAACAAACACAAAATATTGATTTTGTTAAGTAACCTTCAAAGTCGCATAAATTCAGCATTTGCGCCCCGTTGACCATCCGGGGCGCAAAAAATTGTTGAAATTTACGGAGAAAACGGGTTGTCTTAAAAATGGATTTATTGTACAATAACCCATAGTTAGGAGAAGTGCGTCTAGCCTTGTTTTTATGGGCATTTCATTGACTGATTCAGTCATTTAAAAGACGCTGGATACCCTATAAAAGAACTGCTTATACAGTATTGGGGAGCGATAAGGGGTTGTATTTTATAGGATGAAAATGGAGGAAAGCAAAATGAGGATGCTAAAGAAGTTGTTGCTAGCTGCGAGTCTTGTCGGCGCCGTAGGGCTGCTCGGATTCGCAAGTGATGCAAAGGCAGCTACCGATCCGGAAAGCGTAACACCTTCGGTTACCGATGATGAGCTGTCGATTGAATGGGATGAACCGGAAGGAACATTTAAAAGCCTGGCGGTAACGATCGGTGGAAGATCAGTATATATCCCCGAGGATGCCATTGATGAAGATGCCTGCACATGCGAGATCGAGAGCATTAAGGAACTTATCAATGATCCGTTGAATGTTGGTGCTTTTGCATCGAGCGAGACGCTGAAGGATCTGGAAATTAAGGTTAAGGTCACCACATCAAAGGGTTCGGTATCTTATCCTGGGAAGGAAGATGATCCGGTTATCGCGTTCGACAGTGAGAGCGATGAAGATCCGCTTTACAGGGTTTCGGTAAGCACGACAAGCGGTTTTTCACCGATAATTACATTGGACGGTACCGATTATTCACAGAATTATGTTTATGCCTTTCCTGATGATGATGTTGAGATAAGCGTAAAAGAAAATGAAGAATATGGATTTACATGGACGATCAAGCCGAAGAGCGGCAGTGCTGAAAAGGAAACGGGATGGATTGTTGATTGGACGGTTGATCAGCCTGTTGCCTTTACGGGTACGGCAGTCAGGACTTCGCCGATAGTTACACTGGCAGCATCAAAAACCAAAGTTACCGTTAAGTCCGGAAAGGCCGCAGAAGTAAAGCTCACATGGACAGTTAAGGGTGATCTTAAGATAAAATCAGGAACAAAGGTTCAGCTTCTTGTTGATGGAGCTGCACATTCACAGACATGGGAAACAGGTACTACGGGCGGTTCACATACGATCACGATCAGTGCGGCACGTACCTATGTTCTCAGCATGACCGGTACATATGTCGATCCTATCGATGGCCTGGATAAGACATGGACATCTGAAAATGAGGTGACGATCGTTGCTTCCGAAGCGGGTGATGCAACGAAAGTAACGACAACAGATTTCCCCGAGTATTGCACACAGGGTGATTATACATTTAAGTTTACCGCGAAGGCTGAAAACGGATCTACCGATTTTGAATGGATACCTGACAGCGATAGCGAGAAGTATGTTAAGGAAGTAAAGCAGGGAAGTACCGACAGCAAGGGTAATACAACATTTGAATTAAGGTTCAATACCGATAAGCTTGAAAACGGTAACAAATCGGCTACCATTAAGTTTACCTGTGAGGTTGACGGCGTTGAGGCTAATATAGACAGTACTTCATCAACAACGAAATCCTTAACGCTTTACAGCACTCCTTCGTCTTCGTTCACTAAAACTGATTATTCGATCAAGTATGATATGCCCAAGGCTGTTAATACAGGTGAGACAGACGGTAAGGAATCTGACAGCAGCAGTTCAACAGCTACCAAAGTAAAGGAAGTTTCACAGGCATACATAAAGATCGGTGTTGATTCTTCTGAAGCTACAGATGCAAAGAAGAGCGGACAGAGTTCAACCCTTGACGCTACTACTCTTCATAAGGTGCTTGACGACCTTTCGAGCAAAAAGAAGCTTACATCTGATTCTCATGATGTAACCTTCAGGATGTATCCGGCAGACAGCTCGGTTCATAACAAGAACGTTTACACCGAAGTAACCGAGAAGGTTTATAAGGTAGTTATAAGGTATACCGAGAGCAGTACAGGAAGCAGCAAGACAACAACCACTACATCCGATGATGAGGACAGCTCAAACAGCGGCCGCAGGTCAACAACGAGTGCAGCTTATGCTTTACCTGTAGCATCAATGAATCCTGCAGCTAACCTTGTTGCAACAGCAAGTACAACCACAACGGGTGCCGTTAAGGAGATAATCGTATACAGGTTTGAAGGCGAGAAGGTTAAGCTTTCGGATCTCGGTGTTACCGGAACATGGTCAACCCTTACCAACGGAACGGAAGATGTTGCTACAAAGGGTGAGCTCACAGTAAGTTCTACCGCAAGCAGAAACGTTTACACAGGCGTACTCGGCGCAAGGTCATCAAGCGGCGGATCTGCAAGTGCAAATGATTCAAGCGTAGGTAAGTGGGGCCAGAACAACATGCCCGTTTACTTAATGATAGCTATCGTTGTTGCTACCGCAGTATTCGGAATGGCTGCATACGATAAGAAGAAAAAGAATTTCTAATCCTCAAAATTTGCTTAAAAATATATAAGAGTTATTGATATGGGTGATACTACCAACCGGGGTTTTTTAGGTGTAGTAAAACTGAATTTACCATTACGGGTGGAGCGAGTTGAACTTGCTCCACTCGTTTTTGTACCGGTATTTATTATCACAATATATATAATTGCGTTTTTTGCTTCATTGATACATGTCCCTTCTAAGTTCAAGGTGGAAACAAAAGCCGCACCGACAGGCATAAAGGTAAACAATACCGTAGCACAGGAAGTAAGTACCAAAGTCGGTGATGATGACTTTGTGTATGATCTTAAAAATATTGAAGACATGCTTCCCGAAATGAGGGAGTGGTATCAAAAAAATAACGACTGCGTAGGCTGGCTTAAGATCGACGATATGAAGATAGACTATCCCATACTGCAGCGTAAGAGTGACGGACTGTATTACGTTACCAGAAATATCGATGAAAACGAAGACAATATGGGATCTATAGTGCTTGATTCTGATTCGGAAATAGGAACCGGACTGAAAACGCGGCAGTATAAGGACGGAACAAAGCCGAGTACAAATCTAATAATAGGCGGCCATAATATGCGCAACGGTACCATGTTCGGTGATCTGGATAAGTTCAGGGACAAGTCCTTTACGAGTAAGCACAACATCATAAAACTCTCTTCCCTGTATGAGGAACGTGAATATGAGATAGTGAGCGTATTCCTTTCGCAGATCTATCCCGCAGATAAAACGGATGTATTTAAGTACTACAAGTTCTATGAAGCGGACACGCAGGAAGAATTTGATGAGTTTTACAATAATATAAAAAAGCTCCAGCTGTTTGATACCGGGGTTACGGCTAAGTACGGTGATGAATTTCTGACTCTGAATACCTGTACGTATCATGTAGAAGATGGCCGTATGGTAGTTGTCGCAAAGCGTATCAGGTAGGTATGTAAATGCTATGCAGAAGCGCAGCGGGATAAAGTATAAGTTTGGTAGAATATAATATTGACAAAAGATATTGCACATACTATGATTTCACTTAGTTGGTTTTTATGACTTAACTATTGTATCAATAAGGATAAGGAGAGAAGCAATGTTAGAGAAGTTAACCGAAATGATAAGGGAGCAGTTAAATACAGACGCAGCGATCACGGAGGATACATCCTTCAAGGATGATCTCGGAGCTGATTCGCTTGATCTTTTCGAGCTTATAATGGGACTTGAGGAGGAGTTCGGTGTTGAGATACCCACCGATGACCTTGAGAATATCGCAACAGTAGGAGATGTTATCAAATACCTCAAGGAGCATGGTGCGGAGGAGTAAATAATGTTTGTGGGACACGGGGACGGTTCTTTTGTCCCACGTTTTTTGCAGGACAAAAGAACCGTCCCCATGTCCTGTTGATACTGATCAATAATGCGTTCATCATGATTGATGGGCGCATATATTATGAAAGGAAAGAAATGAAAACAAGAGTGACCGAACTTCTCGGGATCGAATATCCTATAATCCAGGGCGGTATGGCATGGGTTGCGACCCATGAGCTTGCGAGCGCAGTGAGCAATGCGGGAGGCCTTGGCATCATCGGTGCGGGCGGAGCACCTGCTTCATGGGTAAGGGAGCAGATAAAGGCCTGCAAGGCTGAAACCGATAAGCCATTTGGCGTGAATTTAATGCTTATGAATGCCGAAGCGGATGAGATAGCAAAAGTGATCGCCGAGGAGAAAGTAAAGGTTGTAACTACGGGTGCCGGAAACCCGGGTAAGTATATCGAAATGTGGAAAGAAGCCGGCACGGTTATTATCCCTGTTGTGGCCAGTGTCGCATTGGCGAAGCTTATGGAGCGCAGCGGCGTATCGGCCGTTGTGGCAGAGGGTACCGAATCCGGCGGCCATATAGGAGAGGCAACGACCATGACTCTCGTTCCGCAGGTTGTTGATGCGGTGAGCATTCCCGTTATTGCTGCAGGCGGCATTGCAGACGGACGCGGAATGGCCGCAGCCTTCATGCTGGGCGCCGAGGCAGTGCAGATGGGAACGCGTTTTGTAGCGGCGACAGAATCAATCGCCCATCAGAATTACAAGGACCGGATCGTTAAGGCAAAGGATATTGATTCTGAAGTGACCGGCCGTAGCTTTGGCCATCCCGTACGCGTGCTCCGGAACCAGATGACAAAAGAATATCTTCAGATGGAAAAAGACGGCGTACCTTTCGAGGAAGTTGAAAAGCTTACCCTCGGTTCACTCAAGGCTGCCGTAGTCGACGGAGACACAAAGATGGGCTCCATGATGGCCGGCCAAATCGCCGGACTTATATCCCGTAATGATATGTCGTGTGAAGAGATAATTCAGGAAATCGTGAAGGATGCCAGTAAGCTATTGAATCTTAGTTAGGATTTTTATGAGTGTAGCGGAATACATTATGGGCGAGAGGAACAGCATGTTTCGACCGGATGGAGAAACAAGGCGAACAGCGAGAATGGATTCGAGTTGTGAGCCGGTGCAGTGACGGATCGACCATGATCGTATTACGCGAAACGGAGTAAATAAGGAGACACTATGAGTAAGATTATGTATATGTTCCCCGGCCAGGGCGCACAGTACATCGGCATGGGCAAGGCCATGTACGATGAGTTCGATAAGGCCAGGGAGATATTTGATAAGGCGAGCGCGGTAACGGGTCTTGACATCCCGGCACTGTGCTTTGAGGAAAATGATCGTATAAACATCACTGAGTACACCCAGATCGCGATGTTGGCCACCGAAGCAGCTATCTATGCAGTAATGGAGGAAAAGGGCCTTAAATGCGATTATACGGCCGGATTGTCACTTGGCGAATACGGCGCCCTGATAGCAGCCGGAGTATTAAGCTATGAGGACGCCTTCAAGGTAGTTCGCAAAAGGGGCATCTTCATGCAGGAAGCTGTGCCGACGGGCGGAGCCATGGCGGCAGTGCTCGGAATGGATGCAGAAACGATCGAAAAGATATGCTCGCAGGCCGAAGGTTACGCAGCTATAGCAAATTACAACTGCCCCGGCCAGATAGTGATAACCGGTGAGCAGGCAGCAGTCGAAAAGGCATCGGAAGCCCTTAAGGAAGCCGGCGCAAAGAGGGTGGTTCCCCTTAATGTAAGCGGTCCGTTCCACTCAAAGATGCTCGTTCCCGCCGGTGAGAAACTGGGCGCGGTCATAGATGAAGTTACTATAGGAGATGTCAGGGTTCCTTACGTTTCGAATGTCACGGCACAATTGGTGACTGATTCGGTCAATATCAAGGATCTTCTGGTAAAGCAGATATCTTCATCCGTTCGCTGGCAGCAGACTATCGAACTCATGCTTGATGAAGGCGTTGATACCTTCGTTGAGATAGGCCCCGGAAAGACACTTACGGGCTTTATGAGAAAGATCAATAAAGAAGGTAAGGAAATACAGGTATATCATATAGAAAATCCCGAGGAGCTTAAAGCATATGTTGAAAGATAAGGTAGCCCTTGTAACAGGGGCATCACGTGGAATCGGTGCCGAAGTGGCCAAAACACTTGCAGGACACGGAGCCTTTGTATATGTGAATTATAACGGATCGAAGTCACGCGCCGATGAGGTCGTTGACGAGATCGTTAAGGCAGGAGGCGCCGCAGAGGCTATACAGTGCGATGTGGCTGATTTTGATTCTTGCAAGGAAATGATCGATAAGATCATCGCTGATAAGGGACGGCTTGATATACTCGTAAACAACGCAGGTATCACAAGGGACGATCTCCTTATGAAGATGAGCGAGGAAGCCTTTGACGCGGTCATAAGCACGAACCTTAAGGGGTGCTTTAATACGATAAGGCATGCATCAAGGTATCTGCTCAAACAGAGAAGCGGTAAGATAATCAATATGTCGTCGGTATCGGGCGTGATGGGTAATGCCGGACAGGCTAATTACTCTGCTGCAAAGGCGGGCGTTGTGGGCCTTACAAAGAGCGTTGCAAAGGAGCTTTCCAGCAGGGGCATTAACTGCAATGCGATAGCGCCCGGGTTTATTGAGACCGAGATGACTGCAGCCATGACCGACAAGGCTAAGGAAGCGACTATCGCTATGATACCGCTTGGCAGGACCGGCAAGGTTTCGGACATTGCAGGCGCAGTACTTTTTCTTGCGTCGGATATGTCGGATTATATCACCGGCCAGGTGTTGAGTGTAGATGGTGGGATGTGTATATAAACTCCGCCAAACGCGGCCCGGAAAACAAAGACTTGAAAACAAAGGCCTGAAAACAAAGCCCGGAAAACAAAGCCCTGAAAACACGGCCCGGAGTCATACTAAAACGGGAAAAAGCCGTGTTTAGTATGACAAATCCGGGAAAAATAAAGGCCTGAGTCATACTAAAACGGGAAAAAGCCGGGTTTAGTATGAAAAATCCGGGAAAAACAAAGCGCGGAGTCATACTAAAACAGGAAAAAGCCGTGTTTAGTATCAAAATTTCGGGGAAAACGAAGCGCGGAGTCATACTAAAACAAGAAAATACCGGGTTTAGTATGACAAATCCGGGGAAAACAAAGCGCGGAATCATACTAAAACGGGAAAAAGCCGGGTTTAGTATGAAAAATCCGGGAAAAACAAAGCGCGGAGTCATACTAAAACAGGAAAAAGCCGTGTTTAGTATGACAAATCCGGGAAAAACGAAATCTGGTAGGTAAAACCAGGAATAAAAGAAAGACGAGGAAATACGATGAGTAAAAAGCGTGTAGTGGTTACCGGGATGGGGGCGATAACCCCGATCGGCAACAGTGTAAATGAGTTCTGGAGCTCGGTTAAGGAAGGAAAGCTGGGTTTCGGTCCTATAACCCAGTTTGACACTACTGATTTCAAGTGCCATATAGCGGCAGAGGTCAAGGACTTTGACGCAAAGAACTATATGGATTTTAAGGCCGCCAGGCGTATGGAACTGTTTTCGCAGTATGCAATGGCCGCATCAAAGGAAGCAATTGAGGATGCCGGCATAGATATGACGCAGGAGGATCCCTACCGTGTGGGATGTGCCATCGGCTCGGGTATCGGAAGTCTCCAAAGCGTTGAGCGTGAGCATTCAAGGCTCCTTGAGAAAGGCCCTGGTAAGATAAATCCGCTGTTTATCCCGATGCTTATCGGAAACATGGCCGCAGGCAATGTTTCCATTGCTTTCGGGCTTAAGGGAAAGAGCATAGATGTAGTTACCGCATGTGCGACCGGAACAAACAGTATCGGTGAGGCATTAAGGACCATCCAGTATGGGGATGCGGATATCATGGTGGCAGGAGGCTGCGAAGGATCGATATCACCTACCGGTGTTGCAGGCTTTATCGCACTTACAGCACTCTCAACCGTTGACGATCCGGAGAAATGTTCACTGCCCTTTGATAAGAATCGCAGCGGTTTCGTAATGGGCGAGGGCGCCGGCATTGTGATCCTTGAGGAACTTGAACACGCAAAGGCAAGGGGGGCAAAGATTTATGCCGAACTTACCGGCTATGGATGCTCGTCGGATGCATTCCATATCACAAGCCCTGCCGAGGATGGTGCAGGCGCGTCGGCAGCGATGCTTAACGCTCTTAAGGACGGCGGTGTTTCCCCGGATGAGCTTACCTATATTAACGCGCACGGAACGGGCACCCATCATAACGACCTGTTCGAGACACGTGCCATAAAGCTTGCCTTCGGTGATCATGCGAAGGATATAAAGGTAAATTCCACAAAATCAATGATAGGACACCTCCTCGGTGCCGCAGGCGCAGTAGAGTTCATCACCTGTGTCAAGGAGATCGAGGAAGGTTATATACATAAGACGGCAGGCTATACGACGCCTGACGATGAAATGGATCTTGATTACTGTAAGGAAGCGTATGAGAACGTCGATCTTAAGCACGCACTGAGCAACTCGCTCGGCTTCGGCGGCCACAACGCATCCCTGCTTGTTTCAAAATATGAGGTTTAATATGTCAGATTTACTCACAGCTAAGGAAATCATGGAGATCATCCCGCACCGCCAGCCTTTCATGCTCATCGATGCGATCGAGGAGATGGAGGAAGGCAAGTCGGTAAGGGCAAGAAAATGCGTAAGTTATAACGAGCCGTTCTTTAACGGACATTTCCCGGGTGAACCGGTAATGCCGGGCGCACTCATCGTGGAAGCGATGGCGCAGGCAGGCGCAGTTGCGGTACTGTCGATGCCCGATATGAAGGGCCGTACAGCCTACTTCGCAGGCATAGACAAAGCCCGCTTTAAACGCAAGGTCGTTCCCGGCGACGTACTCATCCTCGAGATGGAGATCACGAAATTAAAGGGCCCCATCGGAGTCGGACAGGGCAAGGCAACCGTTAATGGCGAGTTGGCTTGTTCTGCAGAGATAATGTTTGCTATCAGTAAATAAATAAGCCAATATACAAGGAGTATCATATGTGGCAGGGATTTAAAAACGTTAAAAACTACTTCCCCCTGGGCAAGAAAGCCCCGGCGGAGGACACCGTAACCTGTAAGCTGTGCGGTGCCGTTCTCCCCAAACAGGAGGCCAAGGCAAACCGGTATATCTGCACCAAATGCGGCTACTATTTCAGGGTAAGGACGCACAACAGGTTAAGGATGGTCGCAGATCCCGACTCCTTTGTGGAGTGGTTTGCAGATATCGAAGAATCAAACCCGCTTGACTTTCCCGGATACGAGGAAAAGTTAAAGGAGGTTCAGGAAAAAACAGGTCAGAAGGAAGGCGTCACCATCGGACGCGCGACCATAAACGGCATCCCCGTGGTCCTCGGCGTATGTGATTCAAGGTTTTTGATGGGCTCAATGGGCCATGTGTACGGCGAAAAGATAACGGCAGCTGTCGAGCGTGCGACTGAGGAAAAACTTCCGGTCGTTCTGTTCTGCTGTTCCGGCGGTGCCAGGATGCAGGAAGGCATCATGTCCCTTATGCAGATGGAAAAAACAAGTATGGCCCTTAAAAGGCATTCAGATGCGGGCCTTCTGTATATACCGGTGCTCACCGATCCCACGACGGGCGGCGTTACCGCAAGTTTTGCGATGCTCGGTGACGTGATCCTTGCAGAGCCCGGTGCACTCATCGGATTCGCCGGCCCGAGGGTCATTGAAAAAACAATAGGCGAAAAGCTCCCGAGCGGCTTCCAGAGCGCGGAATTCCAGTTAAACCACGGATTTGTGGATGCTATCGTCGAGCGTAAAAACCTTAAAAAGACTTTGTACAACATCATAAAACTCTACACCGGCACCAAGGGTTATGCCAACTTTATGTCAACCAACCCGGAATCAGCCGAGCCCGAGGAAGTGGCAAGGGAGCAGGCGATAAAGTCGCACCCGCTTACGGCCTGGGAGAAGGTCAAGGCGGCGCGAAGCGTGGACCGTCCTTCGACTACGGACTACATGGATATCATATTTGATGATTTCTTTGAACTTCACGGCGACAGGCTGTTTAAGGACGATCATGCCGTGATAGGCGGAATCGCTTATCTTGACGGTCAGCCGGTCACAGTTATCGGGATACAGAAGGGTAAGGATTTTGAGGAGTGCGCATACAGGAATTACGGTATGTGCTCGCCCGAGGGCTACCGTAAGGCACTGCGCCTTATGAAGCTCGCCGAGAAGTTTGGCATGCCGGTAGTCACTTTCGTAAACACCTCAGGTGCATATCCCGGAAAGGAAGCCGAGGAGAACGGCCAGGGTGAAGCGATCGCGCGAAACCTTTATGAAATGTCGGCACTTAAGGTTCCCGTTATCTGCCTTATGATAGGCGAGGGAGGCAGCGGCGGAGCACTCGGCCTTGCGGTCGGTAATGCTGTCTGGATGATGGAGAATGCAACTTATTCGATACTTTCGCCCGAGGGATTCTCATCGATATTATGGAAGTCGGGCGACCGCGTCGAAGAGGCGGCGGGAGTCATGAAGCTTACGGCTGAGGACTTAAAGGAACTCGGAATAATTGAGGAGATAATCCCCGAGTACGGCGGCGCGAATGAATGGACATTGCGCTCGATCGCTAAGTACATGAAGAAGAGTATAAAGGATTACCTTAAGGCTAACGCGGATAAGAGCGGTGAGGAGCTCGCGAATGAGCGTTACGAGAGGTTTAGGAAATTTTAGGTATTCAGGAGAAAAATATGCAGGCAAGAATCATAGGCACGGGAATGGCACTTCCCGAATTGGTGGTAACTAACGACGATCTGGCTAAGATCATGGATACATCCGATGAGTGGATAACCGAAAGAACAGGTGTTAAAACGAGGCATCTGGCTGTAAAAGAAGGTACAAGTTCACTTGCGATCGAGGCTGCAAAAAAGGCGCTCGAAAACGCGGGAATGGATGCACATGAACTTGACCTTATAATAGCTGCGACGGTTACGCCCGACCGCCTCCTTCCTTTCCTTTCGGGAGAGATACAGGCAGGCATAGATGCCATGCAGGCAGCTGCATTTGACATGGTAGTCGGATGCTCGGGATATCTGTATGCCATAAGTGTTGCAAACGCATACGTTCAGGCGGGAATGTATAAAAACATCCTTATAGTCGGAGCCGAGACTCTTTCCCGTATAATGAACTGGGAGGATCGCAAGTCCTGCATCCTGTTCGGCGACGGAGCGGGAGCAACAGTGATAAAGGCCGATGAAGTGGGAGTCATCCGTTCGATACTTGGAACCGACGGAAAGGCAGGCCCGGCGCTCGGCTGCGAGGCAAGGCCCCTGCAGAATCCATATGTTCATAATGAGTGGGATTACCCTTACGTTGTCATGGCCGGCCAGGAGGTATACAAATTTGCGGTGCGTACGGTTCCTAAATGCATAAACGAGGTGCTCGATGCCGAAGGCATATCCGCAGATGAGATAAAGTATTTCGTGATCCATCAGGCAAACCTGCGCATGATCGAGGCGATCGCAAAAAGGTTAGGGCAGTCCATGGATAAGTTCCCGGCATGCATTCAGGAAACGGGCAACGTATCCGCGGCAAGTATCCCGATGGTACTTGACAGGATCAACAGGGCTGGTAAGCTTAATAGAGGAGACAAGCTTGTGTTCGCCGGCTTCGGTGCCGGACTTACATGGGGCGCAAGCGTGCTTACCTGGTAATAAACGATTCTTTACGGGAGTTATGATGGACAGGATAGCGATTCTTATTCCTTGTTATAATGAGGAGCTGTCGGTGGCAAAAGTGGTAAGCGATGCCCATAAATACCTGCCTGAGGCTGCTGTATATGTTTATGATAACAATTCTACCGATGCTACCGTTGCGCGTGCTGTTGAAGCGGGAGCCATCGTGCGTTACGAGCATATGCAGGGTAAGGGCAACGTTATCCGCAGGATGTTTCGGGAAGTCGATGCGCAGTGCTACATCATGGTTGACGGTGATGACACATATGATTTAAGCTCCGTGCGCGAGCTTGCGGATCTTATCCTTGAAAAACAGGCGGATATGGTTGTCGGCGACCGCCTGTCATCCACATATTATTCCGAAAACAAAAGGCCTTTCCATAACTTCGGCAATTCGCTGGTAAAGGCATCCATAAATAAACTCTTTGACTGTAAGATAAACGATATCATGACAGGATATCGTGCTTTTTCATATCAGTTTGTAAAGTCGTTTCCGGTCATGTCCCGGGGGTTTGAAATTGAAACCGAGATGACGATATTCGCCGTCAATAACAACATGCAGGTTGAGAATGTCGTCATAGGTTATAAGGACAGGCAGGAAGGCAGCTATTCCAAGCTTGACACATATTCGGACGGGTTTAAGGTTATAGGAACGATAATACGGCTTTACCGCGAATACAGGCCGCTTAAGTTCTTTACGATCATTTCAGCTACCCTTGCCCTGCTGTCGGTATTGTTTGTTATCCCGGTACTTATAGATTATGCGAACACCGGACTGGTACTTCGTTTTCCGACCCTGATCGTCTGCGGCTTCGTTTTTATTGCGGCGATCCAGTCCCTGTTTGCGGGCATGATCCTTAATAATGTCGCTCAGCGCAACCGTATGGAAACGGAACTCCGTCTGTATGATATAAGTGACAGGCTTCATGATCTTGAGGAGGCTCCATGATAATCATATGCCTTGACTGGCTTTACATCTTCGCAACCTGTTATATCACGGGCCACGCGATACTTTGCAGGGTAAAAAGTACGCCCGGATACAGTTATCCATGCCTGTTTGAATTGATGACCGGATTTGCCTTTGTTACGGCATATTCCGGTTATTTCAGCGTTTTTTGTAAAGTGGGTCTGGCCGCGAATATTCTTCTTGTCGTATTATGCATTGTCGGCCTTATCGTCGATAAGGATCATTATCTGACTCTTTCCGGGAAAATTATAAAAGGCTTTAAGGCACGGGTACATATTCCCTTTATCATTGTTTCGTTCGTTGCTTTTTTTGCGATCGTTTTCATGACCTGTTACGGCATGTTCCATTCCGATTCGGGACTGTATCATGCCCAGTCGATCCGCTGGATTGAGGAATACGGCGTTGTAAAGGGACTTGCCCTTGTACAGAATCGCTTCGGCTACAACAGTGCATTTTTCAGCGTGAGTGCTTTGTACGGCTTTTCATTTCTGGGGCAGTCTCTCCACGGGGTCAACGGGTTTATGGCATTTGTCGTGACCGGGCATGCACTTTACCGTATCATTCTTGCCGTAAACGATAAAAAGCCCGGCAGGCTTTCGGCGATAGTATCTTTGGCACCTGTTATTTACACGGTGATCGGAGGCATCGAGCTTATATCGCCAACCACCGATCCTATTCTTTTATACCTTGTATTCGGTATCATGATATGCTGGTGTGAGCTTATTGATAAAAGGGTATCACAGCCCATGCCGTATGCGGTTTTATGTGTGCTGACGGTATTTCTGGTATCGGTAAAGTTGTCAGTGGGAGTGCTTGTCCTGCTTACGATCCATCCCGCGGTAAGGCTTGTTAAGGAGAAAAAGTACGGTACCGTTTTTAAGTGTGTGATAACGGGCTTTCTGTCTATACTTCCGTACTTTATAAGGAATGTCATCATTTCGGGATGGCTTATCTATCCCTTCACTGCAATAGATCTGTTTAACGTACCGTGGAAGCTGCCGCTTGAGAGCGCGCGTCATGATGCCGACGAGATCACCACGTGGGCGCGTTACGTACGTGATGCTTCAAAGATAGACCAAAGCGTTTTTGAATGGGCACCCGTCTGGTGGAACGGGCAGACGAATATTGACCGTTTCTTTTCCGGCGCAGCTATAGTATCATTGATCATAGGGATAGTATGGTGTGTTAGCGTGATCATCCGTCTTATGAAAAATAAGTCCGGGAATAAGGAAGGCATTTTAGGACAGCTTGTGTTTGTTGAAGTCGTCTTGATAATGGGCTTTTTATTCTGGTTTTTCTCGGCACCGCTTATACGTTACGGATATCTGTATCTTCTTATGATGCCTCTTTTGACGGCAGCTGTTATAATAAATGATATGGGAACGGGCAGGATCATTAAATGCACGGTTGCGGCATTGTTTGCATGCATTCTTATTTATCCCGTGACCTTTCTCCTTATTGAGGATATACAGTATATACACCACAACTGGAGCAGGGCATATGCGGTCCGGCAAAAGGATTATCCCGAGGCATCAGTTAAGGAGCGTGAATTTTGCGGGGTAACTTTCTACTATCCTGAGGAACCCGGAACGCCGGTATGGTATGATGCATTTCCGTCCGTGCTTTACGAGGATAATTTTTCGTTCATGGAGCCGGTTGACGGAACTGTTAAGGGCGGGTTCAAAATATCAGGAAAATAAATTGGGGGATTTATAATGATCAATAATCTCAGGCCGCTTGAGTTCGGCCATCTTATGCGTTGGATATTAAATGAGCAGAAAAAGTCGGGCTCGATATTCGGCGTGCGTGATTTTTACCAGGCAAATCCGTTTAAGACTCTCAATGTATTTGATGAAAAACTGGAGACTCCGTTCGGGCCGGCGTCGGGGCCGCATACCCAGTATGCGCAGAGCCTGATCGCGGCTTATGTGGCAGGCTGCCGTTTTTTTGAACTTCGTACGGTTTGCCCGAGGGAGCTTAAGCAGGATCCCGAGATCGCGGCGGACAGCGAAGGATATAATGTTGAGGGCGCGGTAAACCTTACGATCCGGCAGTCTTTTGACGAATATGTCAAGGCATGGATCGCGATAAAGGTTTTGAGCGTTGAGTACGAGATGGGCGGCATGGACGGCTTTGTATTCAATGAATCCGCGGGATATACTCTCAGCGATTATAAGTCGCCTGCGATGACGGAATTTTTGAACAACATGCGGGATGCTTCCGATACGCCCATATTTAAGGAATGCATCGCCTTTCTTAAAGATAATATAGATCTGTTCCAGAACCTTACACTTGAAGATATAGATGACATATCGCCAAAGATAAGCACTTCGGTATCGGTGTGCACACCTTTTGACTGTCCCTTGAGTGAGATCGAAAGCATCGCAAAATACCTTATGATCGACTGCGGATTGAACATAGGCATCAGGCTTGACACGACTCTGCTCGGTTACGATTACTGCCGTTCGACGCTTGATTCCATGGGGTATTTTGATATCGAGATAAATAAGGATGTCATAGCAAAATGCGTAAGGTACCATGATATGATACCGCTCATCAACAGGCTTTTGGGCATCGCCAACAAGGAGGGCAGGCTGTTCGGTGTTAAGATAACCGGAGTGTTCCCCGTTGTTGATAAGGGAGACCGTTCACGTTCGCTTAAGCTGTCGGGGAAGGCACTTTTCCCGCTTTCGGTGGCACTTGCCGCACGTTTAAGCGATGATTTTGAGGGCAGGTTAAGGATAGGATTCTCGGGCGGCGCGGATGCCAATAACGTTGAGGATATTTTCGAGGCAGGCGTATGGCCCATAACGATGAACACGACTATATTAAAGCCGGGTGGTTTTAACCGCTTCAAGCAGTTCTCGTATACATTCAATGAATGGTCGTACAACGAATACTACGGAACACAGACAGGACTCCTTAAGCGTATGGCGGAGCGCGTGCGCCTTAACAACCATTACACCAAGCCGCTTAAATCGGATGTTCCCACGAAGCGCAAGGGCAGGATACCCAAGACAAACTGCTTCATCGCACCCTGTGTTGACGGCTGTCCGATAGGCCAGGACATCACAACGTGCTTAAGCTTTATCGATGAGGAAAACTATATCGAAGCGCTGCGAGTTATGCTTGAAAAGAACCCGCTTCCTTTTACTACGGGTTCGATCTGTACGCATGAGTGTATGACCAACTGCACCAGGAT
This sequence comes from Lachnospiraceae bacterium, assembly GCA_017550535.1. Taxonomy (GTDB): domain Bacteria; phylum Bacillota; class Clostridia; order Lachnospirales; family Lachnospiraceae; genus UBA2868. The sequence continues at coordinate 27,084 of JAFZOS010000004.1, forward strand.
ATATTATGAAAAGTCCGTCAAGATACGTGAGGCCAACCTTATAGCCGCACAGAACGGATACGAAACGGTGATCGGCGAGCTGCGTCCGAAGGTTCCCGTGGGAAGGAGCTTAAAGATCGCGATCGTGGGCGGAGGCCCCGCAGGAATGGCTGCCGCATTTTTCCTTGCTCATGAGGGGCACAGGGTAACGATGTTCTGTGCAAGGGAGCATTTGGGCGGCGTTGCGAGGCATCTTATCCCCGATTTCCGTATGCCGATCGACCGGTCGGAAAAGGATGCATCATTCTTAAAGGCACTGAATGTTGAAGTCCGTTCGGGAGTACTTGTTAAGAACCTAAGTGAGATACAGGGTTATGACAAGACGATCCTTGCGATCGGAGCGCCATGTGCTTATGACCTTGATATACCCGGGATAAATGTTGTTTCCGCGATCTCCTTCCTTGAGGATTACAAGGAGCGAAAGGGAAGGCCGGATCTTGGAAAGAACGTTGCGGTGATAGGCGGAAACGATACCGCGGTCGATGCGGCAAGGGCAGCAAAGAGGATAAAAGGCGTCGAGAACGTTTACATAATATACAGGCGCAACCGCCGTTTCATGAAAGCAAACGATGAGGAACTGCAGACTGCGATCACCGAGGGTATAGAGCTGATGGAACTCATGAATCCCTTTGAGTATGTAGACGGGTATCTTAAGTGCCACATCACGGAGCTTAAGGAACCGGGCGATGACGGAAGGCTTATGCCATATGATACGGATGAGGTGATGGCTGTTCCCGCGGATACGGTGATAGCGGCGATCGGTGTTCATGTTGATTCTGATTTTTACAGGAACAACGGCATTAATGTGGGTGATAACGGACTGCCTGTCGTTGATCCGGATACATATGAAAGCAATATACCGAATGTTTTCATCGCAGGTGACGGCCGTGTCGGCTCGGCTTCTGTCGTGGAAGCCATAGCAGATGCGCGTAAGGTTGCCGATGCTATCCTTAAGGAATTTGAGAACATGGTGCCTGAAGATAACGGCGAATACCATACACCGGACGGTTACGTTCTTCCGGGATTTGCAAATACGAGGACGGCACCTGCGAAACGGGTACCAAGCCGCAGGAGTGCAGATAACAAGTTAAGCGGCCTGTACGCAAAGAAGGGTATCCTGCGTGAGCCGCATTACAGGAATGACGGCGGGCGCTGCCTTGACTGCTCGCGCCTTTGCGAGAACTGTATAGACGTGTGTCCGAACCGTGCAAATGTTGAGATCAAGGTTCCGGGCAATCCGACGCCCCAGGTGCTCCATATCGACAGGCTGTGCAACGAATGCGGCAACTGTGATACGTTCTGTCCTTATGAGGGCGCTCCGTATAAGGAGAAATTCACGCTTTTCGATACGATCGAGGATTTTGAAGCCGGAACGAACGAGGGACTTGTGTTCACACACGACGGCTCCGCTTTCACGATACGCTTAAAGAAAAAGAAAAGGAAAAGATACGGGGATAACATGATGGGAGAATCACTCCCCGCGCAGGAAGAGGAAATTCAGGTGTTCCGTGTAAGCCGCATAGAAGCTGCCGAATTCAACGGCATCAGCACGGACCTTTGCAACCTGATAGCAACTATCTATCAAGATTATCGTTACCTGATAATTTAGCAGACACGGGGACGGTTCTTCCGTCTGGTCTTTGCAAAAACCAGACGGAAGAACCGTCCCCGTGTCTGCTTTAGTAACTCAACGTGAATCCAGCGATAAAATAACTCCCCGTCACGAACCATGAAGCGCCGACCTGCTTATAATCATCGTTAAGCAGGATATTGCGGGCTTCCCTTATTTCCATGAGCCCTTCAACGACAAGGTTCGGTGTATAAGTGTATTCGGCATAGGTGGGACTTGGATTTGTCCACGTTCCCTTTGAAGAATCCCATTTAGGGGTTACCGAATTCCTTGAAGGAATGATAAAATATTCGTTTTTGATATAGCCCTGAGGACTTACGCTTTCAAAGGAACGTCCGTCGGGGCGTTGTTTATATACGGGATAAACGGCATATTCACGTGCACGTACATCGGCGGCAACGCACATGCTGTAGTTTTTCGACAGCGTACCGACACCGAAATTGGTCCTCCGTGCGTTTAACTCCTTTATCAGCTGATCGCACATATCGTTGTCACAGTACCCCATGATGGGTTCGAGGGGATCCTCGACATCAAAGAACTGCGGCGGGGCTTCATCGGGATCGGCGGGATCAAATTGCGGTGAAGAATACGCGGGATCCGGAGTGACCGATTCGCCCGTCTGAGAGTCATCGGTTATCTCATACGGACTCCTTATGAAATTGATCACCCTGCCGTTTCCGGCTGTACCGCTTACGGAAATCGTGTTATTCTCAGGTGCCTGCTGTGTGCCTGTGTCGGCTTCGGCAGCCTCCCCGGCATCGGCACCTGCATTCCTGTTGCATCCCGTCATCACGAGGGATATCGTGAGCAGGATGATTGTAAACATTCCCCTTTTTCTCATTTTCTCTCCACCGATCATCACATTCTTGAATAGAAAAAAGCAGCTATCTTAAATATCGGATTCTCAAACCTTCGCTTTACCGCCTTTAATGAACTCCTTATCGGGATCCCCTGAGGACAATGCTGCTCGCATCGGCCGCATTCTTTGCACAGTGACGCCATGCTCTTTTGATTCTTAAGGGCAGTGCACATTAAGTACTCCCTGATCCCCACGATATAACTGTCGGAGTAAGATGTGTTAAGGCAGTAAAACGATCCCGGTATGTCCACACCGAACGGACACGGCATGCAGTAGCCGCAGCCCGTGCACGGGACCTTGACTTTATTTATTATCGCCTTTTTGGCTTTTTCTATCGTTTTAAAGTCATCCGGGCCAAAGTCACCCGGCTTTACATCCGATGCGATCCGTATGTTTTCCTCAAGCATCTGCATCGAGTTCATGCCTGAGAGTACAACCGATACCGCGGGCTGATCCCACAGCCATCTTAAGCCCCATTCGGCGGGAGAATAGCTGTGTTCCGATTTGTTAAATGCTTCTGTCGCTTCCTTTGGCAGGTTGTTTACCAGACGACCTCCGCGAAGCGGTTCCATTATTATAACGGGAATGCCCTTTTCGTATGCCGCTTCAACGCCCTTCCTGCCTGCCTGTGAGAATTCATCGAGATAATTGTACTGGACCTGACAGAAATCCCAGTCATATGCATTCAGCAGCTCAATGAAAAGCGGTGTGCTGCCGTGGAAGGAGAATCCAAGCTTACGGATCCTGCCATCGGCCTTAAGCCTGTTAAGCCAATCGAGTGCACCGCGTTCAATAAGAGCGTTCCAGGTCTTTAAGTCGGGTAGCATATGCATGAGATAGTAATCCACATGATCCGTACGGAGGCGCTTAAGCTGCTCGTCGAAGTTTTTATGCATCTCGGCAACATCTTTCATCATGTAGTGCGGCAGTTTGGTCGCGATATTTACCTTATCGCGGAAGCCGCATTTTTCCATGACGCGCCCGAATGCATCCTCGATACCGGAATAAGTATATGCCATATCGAAGTAGTTTATTCCGTTATCTATAGCATACAAAAGCTCACGCTCTATTTCCTCAAAATCAAAGGAATTCCCCTTTTTGGGAAAGCGCATGCACCCGAACCCCAATATCGACAAGTTGTCATCTGTTCTGAAATTCATGTATTATCTCCTTGGGACATGGGGACGGTTCTTCCGTCTCGCGTTTTTTGCAAGACGGAAGAACCGTCCCCGTGTCCTGGTTTATTTACCTGGGATAAGGAGCCTGTCCGTGGTAATATGCGCTGTAAGCAGCAACATTTGCCAGGTCAACCGCATATGCGCCGTTTGTCGCGAGCACCGCGTTGTAAGCCGCCTGGTTCACAAGGTGCGAGTTGTATATCGCCTGATTGTTGAGTGCCGTTGCATAGATCGATTTGTTGGCATAAAGCGCTGCGTATACAGGCTCGTTTATTACGGTTGATACGTAAGTGGAAGTTACCGGGAAAGAAGATGACTGTGTCAGCTGATAGGATACCAGTGAATTCAGCTGAGCCAGCTTCACGGATGCATTGGTGAGAGCGGTTTCGGCCGCAGATATGTCACTTGCGGGAGCCCCGTCCCTTTTGAGCTGTTCAAGATAGTTGTATTTATCCGCAAAATCCTTCTCATATGCCGGTACGTTATAAAATGAGCGAAGCATCTCGGCATGAGCCCCTGCAGACAGACTGTTGTATGCGGCCTTAACTTCCTTTGCAGGCGCAAAAACAGTTGCGATGGCGACCGCAAATAGTGCAATGATAAGCTTTTTCATCTTTATACTCTCCTTCGTATTGATAATATTATCCTGAAGGGCATACTACACCCTTGGCCTGTTTACATAATTTATCGGCACAATTATATCATGAGTTTAGCCTTAATTCACTAAAATTCGCATTTTTGTTTGCGATTGACCGCAAATTGTATTTACGGTATAATTTTCTGTATGAAAAAGAGGATGATATGTGCGATCCTTGTGATGTCCCTTATCGTGGCCGGAGTGCATTTAAGCCCCAGGGCCGATGTTACGGATCTGCTTTCGGACAACACGGATATGCTTGAACTTAATATGGATGATATGGGAAATGACGATGAGGACCTTGATTCTCAGGACGATGTCCTTGAATTATCGGATGATGATGAGGATGGCCCGATCGACCTTGGCGGCAGCATGAGTGTTGATGTTACAGGGGATCTTGACGGATTGTCCGATGAATTTCTTGATGATGAGGAAGTCATTGAGGAGATAGTTCCCGACGAACCGGATAATGTCGTTGATACCGGGGAGGATGATTATTACGAGATCCCGAAGGAATATGTGTATGACGACAGGCCGTTTGATGCTTCTTATATAACGGGTGAAGGTGTGGACCGTATCCGCAAGGTCATTGTGGCATATGCGAATTCGCTCGGCGGAACCTTCTACAGTCCGTATTACAAGGGCGGCCAGGCTGTCAGCATACAGTGCTGCGCCTATGTAAATCAGGTTTGGAAGCACGTATTCGGCAAGGATATCTATGATCAGGGTGTCATGACGACGACAAGCCACGAAGGCGAAACGATATACGGGTTCCTTGAGCGCACGGGCGCCAGGGCGGGCGACATCCTGTATGTGCGTTACTGGAAGGTTAAGAAAAACGATTGGTCATCGCATTTTATGATCCTGCTTGACTATGATAAGACAGGTGTGTACGTTACCGATGGTTACGAGACCGACGACGGCAGGTTCGTAGTATGGCGTATCGATAAAAAAGCTGTTTATGCAGAATCAAACTTCTTTAAGATAACGGGAAGCGATAAGCAAAAACCCGGCAGTAAGCACTGGACCGGCAAAAACGGAAGCTTCTTCAAGCTGTACCGCATGAGGCAGGAGGAATGGTGCAACGTGGCAAACTCAAGCTACGATGAGTATGCTTCCGATCCCATGGTGCGCTCGGTTATGACTCGGACTAATCTTGCCGAGGGAACGTATACGGTAAATGCAGTTATATATTCGAGCAATGGTCTTGACAGGGTGCAGTTCCCTGTTTGGACGGCCGCTGACGGCCAGGATGACCTTGCGGCAAATTATGAGACAGACGAAACGTTATCCGGTGAGATCGAGGAACTGGATGACGACCTGTATTCAGTGACTCATACGGTCAATATTTCCGATCATAACAATGAGATCGGGAATTACATGGGCGAAATGTATATGTATGACAACATGGGAGTCCTTATGACATACCGTCTTGATGCCGTTAACATGGACGGCGCCGCCGGCGGTGTGTGCGTAGATTTCATTCCCTGGAGCCTGGAGTAGATATGAGTACTATGGTGAATAAATCAGACACGGGGACGGTTCTTCCGTCTGGTTTTGCTGGACAAAACCAGACGGAAGAACCGTCCCCGTGTCTGATTTTTGCGAAAGAACTGTGCAAATACGCGGGAAAAGACGATGAATTCCTTAATGCATTTTTAAAAAAGCTAAATGATTCTCCCGCCCTTTTAAAGGAATTTTCTTATTACCTTGACCATCAGGACTTCCTGTGTGAAATGAACATTCAGGGCATCACGATCCCCGATATCCTTGTGTGGCAGGTCGATAAGTTCAAGGCGGGTATCGACGAAGGGCGTTTCGAGCTTAAGTATAACGCCGATGCGATGCTGCTCATGGCCTTTGATACCATGTACGATGTGGAACGGGATCCGTCTAAATATCTTGAAAATTTCCGCACTGTCACGGGCTCGGATTACGAGGACAAGATCAAGGGCTATTAGGAGGTCATAAATCCCACATCAAACACTATATATCGCCCCAAATCTCTTGCGCCATACCACATAATGTGTTACTATTATCGGGTATGAGGTGCAGGCATGTACGCAGCGTTATTTGCTTTATGGATAATTTTTAACGGAAGGTTTACGCCGGAGGTGGCTGTTATCGGTCTCATCGTTTCGGCTGTGATCTTCCTATTTATTTGTCGTTTTATGGATTACAGCATCCGCAAGGAGAAGATGTTTTACATCCTTATCCCGTGGATGCTTAAGTATTTTATGATCCTTTTGGCCGAGATAGTTAAGGCAAATATCAAAACGGCCTCGATCATCTTAAATCCAAAGATGGTTCCGGAGCCCAAGATAGTGACTTTCAAGCCCGATATCAGGTACGGCTTTTTAAAGGTCGTGCTGGCCAATTCGATAACGCTGACTCCCGGTACCATAACGATAAACGTTGAGGACGGGTTGTATACGGTACACTGCCTTGACATGGAGCTTGCCAGCGATATAGGCGATTCTGTGTTCGTACGCGAGATATTAAAGGCCCAGGACAGGCTTGACCGGGTATAGGAAATAAGGAGGAACTCATGGCCGTAACCGAAACGGCAGCAGGAGCACTGCTGCTTGGGATAATGGTGATATATGCGATTCTTGTCGTGCTGGCGCTCGTAAGGGCCGTATCCGGTCCGAGGGTTGCCGACCGCCTCATGGCGATAAACATGGTCGGCACGATAGGCATCTTTCTTATGGCAGTGACGGCGGTAAAGTTAGGTGAGGATTATCTCCTTGACATCTGCATCATCTACGCGATGATCAGCTTTCTGTCAGTCTCGATCCTTACCAAGGTGTACATGGGAGTCCATGAAGAAAACATGCTTAAGCGGAAGAAGATCGAGATGCAGCGTAAGGAAACGGAGGAGTCCGGCGACAGCTCGGAATGGGATGAACTGTTAAGGGGACTTTGATAAGCGGAGGTAAGTCATGGAATGGGTCAGGTTTATAGCAGCCGTCATATGCCTTGCATTTGCGGCGATCATGGAGATCATAGCGATATACGGCGTGTATAGATTCCGGTTCGTGATGAACCGTATGCATGCCGCGGCAATAGGCGATACACTGGCGCTTTTGCTCGGCGCGCTGGGACTTGTGATACTTAAGGGATTATCGTGGTTTTCCCTTAAGATGATCCTTGTCGTGATCCTTTTGTGGATGACATCATCGATATCCTCGCATGTCATCATGAGGATGGAACTTTGCATCGACGAGGAAAGCATTGACCTTGAACGTATAGATATGTAAGGGAGGATCTTATGAACCTTTTTATACTGATGCTTACTGTATTTCTCATAGTGTGCGCAGTGGCAACCTGCCTGCATAAAACGCTGCTTACGTCCATCATCATCTTCATGGCGTACAGCACGATAATGAGTATTGTCTGGGCCCTGTTAGAATCACCCGACTTAGCGATCACGGAAGCAGCCGTGGGCGCCGGCGTTACCTCGATCCTGTTCTTTGTTACCCTGAAAAAGATACGCGCGGTCGAGACGATGGATATCTCCGATGACAGCAGTGATAAAGAGGTTGCAAAGGACGAAGGCATAGGAGCGGAGCAGTTATAGGAAACGATGAAAAAACGCAGTGATTACAGAAGTACGTTTTACAGCAGAATAGAGAACTTCGTTAACGGCAGGGAGGAATTCCTCCTGTATAAGCCCAAGGGTGACCTGGAGGCAAAGCAGCTTGAATCACTTGAGGCTGAGCTTACCGAGGCGGCCGACCTTCTTGAAAAGCGTGAGGCCAGGCAGCGGCTGCAGGATATGACCGAACCTCTCGATTTCCTTAAAAAGTTCCACAGGCATTACGGTAAGATAGCGGCGATCATCTGCGTGATGCTTTTGATACTGCTCCTGGTAGCCGTATCATGGCTGCCGCCTTTCGGCCATCCGGACAATCCGGCTGAGAACGAAGTTATAAAGCGGTACATCGAAAAGGGCGAAGAGGAAACGGGTGCCGTAAACATCGTTACCGGATTGATCCTTAACTACAGGGGCTTTGATACGATGGGTGAGACTCACGTGCTTTTCATTGCGGCGAGCTGCGTTATGATCCTGCTCCTTATCGCCGAAGGCGAGGAAAAGAAGTCAAGCTATGCCTTTGACAGATACCTTGAACCAAAGAACGATATCATTGTCCAGAAGGTGGCAAATTTCCTTGTTCCGGTCGTTTTCGTATTCGGAATATATGTGATATTAAACGGACACTTATCTCCGGGCGGCGGATTCTCGGGCGGCGCTATCATAGGAGCGGGCCTTATACTTTATGTATCCGCATTCGGGTTTAAGAAAACGGGCAGGTTCTTTAACGAGCATGTGTACAAGGTGGCCAAGGTCAGTGCACTGTGCTTTTATGTATCCTGTTTAAGTTACTACTTCTACATGGGCGCGCACGGGCTTGACAATCACATCCCGCTCGGCACTCCCGGCAATATCATAAGCAGCGGGCTTATCCTGTTTATCAATATCTTTGTCGGCACCGAGGTCGCATGCACGATGTATGCGTTCTATGCGCTGTTCAGAAAGGGGGGCTTGTGATGTTCGGTCCCAACCTTGTTTACAATGTTTATTCGATCGTATCCGTGATCATATTCTCGGTTGGGTTCACCACCCTTATGCTGCATAGGAATATGATCAAAAAGATAATAGGTTTTAACATAATGGACACGGCCGTGTATCTGTTCCTTGCGAGCAAGGGCTACGTGTTCGGCCGTAAGGCGCCCATTATCGTTGATAACGTACAAAGCGTCGAAGCCTATATTAATCCGATCCCTGCGGGCCTGGTGCTTACCGGTATCGTGGTTTCGGTTTCGGTTACCGCGCTTATGCTTGCGATCACGATAAGGCTTTATGAGCGTTACCATACGCTTGATATTGATGAGATATCTCTGCGCAGCAAAAAGGATACACCGGGCCGCAACAAGTATTACAAGGATCTGGAAGGGGAGGATAATGAATGAGTTTTATTGAGAATTTCGTTCCCTTCAGCATAATAATCTGTCTTGGCGGCGGCATCATAAGTTCGGCGCTTAAGGGTAAAACAGCCAGGGTATTTACGGTATGGCTTCTGCTCGCGGTTTCTATAATGAATGCCTGCGTGCTCGGATATACTGTAAGCATTGGCCATGAATTCGTTTATGTCATGGGCAGGTTCCCGGCACCGTGGGGCAACGAGCTTCGGGCGGGCTGTCTCGAGGGCCTTATCGGCACCTTCTTTTCGGTTGTCATGTTCCTTTCGGTAGTCGGCGGTATCCGCGGCCAGAATGATGACATCCCGGTCGATAAGATGAACCTTTATTTCATCATGATCAATCTCATGATGAGTTCCCTGCTGGCGCTCGTGTATACGAACGACCTGTTCACGGCCTATGTGTTCGTCGAGATAAACACGATGGCCGCATGCGCTCTTATAATGATCAGGAATAACGGCCACACACTGGTGGCCGCGACCAAATATATGATAATGAGCCTCCTTGGTTCCGGCCTTTTACTCATAGGTATCAGCATGCTGTATACGATCACCGGCCAGCTCCTGATGCCGGATATAAAGAATGCGGTCGAGGAGCTTGCACGCACGGGAGAATATGCGATCCCCCTTACGGCCGTCATCGGACTTATAAGTGTTGCCCTTGCCATTAAGAGTGCACTGTACCCGTTCCACAGCTGGCTGCCGGAAGCCTACGGTTATGCCACCGCTTCGTCATCGGCCATCTTAAGCTCGCTTGTGAGCAAGGGTTACATCTTCCTGCTTATAAAGATATTCTACCGCGTCATCGGGATGCATGTTATGGTCGGGCACAAGATCACAAACATCCTGTTTGTTTTCGGCATAATCGGCATGATAATGGGTTCCGTTACCGCCATAAGGCAGAATGATATAAGGCACCTTATCGCCTATTCGTCGATAGCCCAGATAGGGTATATCTACATGGGTATCGGACTCGGGAGCACGGCGGGCATGGTAGCGGCTATATTCCATATAATGTCGCACGGCGCGACCAAGTCGATGCTCTTTATCGCGCAGCGTGCCCTTGTCGAGGTATCGCGGGGCAGCAAGAACTTCAGCGATCTTAAGGGCTCGGGCTTCCGCCATAAGCTGGCCGGTATCGCATTCACTGTCGGCGCATTTTCGATGGTCGGCATACCTCTCCTTGCGGGATTTACATCAAAGGTTTATTTTGCCGAGGCATCCGTCACGGCCGTGCATTCCAAGATGTGGATCGCGATGATAACCCTGGCGATAAGTACGATCCTTAATGCGGTTTATTTTATACGCGCGACGATATCGATCTATACTCCGAGGAACATGAACTATCTCCTTCCCGGGTACAGGCCGAGCCGCAACACCGCAGTCGCGCTTGTATGCTTTATAGCACTTAATTTCTTCTTAGGTATCCTGTCATACCCGATCGCCTATACGATCCAGACAGGCCTTACTGTGTTTGGGTAAAAAAATGTATATAACCAAAGACATCCCGATCCTCTTTCGCGCGGATGCGCTGGGCCTTTTGTTCCTGACGCTGACCGCCTTTATGTGGGTCATGGATCTTATCTTTTCAATCGAATATATGAAGGATCAGGCGCATAAGCGCAGGTATTATTTCTTTTACGCGCTTACGCTTGTTTCCATGCTCGGAGTATGTCTGGCCGGCAACCTTATAACCATGTACGTCTGTTACGAGTTCATGTCACTTGTGTCGCTGCCGCTCGTACTCCATGAACAGGACCCTGAAGCGATCGCAGCCGGAAGGAAATATATCTTCTACTCGATAGGCGGTGCATTCCTGGGGCTTTCGGGATTCTTCTTCATCTATACCTACGGCACGACGCTTACGTTTACGCCGGGCGGAGTACTTGACTCCGGGCTTCTTGCGGGGCATGAGGGAGCAATGCTTTTGGTCACCATGCTTGTCATTATAGGTTTCGGCTCGAAAGCCGGCATGTTCCCGCTGCATGCGTGGCTGCCTACGGCACATCCGGTGGCGCCGTCGCCCGCATCTGCCTATCTTTCGGGAAACATAACCAAGATGGGCGTTCTTGTGATCATAAGGTTTGTCTATTACCTTGTGGGAGCCGATTTTATAAGGGGTACATGGGTACAGTACACATTCCTCGTACTTACGATGCTTACGATACTCATGGGCTCTATGATGGCGTATAAGGAGCAGGGATTTAAGAAACGGCTTGCCTATTCCACGGTAAGTCAGGTAAGCTACGCTCTGTTCGGCATCGCATTGCTTAATCCGATCGGTCTTGTGGGCGGACTTATGCATGTGATCTTTCATTCGTTTGCCAAGAATACATTGTTTGAAGTGGCCGGCGCGGTCATACATATGACGGGATTTAAAAAGGTTTCGGATTATAAGGATTTAGCCCGTAAGATGCCTGTAACGATGTGGTGTTACACACTTGCATCGCTTACCCTTGTGGGGGTTCCCCCGACAAGCGCATTCTTAAGCAAGTGGTATCTGGCCTCGGGTTCGCTGAATGAAGGGATCCCGGTCATTTCATGGCTCGGCCCCGCAGTGCTCATACTGAGTGCTCTGCTTACCGCGGGATATCTTATAAGCATCGTCCTTAAAGCCTTTTTCCCGGGCGATGAGTATGATTATCCGTGCCTTAACAAAAAAGAACCTAACCTGTATATGCTGATACCCATGATCATAATGACTTCACTTGCGGTACTTACCGGCGTATGGGCGGGACCGCTTATCAGGTTTGTGACGGGTATAGCCGAAGGTGTGTTATGAACAGATGGATGATGTTGATTCCGATATTGTTTCCTATACTTGCAGGGGCAGTGCTGCCGCTGTTCAGGTTCAGTACGCGAAAAGGCAGGAACATTTACACCGAGGCGGTGACCATACTTAATTCGGTGTTTGTATGGATGCTGCTTATTAATTCTCCTGACGGGACCTTCCGTGCCCTTAACCTTGCGGGTGATCTTGAGATAACCTTTGGTGTTGACGGACTCGGGGCGGTGTTTGCCGGGCTTATCTCGGTGTTGTGGCCGCTTGCGACCCTGTATGCATTTGAGTATATGGAGCATGAGGGCAAGGAAGATACTTTCTTTGCGTTTTATACGATGACTTTCGGCATCACGGTGGGCATAGCGTTTGCCGCAAACCTTATGACCCTGTATATGTTTTACGAGATCCTGACTCTTGTGACTCTTCCCCTTGTAATGGCAGGGATGAGCAGGGAGGCCGTAATGGCCGGCCGCAAATACATACTGTATTCGATGGGCGGCGCGGCATTTGCGTTTATCGGTTTCATTTTCATATTCACTTACGGAACTACCATTGATTTCACTCCGGGCGGCGTACTCGCGGGCGCAAATATCTATGGAAAGGAAACCCTTCTTAGGTCGGTATATGTGCTTGCGGTGCTTGGCTTCGGTGTTAAGGCGGCGATCTTCCCGTTCCACGGCTGGCTGCCGTCTGCGTCCATCGCGCCAACTCCGGTAACCGCACTGCTCCATGCCGTTGCGGTTGTAAAGGCCGGTGCCTTTGCCATTATAAGGATCACTTATTACAGCTTCGGAACTGATTTCCTTAAGGGGACTTTTGCCCAGGACATAGTCATGTGTTTTGCGATGGTCACCATTATCTACGGCTCTGCGAGGGCGGTAAAGGAGCCTCATTTTAAGAGACGGCTTGCGTATTCAACGGTCAGCAACCTTTCCTACATAATATTCGGCGCGTCTCTAATGACTCCGCTCGGCCTTACGGCCGCATTAAGCCATCTTATATACCATGCGGTCATAAAGATCACGATGTTCTTCTGCGCCGGCGCGGTACTGCATAAAACCCGCAGGGAATATGTTCGTGAACTTGACGGGATGGGATCAAAGATGCCGGTTACGTTTGCCGCATTTACGGTAGGCGCCCTTGCCCTTATAGGCATACCGCCGCTTCCGGGTTTCATAAGCAAGTGGAACCTGTGCACCGCGGCAGCCGATGCCGGTACGATTCTTTCATATACAGGCATCGCAGTGCTGCTTGTATCGGCTTTCCTTACAGCCGTTTACATGATCACAATACTCCTTCGGGCATATTTTCCGAAGAAGGAGTTTGACTTTTCAAGCCTTAAGGGAGTTAAGGATCCGGGATGGAAGATGTGTGTTCCGTTTGCGGTATTTACGGCATTCATGATAATTATGAGCTTCAATGCCCCGTGGATCATGTCCCATTTGGATAAGATAGCAGGTTTATTCTGACGAGGTATAAAAAATGCTGTTGGCATTAACGACCGGCCCCATGGCCGCAGGCATAATCGCATATGTGCTCGGACATTACAGCAAAAAAGCAAGGGACTTTTTTGCTGATGCCGTGACTCTTTTGGAGATAGGACTGCTCATATACCTGTCGGTTAAGTTTATGGGCGGAAGTGATGTGTCCTTCTATGCTCCCGATCTGTGCGGGCTCGGCATAAGCCTTACGCTTGACGGCTTCCGTGTGATCTACGGTATCGTCGGGGCTTTCATGTGGCTGTGCACCACGGTATTTTCGCGGGAATACATGGCGCATTATCCGAGGACGAACAGGTACTATATGTTCTTCCTTATGACGCTTGGCGCTACGGTCGGGGTTTTTCTGTCGGCTGACCTTTTCACAACATTTTTATTCTTTGAGATAATGTCCTTTACTTCGTACACATGGGTCGCGCACGATGAAACGAAGGAAGCTCTGCGCGCGGCTGAAACATATATTGCGGTCGCGGTGATAGGGGGCATGGTGCTCCTTATGGGACTGTTCCTTTTATACAGTATAACGGGAACACTGAGTATCGATATGCTGCCCTCGATATTGGGGATAGCAAGACAGGTCGATCCTTCCGCCGGGGTAAGGCTGTACGCCGCAGGTGCATGCATGCTTGTCGGATTCGGCGCCAAGGCCGGCATGTTCCCGCTGCATATATGGCTTCCCAAGGCCCATCCAGTTGCACCCGCACCCGCATCGGCACTGTTGTCGGGAATACTCACAAAATCGGGCATATTCGGTGTGCTGGTGATAAGCTGCGGTATGTTCACTTATGATCCCGCCTGGGGATTCCTTATACTGATACTCGGCGTCATCACGATGTTCGGCGGGGCACTGCTCGGCATCTTTTCGATAAACATAAAAAGGACGCTTGCCTGCTCATCAATGTCGCAGATCGGATTTATCCTGACCGGCATAGGCATGCAGGGGCTGCTCGGAAGTCAGAACTGCCTTGCGGTGCGCGGTACGATCCTGCACATGGTGAATCATTCGCTCATAAAGCTTGTGCTGTTCATGGCAGCAGGCGTGATCTACATGAACCTTCACGAGCTCGACCTTAATAAGATACGCGGCTTCGGACGCGGCAAGATACTGCTTACGGCTGCTTTCCTTACAGGCGGACTGTCAATAAGCGGTATCCCGGGTTTTTCGGGTTACGTCAGCAAGACACTGCTCCATGAATCTATCGTCGAATACATGCATGAAGCCGGCGAGGCAGCCGGAACATTCAGGTTTATTGAGGCGGTATTTTTGTTTACCGGAGGTATGACTCTTGCATATATGCTTAAGATATTCGTGGCGGTATTTGTTGAAAAACCGGAAGACCTTTCAGGACACGGGGACGGTTCTTCCGTCCGGTTTTCCGGGCAAGAACCGCAAGAACCGGACGGAAGAACCGTCCCCATGTCCGGAGGGTCCGCGGCAGCGCTTTCGCTTTCCGCAGCGGCACTTCTCATATTGGGCTTTGGTCCGTACAGGTTCATGGACAGGATCGCGGAAATGTCGATCCCGTTTATGCATGGCAGCGGATTCAGGGAAAACGTGAATTATTTTGCATTCTCAAATATCAAGGGAGGACTTATATCGATAGCCCTTGGCCTGTTTATGTATTTTGTATTTATAAGAAAGCTTCTTATGGTTGACGGTAAATATATCGATGCATGGCCGGGCTGGCTCGATGTGGAAGACCTTATCTACCGTCCGTTACTGCAGTATATAATACCTTTCCTGCTTGCGTTTGTACTCAGGATATTTGACAGAATGACGGACCACATCGTTTCGCTTACGGAAAGGACCCTTCTTAAGGAGGTTGAGCCCAGGCGGCCGCTCCTTTTCGGCAATGCATTTACGCATGCTTTGGGTATATTCATGAACCGGATTGTGTTATTATTGAATAAGACGGTAAGGAGGAAGGAACCGAAGCAGATAAACTACGAGGAGAAGCTTGCATTCAGCCTTGAAACGATAGTGAAGACCTCGCGGCTGACATCAAGGAGCGTGTCCTTCGGACTTATGATGTTCAGTTTCGGATGTATGTTCACTCTTGTATACCTGATGGTCGTGTTATTGCTCCACGTAGGGTAGGAAAGGGCGACACAAAGATGGATATAAATGAAGTACTTAAGGAACTCGATTCCCTTCCCGGCGGGGAGGATGTCGGTAAGACCGGTGAATTCCTTGATGAAAAGATAAGGCTTGCACGTGATGAGGGCGACTGTGCCTCCGAGCTTACCCTCCTTAACGAGATGATAGGTTACCTGCGTTATACGGGCAGGTATGATGATGCATACAGGTACGGTGATGAAGCGCTTAAGCTGTGCGGTGATAAGGTAAGGGACGAACTGTCATATGCGACCACTCTTCTTAATGTTGCAACGGCCGAGCGCGCGGGCGGAAGATATGATGATTCGCTTACGCATTACACGATGGCTGAGCGGATATATGACAGGCTCCTTGAAAAGAACGATTATCTTTATGCCGCTTTATATAATAATCTAAGCCTCCTTTGTCAGGCGCGCGGTGATCATGAAGAGTCGGCGCAAAACCTTGAGAAGGCGCTTGAAATAATAAGCGGGATCGATGAACGCAGGATCGAACAGGCCATAACCAGGACCAATCTCGCGCAGGCATATATAAGGCTCGGACGCCTCGACGACGCGATGGGGCAGCTTGTCTCTGCTGATGATATATTTGAAAAAGAGGGCGGTGATGATTTTCATTATCCGGGATGCTTAAATGCAATGGCCGAACTTTACAGGATAAAAAAGGACAATGAAACCGCTGTCAGATACTACAGGAAGGCTCTTGACCTTTTAAAGGTCCATGTGGGTGAGGAGAATCCGACTTACCTCGCAGTTAAGGAAAGCCTTAATGAGGCTAAGCAGGCCGTAACGGCAGAGGGCGGTATGGCGGATGATCCGGACCCGACCGGCATGAAGGGGATGGAGCTTGGACGCCGGTTTTATGAAGAATACGGCCGCAGCATGATACATGAGCGTTTTCCCGAATATGAGGACAGGATCACGGTAGGCCTTGTGGGCAGGGGGTCTGAATGTTACGGCTTTGACGATGAATTGTCAAGGGATCATGATTACGGTCCCGATTTCTGCATGTGGCTTGATGATGATGTTTATGATGAGATAGGTGAGGCGCTGCAGAAAGCTTATGAGGAGCTGCCTGGTAAGTTCATGGGACTTACGCGGGTGCGCATACTTCCGCCGGACGGCCGGAGGGTGGGAGTACTGAGGACTAAGGAATTCTACTCACGGATACTCGGGATAAGCGAAGAGCTTCTCTTAAGATATGTAAATGGCGAAGACGATACGGGGATATTTGCGCTCGTAAGGGAGGAAGACTTATCCCAGTGTACAAACGGTGAGATATTCAGGGAAGCATCGGGTGATTTTATAAGGACAAGGAACAAACTGTCCTATTATCCGGACATTATATGGAAGCGCCGTATTGCGGAGGAACTGCACTACAGCGCACAGATGGGACAGTACAATTACATACGCATGTTAAAGCGCGGCGAAAAGGTGGCAAGCGAGATCGCGCTCGCTGGTTACATGGAACATACCATGAAACTGGTATATCTAATAAACAGGAAATACGCACCTTATTACAAGTGGCTTCACCGCGGCATGGCGCAGCTTGAGAAGGCAGCGGTCATAATGGATATCTTCAATGCGGTTTACGATATGCCAAAGGGTGATGAAAGGATAAGGATGACCACGGAGATAGTTGCATCGATCATCGTGGAGGAGCTTGAAAAGATCGGAATGGCAGGAGGCGTACCCGGAAGTGAGAAGTACCTGGATGTGTATTCGCAGGTCCTTAATAACAGCCTTATGGCCTGAAAAGTGTCTTATACAAAAGGAGGAGCAGAATATGTCTGAAATAAGCTTGAATACTGACATAAGTTCGTGTATCATAAGCAACGTCGGAGGTAAAGGCAATGCGGCAGGTATCAGTGACCGCGAGGCTGTTAACGAACTCATTATGCTTGAGTGGCAGGCCTTCGATAAGGTGATAAATGAAGGCGGCCGGGCATCCTGTCAGGATGACTATGCCACTTTTTCGATAATGAGAAGGAGTCAGTATGATACGTGGACCGATGAGATGCTTGACTCTTTTATAGATGACTTTTACAGCGCCAACGAACGGGGCTGGAACCTGATCACCGAAAAGTATGCACGCATGGAACAGAGCACCGCTCCCGAGGAATATGCGAAGTTGAAGGATGAACTTCCGCCCGTGAGTGAGGCAAAGGCAGCGATAGTCGATCAGATAGTTGACATACAGGTCGGATGGATGGAGGAATTTGCATCGCGCTATCCCAAGGCGGCGGCAAGGTCAAGGAGCATCCGCTCCTCCGAAGATACAAAGGATAATACGTCATACGAAACGTATTTGAGGGGTGAGCTGCTTACATATTCCGACCGTACTCTCGCACTTTACGGTCAATTTATAGTAAAGCTTGCCGGAAACAGGGAAAATCTCGCCTTCATGATAATGGAAAATACCGCGAAAGCGTACGGCTATTCAGGTCTTGATGATATGGAAGCCGGGATATAAGGTCAAGGGGACAGATTAAAGGGGCCAGATGAGCAAAGAATCAGCGGATAGTACCAAAAAGACAATCGATAAGGAAAAGATCGTCAAAAAGCGCGCAGCAAGGAGTATAGTCGCGCCCAGGATTGATGAGGAGAAGTACAATGTCAAGTCATCGTCCAAGGAGACGGTCTTCATTCCGGGAACGCCGAAGCCGGTAAAAGAGAAGCCATCAAAGGTAGTGGCTTCTCCGGTTAGTATGTCACGAACACCGGTAAAAAAGCGTGAAGCCCGCGTCATTAAGGCTCCAAGCATGATGATGATGAATGAAGATGCCGGACCGGCTTCTTCTCCGCGGTCGACAGTTGTGACGACCGGAGGAACGGGATGGCCCGACAGGCCGCCGCAGCCGAGGGTAAACCGTCAGCATGACGATGCAAAGCTGTCAAGGGAACTGACAAGTGCGGTACGAAGTGACAGGATCAAGGCCGAGGTAAGGGAGCAGGTCAAGGCTGAGGTGCGGGAGCGCGCACAGGTCAAGGCTGAAACTGTTAAAAAGGCTGAGCCTGAAGTGAAGGCACAGGAAAAAACGGATATTCCAAAGCTAAATGTCCCGCCTGTAAATGCGCCGACTGTAAAAAAGCCGGATTTAGGTACACCGCCGGCAGATGCGCCTGTAAATACGACTGTTGTGAGTACTGCCGTGCCGGATAAACCGGTTGAAAATGTCAGCACTCCCGGGAACAAACCCCGCAAGCTTGTAAAAACAGTAGTTACGACCACTACGACCACATATGAATCCGTAACCGATGAGGAACTTAAGGAGATCACGGGGGCGGTAAACGGTGAGCCAAACATAAGCCGCAGTACAACGATAATACAGGAGGAACCGGCTGACAATAAAACTCCCATGCAGGCTCCCGCACCCAAGCCTGTGATCAGGCAGCCGCAGCCGGCTGCGATACCACAACCGCGTGTTGCACCACAGCCGCAGGTACCGCAGCAGACAGCACCACCGTCGCGGGCAGCACAACCGCAGGTGGCACCACCGCGGGTGGCACAGCAGCAGCAGCCGCAGCCGATACAGTCACCACAGCAGGCAGTTCAGCAGCCGCAGCCGGCTACGATACCGGTTCGGCAGGCTCAGCAGGCCCAGCGTATGCAGCCGCAGCCTGTACCGATACCACAACCGCAGGTTGTACAACCGCGTGTTGCACCGCAGCCGCAGGTACCGCAGCAGCCTATACAACCACTACCTCAGGCAGTTCAGCAGCCTGAATCCATTATAGATATGCTTCCTATCCCGACAACAACAGCGCCGGCACCGAATAAGCCGATGACACAGATGGACAGGCAGCTTATGGAGATCGAAAAGGCACTGGGTATATCTCAGGATCCCGTGACCGGTCAGCCCGTACAGGCCGCCGTACCACCTGCAGCAGTACCTGTTCAGGCAAATGTTGCGCCGCTGCAGGGTCAGCAGAGCGGACAGGCCGCTCCCATACAGGGCGGATCGCCCGGCAACACACCGATAATGGATGAGCAGACAAAAAAGGCTACCGAATATCTTATGCTCGGCGTCATGGGCCTTGTTTTTATTATAGTTTTGTGTGTACTGATAACTTTGCTGCAGAAGATCAAAAAGCTGGATCACGATACGGGAGAACCGACATCGGAATTTGCCGCTGAATCTGAAGGGGATGATTCTTACGAAGACGACGGAAGCGGCACGGAATCCTTTGATGTAGAACAGGCCGGATCCGAAGACGAGATCCCGACAGACGATCTGGAAATGCTTGATGACATCGGCGGAGGGGACAGTATGTCCGATGCTCCGTCAGGTTCCGTGGATGTTGACAACGATAACTTTACACTGCGTTGTACAAACGTCACTGTCAAGCTTGATACGGAGGGAAATCCGGCGGCGCTCATATTCTTTACATTCACGAATAAAACGAGCAAGCAGCTGTCAATGTCCGATGTATTCCCGCCGAGTGTAACGCAGAACGGTGAACCGTGTGAAACATATGCTTCACTTGAAGAGTATCCGGATGAGTTTTATAATAAGGATATGCAGATATCCGACGGATCCACGATCGACTGTTGTTATTCCGTATCGCTTAAGGATGCCGTATCGCCGATAAGGCTTACGATACATGATAATTACGAATCGTTTTCCGACATAGGTACTACGGAAATTGCAATACAATGATGTTACTGTTAACCAATAATGAGAAAGGGGAGTGTAAGTATGAGCAGAAGAAGGATGAAAAGGAGGGCAACGCAGATACTTGTGATCGCGGCTTCGGTATTTGTGGTTGTATTAATAGTCGCGGCGGTAGCCA
Source organism: Lachnospiraceae bacterium (assembly GCA_017550535.1). Lineage (GTDB taxonomy): Bacteria > Bacillota > Clostridia > Lachnospirales > Lachnospiraceae > UBA2868. Next base: position 47,599 of record JAFZOS010000004.1, read on the forward strand.
TAGGGCTTAAGTCCATAAAGACACTTAAGTCCATAACTCTTACTCCTACGTTTGCCGAGACCGAACTTGACGTTGATACGGATTATCAGTTCAAGATAAAGGGTAATCCCGCAAAGGCTAACCTTAAGTCACTGGAATACGTAGTTGATGATGCGACCGCTACCTTTGATAAAGATGCGGATTCCGATAAGGAGATGGCAATTCTCCATACAGGCGCGGAAGGATCGATAACGGTATATGTTAAGAAGGGTAAGGTGGTAAGCAACAAGATAACCCTGCAGGTTGTCGATCAGGTAAAGAAAGCCGAGGAGGAGGCCGAGGCGCAGGCAGCAAAGGAAGCCGAAGCAGCAGCAGCAGCCGAAGCAGCAGCCCAGGTTGAAGAGGAGACAGCAGCGGCGGAGCCCACACTTGTGATGGTAACCGGTGACAATGTCAGGATGAGGGCTGAGCCGAATACGGACTGCGATATAGTAAAGACATGTAAAAAGGGCGAAACATTTACGAAGATCGAAGTTGTGGATGACTGGACCAAGCTTGATTACGAAGGCCGTGAGTGCTATATCAAAACCGAATTCTTAAAGGAAGTGACACAGGAGGAAGCTGATCAGGCCAAGGCTGATACATCAAATACCGAGGAAGCCAAGAAGGACGAGAAGAAAGCCGAAGAGAAGAAGCCGGAGGAACAGAAGCCGGCTGATCCTGCAGCGGATGAGGCGGCGAAGAAAGCAGCCGAGGAAGCTGCTAAAAAGGCAGCCGAAGACGAAGCGGCAAAGAAAGCAGCCGAAGATGCGGCAGCAGCTGCAGCGGCAGCACAGGCAGCGGCTGCAAGCGCGGGAACAGTCACGATCAACTGCTCGGACGGCCCCGCCCAGTTTACTAAGGCCGAGTATGATTATTTTGTGGCAACATGGAGTTACACCGGCATGGCTGATGAGATGATGGGGCATCATTCCGCTGCCGAACTCCACACATTATATAACAATACACATTAACAGCTTTACTATTTGAATGGAGAGGGTTTATGGGAAACGGGAAAACTGAAGGATCAAACGAAGCATACGTAAACAAAAATGCGCTCATACTGTTCACGATACTTACTTCTATAATAGGGCTTGCGTATTTGGTTCAGCTTGCCAAAGGCGAACTGGAACCATACAAGGTGGCACTTGTTGAGTTGTTTTCGCTTGGCCCGATGATCGCGTCATGGGTTGCATACAGGATGAATCCGGATACGGGGATCATAAGGCATATCATGGCGATCGGCTACGGCGTGTTTTATCTTATTGTTTGCCTTATAACGACAAACACGATCCTGGTGTTCGTATATGCGATCCCCACGGTAATGCTGGTTTCACTGTACAGCGATTTCAAGCTGTCGATAACATCAAGCATCGGAGTTTCGGTCATCGCCATCATGCATGCTGTTAAGTTTGCATCTTCAAAAAACTGGGAAGGATCAGCGGTCGCAGACCTTGAGATCGAAGTTCTCATCATGATCCTTGTTTCGGTTTATTCCATTGTTATCAACAGGGTCATAGGGCAGCTCAATGCATCAAAGGTACGCGTTATCAATGCTTCGAGTGAAAAGACAGCAAAGATGCTTGAATCCATAATGGAAGTGTCGGGGCTTCTTGCGGAGGATGTCGAAAAGGTTTCGGAAATGATGGGAAGGCTGGCAGAATCAAGCAGCGAGACCTTATATGCAATGCAGGAAGTACAGACCGGAACGAATGATTCTGCGGAATCGATCCAGAACCAGCTTGTAAAGACCGAGGAGATCCAGCAGCAGATCGAGTACGTAACGAAGACTTCCGAGAGCATAGGTGTCAACGTAAACGATACGGTCGAAGCTATAAATGAAGGCCGCGACAATATCGAAAAGCTCATGGAGCAGTCGTCGATATCGGAACAGGCCGGCAGCGAGGTTGTCGAGGTGGTTGAAAGCCTCAGGGAATCAACCCGGCAGATGGAGACCATCATACAGATCATCAACAATATTGCTTCGCAGACATCGCTTCTGGCACTCAATGCAAGTATCGAGGCAGCCCGCGCGGGCGAGGCCGGCCGCGGATTTGCCGTAGTTGCGACCGAGATATCAAACCTTGCGAACCAGACGCAGGATGCGACCGGAAACATAAGCTCGCTGATAGAGGGTATATCAAACGAGATCGGCAAGGTTGTAAATGCCATAAATTCGCTTGTTGAAAGCAACCACATACAGAACGAATCCGCTCAGGTTACTTCGCAGAGCTTTGACAGGATAGTCGAAAGCGCACGCAGGATAAGCACGGATTCCGGCGAACTGTCAAATATCGTTGGCAGGCTTGTGACCGCCAATAATGAGATAGTTGAGAGCATCCAGACGATATCGGCCATAACCGAGGAGGTTTCGGCTCATTCGACCACGACATGCAGCGCCACCGAGGATAATCAGCGTACGGTAGGCGATGTACAGGAGCTTGTGAGTGAGATGCTGGGTGCAGCTGAGAAACTTAAGAATTATGAGTAAATAAATTAACGGGGTGGGACATGTCCCACCCCGATTTATTTAGAACAACCTATACGAATAAAACATCGGTGCCAGCGTATTACTTACCGTTGACATCATCTTTATAAAGATATCAAGTGCAACTCCGACAACGTCCTTTCTCGTATCACCGACCGTATCACCGGTAACCGCTGCCTTATGAGCAGGGGTACCTTTTCCGATCACGATGTTCTCACCGTTTTCGTTCACGACAGGTTCGCCGTCCTCGCCAAGTTCATATAGCATTCCGCATTCGATGAATTTCTTGGCATTGTCGAAGGCGCCGCCCGAATTGCCCATAAAGATCGCACGTCCTATGGCAACGATCGTTGATCCGATAAGCAGTCCCAGGATGAATACGGGACCGAACAGGAATCCAAGTACTACGGGAACCGCAAGTGCGAGTGTTGCGGGGATCAGCATATGTCCCAGCGCATCATCCGAAGCTTTCTTGATGATGGATTCGTAATCCGGCCGCTGTTTTCCTGCCAGGATGTCGGGATTATCGTTAAGCTGCTTGGCACCCGCTTCTGCCAGGTCCTTGGCTGCGGTTATCGTATTATCCGTAAGTATGGAAGCAAAGTACTCGATAAGTGCACCGCCTATGATCATGCCGCCTATCATCATGACCCAGGTCATGGGATCCGTAAAATCAGGCGACGGGAACGAGCCGATAAATGACATGATCAGCGCGACCGTTGCAAACGCTGCCGCACCTATGGCATTGCCTTTGCCGATCGCAGCCGTTGTGTTACCTACTGCATCGAGTTCGTCGGTTATCACCCTTACTTCGGGATCAAGGTGGCAGGATTCCGCTATACCTCCCGCATTGTCGGCAACAGGACCGAAAGCATCTATCGAAACTGTGGTACCAACGAAGCTGAGCATACCGAGTGCCGCGATGGCGATACCGTATGAACCGCAAAGGGAACCAGAGATTATCATTGATATAACTATCACCGAACAGGGTGCGAGTATCGACCTTGAGCCGATAGCATCACCCTTGGTGACAACGAAGGCTTCGCCCTCGGTAGCCATGTATGCGAGCTGCTTTACATGATTTGACTTAAGGCTTGTATAGAACTCGGTCAGCTTGCCGACAGCGACCGAACTTATCATTCCGAGTACCGCCGCGATCCATGGTGACAGCCATCCTGCCCTGAATACAGCAGGAAGAGTCACATTTCCGAAAGCAGCTTTTGCGGCAAACAGTCCCAGAACAGCAACGGCTATCGCAGAAACCAGGGTCGCGTTGTTAAGCTCCTCCTCGGGATCAACGCCTTCGCGGGAAACCTCGGTCTCCACTCCCTTAATGACCTTTATACGCTTGCGATTCTTAAGTATTATGTAGTTAACGCCGACAACACTTGCCAGCAGTCCGCCGCCCGCAAGGATGAAGGGATATACGGCAGCAGAATTAAGCAGCGCCGAATTATCCTTAAAAGCCTGTGCGGCTATCAGGACGGATGCGACAGGAGTTGCAACGAATGATTCTAAAAGATCGGAAACGTTGCCTGCGATATCGTTGACACAGTCGCCGATGAAATCGGCTATGGTATTGGGCATCCTTGAATCGTCTTCGGGAAGGTTTAATACGTTTTTGCCGACGATATCAGCCGAGATATCCGCAGCTTTTGTATAATTGCCGCCTGCCACGCGGTTGAACATTGCAACCAGTGAACAGCCGAGCGAATAAGTGGTAAGTCTCATCGTAAGCGGATTCACAACCTTGCCGAAGCCGATGCCCGGTATCAGTCCCAAAAGGCTGTGCCCAGTATAGTCGAAATTGATCCCGCCTGAGGTGATCCATACGATGCAGGCACCGAAGATACCGAAAGCAGGTACCGCGAACCCGCTGATGCTGCCGCTCATAAGGGCGATCCTTATGGTCCTGCTCATATGCCTTGTAACCCTTGCGGCATTAGTAGTACGTACATTTCCGTAGGTACCGCCGCTCATACCGATAAGGCAGGCGCACGAGCTCATCATGGCACCCAGTATAAAGGTAAGCCCCGATACCATCTCCATGAATATCATGTAGATGACCGCTACGATCACAACCGTCGGTACGATGATGCGGTATTCCCTTGTAAGGAAGGTTTTGGCACCGTCGCGGATTATCTTGGCGAGGTCCTTCATATCGTCGGTACCCTCGTCGTGATTCTTAAGATCGATGAAGTTCCGGGCCAGAGCTCCGAAAGTCAGCATCGCGATAACAATAACCACATAAAAAACACCCATAAAAATACCTCCTTCGTATTATAAGGTAATCCCCTTAGAATACTGTCCCTCTTATGATGCACAATCAAGTATATACTTGAAATGACCTAACTTCAATATGATATAATAAAACCATGAAAATACTGATAATCCTTACATGGCCGAAACAGGATAAAAGCTACAGGAGCCGCCTGTCATCATGGCTTTCGTACGCGCCGATCACGCTCGGAAGTCTGGCGGCGATCATAAAGGGAGCAAGGCCCGGGTGGGAGATCGATACTCTGGATGAGATGTCGGATAAGGTCGTGTATGATAAAAAATACGATATTGTGATGATATCCTCGACAACACCTGCGGTCAGGCGCGGATACGAGATAGCAGAAATGTTTCGCAAAAAGGGGGCCTATATATGTATGGGCGGATATCATGTGAGTTATAACCCCTATGAAGCGCTTGCTCATGCGGATACCGTGATCGTAGGCCCGGGTGAGTATGCGCTGAAAAGCTTTATCGATGATTTCGAGGCAGGTACCCCGAAACGCATTTATTCACAGCCCGATGTTAAGGGTGAGGACATACCCGCGCCGATAAGGAGCGCGATAAAGCTTAAGCATTATTATAAATGGCCGGCTGTGACCGCAAACAACGGCTGCATAAACCGGTGCACATACTGTACGATAAGCGAGATGTGGCGGTGTGCGACTCCGCGTCCGGTGGAAAATGTAATAAATGAGATAAAGGCACTTAACAAGCGGGTCGTTATTTTCTTCGATCCGAATTTCTTTGGTAACAGAGCCTATTCAATTGAGCTTATGAAGGAGCTTAAAAAGCTTAAGATAAGGTGGGCCGGAAGTGCGGTGATAAGCATAGGATTTGATGAGGAACTGCTTACCCTTGCCAGGGACAGTGGCTGCGCAGGGCTCCTTTTCGGGTTGGAATCAATGAATAAACAGGCCCTTGATGCGACAGGAAAGCTGTTCAATGATCCCGGGAATTACCGGCAGGCCATTATAAACATTCAGAGTCACGGCATCATGGTAAACGGCTGCTTTATCGTGGGAATGGACGGTGACAGCGAGCAGGAGCTTAAGGCCATCCCCGACCAGGTCGATTATCTTGGCCTTAACCTTGCACGCTTTGCGGTACTGACACCCGTTCCGGGGTCTTTGCTTTATAAGGAGCTTGATGCAAAGGGACGCATAATTGACAGGGACTGGGATCATTATACCCAACACAAGGCAGTATTTAAGCCCGTCGGAATGTCGCCCGACAGGCTCGAGGAGATATACCGTTATATCTGGAAGGAAACCTACAGTTTAAAGCGGATCGTAAGGCGTGTCAGAAGGATCAAAAACGCCGGCATCATATCCCGTATTGCATGCTTTACAGTCAATATCGGATTCAAATATCTTGGAATATCATAAGCTAAAATGATATCGTGGATGTCATATGATCGATACTTACCCTGTCGCTGTATTCGGTATTATTCCATTCATCCCTGATGCGTTCGATCACGGAATCGGTATCCTGCTCCTTAAGGTTTGGAAGCACTGCAAAATACCTGCCTGAGCCGCATTGGAAAACGAGGTCGCTTTTCCTTAAATGATCCTTTAATACCCCTCCGAATTCTGCAGCCATCTCGGAAAAGATTACGCCTTTTTCATTTGAAGATAATGAAAACATTATCTGATTTAAGAGGCCGCCGTAACGTTCCATAAATCTTACAAGATAACGGTAATTCAAACAGAAGGCCTCCTGACCGAGAAGCATCGCGCCCGTTCTTTCGCCGCGCTCGGTAACGATCTTTACAACGCGTGAAAATTCATGATCCGGGTCATCTGATCCGGGGATTTCAACTCCGGTGTCATCATATATATCATATCCGTGTTTTCCGTTTTTCTTTACTTTATAAAGGACGCTGTCTGCATAGCGGAACAGTATCTGATAATCAATTGAATGCGTGGGAGCAAATGCCACCCCTGCAGAAATCCCAAGTGGGATGCCGTGATCCTTACCCATGAGAGCTTCCGCTTCGCCTGCAAGCTGTTCATTAAGCCTGCTTACAAGAGAAGCCACGGCGTCTTGTCCGGTCACGTTTGCAAAGAACCCCATAAACTCGTCGCCGCCTATCCTGCATACCACATCCGTTTCCCTTATGTTGTGCTTAATTATGCCTGCAAATGCAACAAGCATCCGGTCACCCATATCATGCCCGAACAGGTCGTTTACCAGCTTGAAGTTGTCAAGGTCGAGTACCATGAGCGCGCCGGTGCTGTTCCGGCACATGGCGGCAATCCTGTCGGTTCCGCTTGACTTGTTAAGAAATCCGGTCAGCCTGTCGATCGTGGCCTCCTCGGTAAGGCGCTCGATTATCTTGGAGTTTGTTATGGTGTTGTTTATGCGCTTTAGAAGGATATCCCTGTCAAAAGGCTTGCATATATAATCGGAAGCGCCCGCCTTAAGACCGCGGCGTTCGGTTTCGCTGTTGTTTTCGCCTGTAAGGAAGATGACAGGTGTATTTGCCCTGCCTGCGCTTTCTTCAAAAAGCCTTAAAGCACGGTACGTTTCAAAACCGTCCATCTGCGGCATGAGTATATCAAGCAGGATAAGATCCGGCTCGTGTTTTTTCATGAAATTTAAAAGATTACGGCCTGAACCCAGGCAGGTCACACGCATATCGTATTCGCTCAGTATTGATTTTGCATTTTCGATACTTTGAGGATCGTCATCCACTACAACTATCCAATAACCCATCAGCTGTTAACTCCCGATAATAAATGATCGACGCTAAATATATTATAAAGATAGGGCTTCCGTTTTGGAAGCCCTATCTTTATTATGTGATACGTATGTTAACCAGGGGATGAGAGAATCGAACTCCCGCTAAAGGTTTTGGAGACCCTTGTCATACCATTTGACCAATCCCCTGTGCGGTAAACCGACTAAATATTTATATCATAGTAGAAAGCGCTTTGTCAATTGATTTCGGGCGTCATTTGTTTTTTTGATGGTCCGCTGTTATACTAGTTAGCATGAACAGGGAACAGAGAAGGAAACGCCGTAAGATAATACGGCTGTGCACAACTGTAATAATGATGCTGCTTACCGCTGTGGTACTTGTGGCGGTTCTGCGATTAAGGGCTCTTAATGCATTTAAGGGTGACTATTATTATACGATCGATTTAGCGGATCAGGCGGCTGCGGAAGCGGCCTTGTGGCTTTCGGATGTTGAGGGGGCCGATATAGACACGGAATGGGTAAGGAGCAGGATGCCTGAAGATATGTCGGTAAAGGTTATCTTAAGCTTTGAGAGGGAAGGGCTTAAGAAAGGAACTTATTCAGAGTCACTTGATAAGGGTTCATATGAAAAATGCCGTGACATGGCCTATGCTGCGCTGTCATCATGTTTAAGGGAACTTATCATAGACAGGCTTGTTTATGTGGGATATGCCGAGTCGGTTTCGGAAACTGAGGCGGATGCGCTCATAAACGAGGCGCTCGGAATGACAATGGATGATTATCTTAAGAATATAAATGTCACGGTGCTTCCCGATTACGATACGCTTGCGGGGCCCATTAACCGTGAGGGAGATTATAAAATTAAGAAAAAGACGATCACATGGGAGCGTGACGGTGCTTCCGTTACCGAGCGCTTTGTTTCGGGAAAAGGGACTCTGTCGTTTCCGGATTCCGGTGATTCGGGGTATGTTTTCAGGAGTGATATCGTAAATGCCGCCGGGCAGGACGCCGGGGAAGCCGGAACGGATGAGAGTGTGGAAGATGTTAAGGAAGATACGGGGGGAGTCATAAATGTTATTGGGGAATAGTATAAGGCGAAGGTGGATAAGCATTTTGGCCGCCGCGATTCTTACGCTTTTAATGATATTTGATACCGGGGTTTTAACACATGCGGATACAATGATACCCGATAATCTGCAGATGACTGTCGACGGAGAACGCTCAGGGACGGTCCGTGCGATAAACGCATCGTATCTTAATAACTGTTATATTTCACTGCGTGATGCAGCGGTGCTGTTATCGGGCACATCATGTCAGTTTAACGTTGATATAACGGGAGGTACGATCGCGATAAAGACGGGCGAGGGGTATTCTGATGAGTATTCGCACTCGGGCTTTTCGGAAGAAGCCCTTTCGCAGTATTCGGGCGCCGATCCGGCTACGAACCCGCTTACCGTAAATGAGGAGGAGAAGCGGTATTTTACCATGCTCGTTAATCTTGGCGATCATTTTGACTGCTTTATCAGCCCGATGGTCCTGGCAATGATCCTTGATGTCGGTTTTGATATGGACGAAAATGGTATTATTGTCAACACTTCCGAAGGATTTAACATCAATCCCGCAAAGATGGAAAGCTACGGTTTTTTTGACGGAGTCAATTCGGTAATTGCCGGGGATGCGACTACCGGCGAGATATTCTACGGCCACAATCCGGATGAGGCGCAGCCGATAGCCAGCACGACCAAGCTTATGACTTATTTACTGACCATGGATGCGGTAAGTGCAGGTAAGATAACCCTTGATGATAAGGTGACGATATCGGCGGAGGCGGCAAGGCTGTCGGCAACCCAGGACGGTACGGTCCCGCTTGCGCAGGGATGGGAGATTCCCGTGTCCGAGCTCATTTTGGGAGCCCTCCTTCCGTCGAGCAATGAATGCGCCCTCTCGCTTGCAGAGTATGTTGGCGGCAGCGAGGAGGAGTTCGTAAATATGATGAACGATAAGGCAAAGGAGTTATCAATGACAACGGCGGAATTTTATAATTCCAACGGACTTCCGATATATACTGATACCATAATTCCCGCAAAAAAGCAGAATAAGATGAGCGGGCGGGATATGTTTAAGCTTTGCTCGCACATCGTAAACACATATCCTCAGGTTAAGGAAATAACTTCACTTAAAAGGGCAAGGATGGAAACGCTTAATAAAGAACTTAAGAATACGAACGGCTTACTGTACAATCTTTCCGAAGTAAGCGGCCTTAAGACGGGAACCACGGATAAATCAAGAGCCTGCCTCGTTACATCGGTAAGCGCTCAGGCCGGTGATGGCATGCATGACCTTATAGTTGTTACTCTTGGAGCCGAGAACTCACAATCGAGGCTTGAGGTATCCGAACTTATGGCAAGATATGCGATGAATGTGATAAACGGCAGGGCAGCTAAGGTAAGCTATGCCTTAAACGGCGAGGAAGAAGAAACGGATAATAAGATAACCGCGGAGTCGATCATAAAGATGGTTGTGGACCATGCGCTTGATTCTAAATAGGGGCGGATGATTTTTGGCGGGATTTATGATACAATGAAATTTATGAGAAAATCGAGGAGACATTCTAAACGAAAAGTACATAAGTTTTTCTCAGGCATATACGGCAGGCTTCCTGAAAGGCTGCAGCGTTTTTTGTACAATAAATACGTTGTGGGTGCCCTTGCTTTGCTGGTTGTGATAATAGTTGTCGTTCTGGTGGCACTCGTGCCTTCGGCGGCCGGACAGATGGCGGTTGAGAAACCCGCTAAGGACGGCTCCGGCGAGGTTATCTATGTATTTGACGAGATGGGTAACAAGGTGGCCGTTACCGAACCGACGGAAGATGATTCTATCGTTATGCAGAATGAGAAGGAAATCGAGGATCCGGTCATACTGGCATATAACCCGGATACCCGTGAAGGATATATGAACAACTGCCTGTTCCTCGGGGATTCGAGAACCGTTGCGATGGTAAGCTACGGAGTGGTATCTGATTCCAATGTACTTGCCAAGATAGGAATATCGCATATGCAGGTAGCATCCACTACCTTTATGCAGAATTCGGGAAGTAAGTTTACACTTAACGATTTCCTGCGTGCGAAAAGCGAATCGGTCATTTATGTATGCTACGGTGTTAACGGGATGAACGGCATTTCGGAGGAAAAGTACGAGCAGGCATATACGGATCTTGTCGATAAGATAATAAGCCTTGCGGGCGGCAGGCATATAGTTCTCATGTCGATATGGCCGGTTAACGATAACGGTCCGTATAAGGGCAAGGTCAAAAACGAATGGATCAACAAATACAATGATTTTCTTTGCAAAATGGCCGAGGAGAAGGGCCTTCACTATCTTGATGTGGCTTCGATCCTTAAGGATGAGAATGGGAGTATAAAAAAAGAATATGATTCCGGAGACGGCCTTCATTACAGGGCTTCTGCATATAAGGATATCATCGATTACGTCATCCATCATCCCGTACCCGGTGTTTCGGATGAGGGTGAGTTTGTAGTCCACTATGTAAAGCCAAGGGGTGAGTATAAGGAGATAATGACTGAGACTCCCATACTGCCGGAGAATATCCAGCTCATTGATGGCACCATACCCGGTATCACAGCTCCTGCGGACGGGACAGAAATAACTCCGACTCCAACGCCGGAGCCCGAGCCCACACCCACACCCACACCCACACCCGAGCCCACACCTACGCCGGCACCTACCAAGGATCCTGAGCCCACCGTGCCTCCGGAACCCGAACCGACGCCGGAACCTGAGCCTACGCCTACACCGGCTCCTACAGAAGCCCCGGTACCGGTAGAACCCGAGGAACCTGAACCGGAACCGGCTGAATAGCTGGTGATCGTCTATAAGTTATCATGAACAGAGCATACGAAACGAGGAGTTATCTAAAGGAAATAAGCACCGTCGTTACCGCGGCGGGCATCGATGAAAAGGGATTTAATTACGCCGAATTTGAAGATACGGTCTTTTTCCCGAATGAAGGCGGACAGAATGCCGATACCGGAACCGTAACTGTACTTTATGAAGATGGCGATAAGGGATCCGATGCCCGTGAGTTAAGGGTACTTGACGGTGCCCTTTTAAACGGCGGCATCCGCTATACGGTAAGCGGAGAACTCATGCCGGGCATGAAGGTTAAGCTCGCTCTTGATTGGGGAAAACGCTATGACAGGATGCAGAATCACAGTGGTGAGCATATTTTAACCGGCGTTATACATAACAGATACGGTTATGATAACGTGGGATTTCACTTAAGCGATACCGGATTCGTAACACTTGACCTAAGCGGCCCCCTGACCTATGAACAGGTTATCGAATGCGAGGACGAGGCAAACGGGATCATATACAGGAACCTGCCGATAAAGGACAGCTATCCGTCAACTGAGGAACTTAAGTCCATCGACTACAGGAGTAAGATCGATATTGACGGACAGGTGCGCCTCATAACGATCGGGGATGAGGGCGGTGCGGTTGATATCTGCGCGTGCTGTGCTCCGCATGTTGCCCGTACGGGTGAGGTGGGTATCATAAAGGTGTTCTCCGCCATAAACTGGAAGGGCGGCGTACGGATATCCATCCTGTGCGGTAGACGGGCGCTCGAATACATAAACAGGGAGCATGACATACTTACTTCTGTTGCAAGGAGCCTTTCGACTGAAGCGGTCAACGTGCCGGAACTGGTTGATCAGTATAGGACCCAGGCGCTTGATCTTAAGGCAAAGCTGGCCAAGGCCCGGGAGGATGCCGTGACGGAAAAGATCGAGGCTGCCGGAGCAAGGGGGCCCTTATGTGTTTTTGTTGATGATGATTTTCCTGCTGCATCTATGAAAAACGTGTACAATGCGCTGCGTGCAGTACATGAAAAGTACGTCGGTGTTTTTGCGGGCAGCGATGAAGAAGGCTACCGATATAATGCAGGCGGGAAAGAGTCACGTAAGCTGGCGGCATTGCTTACCGGGAAGTTCGGTGCAAAGGGCGGCGGCAGTGACGAGATGATACAGGGTAAGCTTGCGGCTTCGCGTGGACAGATAGAGGAGTTTTTTAATGAGCAGGTTTGATACGGTGATCCTTGACATAGGTAATGTCCTTGTTGATTTTTGCTGGAAGGAGCATATCGACAGCTTCGGTTTTGATAAAGATATTAAGGAGCGGATCGCTAAGGCCAGCGTTTTAAGCGATGACTGGAATGAGTTTGACCGCGGAGCGATCTCGGAAGATGAGATAATAGAAAGGTTTGTCGCAAACGACCCCGGGATCGAAGCTGAGATACGAAGGACGTATGCGGATATCACAACCCTGCTTAAGCAGTATGAGGGGGCAAAACCTTTTATAAACAAGCTTAAAAGCATGGGACTGAAGGTATTGTATCTGTCGAATTTTTCCGAGAAGGCTGAGCGCGAATGCGCAAAGGAGCTTGATTTCCTGCCGCTTACCGACGGCGGGATATTATCATGGAATGTTAAGCTTATAAAGCCGGATCCAAAGATTTATAAGATGCTTATCGATATGTATGATCTTGAGCCTTCGCGCTGTATCTTTTTTGACGATACGCCGCGCAATGTCGAAGGGGCCCGCAAATGCGGCTTTAGTGCCGAAGTGTTTGTAAGTTATGACGAAGCGCTTAAGCTAATCACGCAGTAAGTAAACAAGTCCCACATCCGTTGAGTACAGACAGTCATATTTTTCGTTAACGATCTCGTTCATCTGCGGAAGATAGTCGCCTAATGTGTTGCTGCAGATCATCCATTTTGGAGGGGTTTTTTCAAAGAAATCAAACAGCTCCTGTTCGATCGGCGGTTCAAGCGCGATGAAATACTGCAGGTTCACCATATATCTGTTGCAGGGCATTATATTGTTTATCTCATACCATTGCATGTCTATATCAAACGAGAACACGCTGTTTCGGTCAAACGGCGGTATAAGGGCCGCCATATTGACGCTGTCTCTGTAGTACTGTTCCTGAAATGAATCGTCTTCCCTGTTTAAAAACGTTTTCACCGTTCCCATGCTTTCGTGTGTGTAATTAAAAACAAAGATAAACAGAAACAGAAAGCACAGGCTCTGTTTTAAGTTCTTGAAAAGTATGAGCGGATCATAGTTCTTAAGGAACAGTATCAGTGCCGCGATAAGGCACGGCATCCCGGTTATGAAATAATAAATGAACGAATCCCCCAGGTGCAGCACAAGGTACGTGATCACACACATCGGAAGCAGCAGAGCTCTGTATTTTTTCTCATGAGTTACAAAAAACACGATCGCAAACGTTACCCCCGACAGCCTTGCTTCGGTAGACCACGAAAAAGCACCCGATAAATCCGATGATCGTTTGAACCCGAATATAAATGTACAGTAGAGCATTTTAAGTATGCATCCGTTTATGCCGTAGTATATAAACAGCGGTACCAGTCCTATGACAGCGCCGAGTATAAGATACAGTATATAAAACAGCAGTTTTCGGTAGTCCCTGCGGTATAAATGAAGTATCATCACACCCAGGATAAGCCCGGCTATAGGTGCGCCTGCGGTTATCTTTGAAAACGCGGTTATCGTAAAGCACAGCCCGGTTATGGTGGCTACGATATTGCCCTTATCGTCCGTGTCATCCTTGACAGCAGTACTAACATCACCCGCATCGGCTGTATTGCATCCCGACCCGTAATACTTCATCGTCAGATACAAAACCAGCATGTTAAGCGGCAGCATGAATTC
>JAFZOS010000021.1 GCA_017550535.1 Lachnospiraceae bacterium
GATAACGGGGATGCCTGCATCCTTTGCCTGCTGCTCAACATTTACAAGAGCATCTGAGTCGATAGCTGCGATAACGAGACAGTTAGCGCCTGCTGCGATCATGTTCTCGATCTGAGAAACCTGAGCCTGTACATCATCCTCTGCGTACTGAAGATCTACGGTATATCCGAGTTCCTCGAGCTGAGCCTTCATGTTTGCACCATCATGCATCCATCTCTCTGAAGACTGGGTAGGCATTGCAACTGCTACCTTCTTGCCGCCGCCACCGCCTGCTGCGGGAGCTGCACCCGAATCACCCGAACCTGCTGCCGGAGCTGTTGCTGCAGCGCCGCCGCATGCCGTTAATGCTACCATTGCCACTGCCATAATAGCTGCTAAAACTTTCTTTCTCATATAACATCCTCCTTCGATTAATGAGAATCCCACACAATATGGGATCACGAACTTGATGATATCAATCTATTACTTTTGATCCGCATATTGAATATAAAATCCTACTCAGAATATATAAAAATATCCACGGATGTTATCATGAAGTATAAATATCAAATAATGACAGCTGGTTTGACTTGGGAAGGTTGCTTAAGATCCCAAGGTTTGTAAGCTTCTCCGCCACACTGGACGAAACCCTTGTTCGTTCGCGAAAATCATCGAGTGATATAAACGGACCGTCCTTGCATGCTGCAACTATCATCTCGGCCGCCTTATCTCCCAGGCCTTCGATACTGCCAAGATGCGGCATTATCTTTCCGTCTATTATCCTGCATTTGTCCGCATCCGCCTTAAAAAGGTCTATGGGCATGAATTCGAAGCCCCTTGCATACATTTCCTGGACAAGCCTCATATCCTTTAACTCATCCTGCTCCTTTTTGGACAGGCTGTCCTCGCGCCGCTTGTAATCGGCAAGGTTTTTCTCAAGCTCAGCCCTTCCCATGCACATCTTCTCATATGAAAAGCCCGATGCCCTGATACTGTAAAATGCGGCATAATAGGCCAGGGGATAATTTACCTTATAATATGCTATCCTCCATGCCATCATTACATAGGCTGCCGCATGAGCCTTAGGGAACATATACTCGATCTTCTCACAGGACCATGCATACCAGTCGGGAACACCGTGATCCAGCATATCCTTCTTCCATGCATCCCACTTATCACACTTGCCCTTGGCAACCTTACCCTTCCTGACATCCTCCATTATCTTGAAGGATTCCTCGGAATCAAGGCCCATGCTTATAAGATATGTCATGATATCATCACGCGTACAGATACATGTGGAGATCGTTGCCGTTCCATCCTCGATCAGTGTCTGGGCGTTGCCGAGCCATACGTTGGTGCCGTGGGACAGTCCCGATATCCTTACAAGATCCGAGAATGCCTGAGGCTTGGCGTCAATGACCATCTGCATGGCAAAATCGGTACCAAATTCCGGGATGCCGAGTGTCCCGAGCTGTGTCCCGCCTATGTCTGCAGGCTCAATCTTAAGAGCGGAGGTGTTCTGGAAAAGTGACATTACCTCCTTATCATCAAGGGGCACCTTCTGGGGATCCGTACCTGTAAGATCCTTGAGCATCCTTATCATAGTAGGATCATCATGTCCGAGTATATCAAGCTTTAAAAGGTTATGATCGATCGAATGATAATCAAAGTGAGTGGTCACTATATCGGTTTCGGTATCGTTCGCGGGATGCTGTATGGGGGTGAACGAATAGATATCCTCGCCAAGCGGCAATACAATGATACCGCCCGGATGCTGACCCGTAGTCCTGTGGATACCCGTGCAGCCCATGGTTATCCTGTTTATCTCGCACGGACGCTTCCTTATGCCGCGCTCCTCATAATAATTCTTAACAAAACCGTAAGCCGTTTTATCGGCAAGGGTTCCTATGGTTCCTGCCCTGAACGTCTGGCCCTCACCAAATATCACCTCGGTATATTTATGTGCTTTCGACTGATATTCACCCGAGAAATTAAGGTCTATATCAGGCTCCTTGTCTCCTTTAAAGCCGAGAAACGTTTCAAAAGGTATATCAAAACCTTCCTTATTTAGTGCATGTCCGCAGTTCGGGCACACCTTATCAGGCATGTCACATCCCGCGCGTCCTGCATAAGCCTTAACCTCATCCGATGTAAAATCAACGTAATGGCACTGCGGACAAAGGTAATGAGGCGGAAGGGGATTAACCTCGGTTATCCCCGCCATGGTGGCAACGAAGGATGAGCCGACCGACCCCCTCGAACCAACCAGATATCCGTCCTCCATAGACTTCCATACAAGTTTCTGAGCAATGATATACATCACGGCAAAACCGTTGCTTATTATGGAATTAAGCTCCCGCTCAAGACGGGACGAAACCTGTTCCGGCAGGTCATCGCCATATATCTCGTGAGCCTTCTTATAGCATATGTCCCTTAATATCCTGTCAGAATCCTCGATCACCGGCGGACATTTGTCAGGACGTACCGGTTCCACGATATCCACCATATCCGCTATGAGATTGGTATTGGTTATCACTATCTCGTACGCCTTGTCATGAGGGAGATATCCGAAATCATCCATCATCTCGCTTGTCGTCTTAAGATAAAGCGGAGGCTGTGAATCCGCATCCTTCATTTCCTTGCCGGCCATGATTATACGGCGGTATACCTCATCCGCCGGATCAAGAAAATGCACATCTCCCGTAGCCACGACCGGCTTATTGAGCTTATCGCCTATGGCTATTATCTTTTTGTTTATCTCAATAAGGTCCTCTACAGAGTTAACGTTTTCACGATGTTCGTCGGCTATCATGAATTCATTGTTTGCAACAGGCTGAACCTCAAGATAATCATAAAATCCGGCTATCCTCTCAAGCTCCTCGTCACCGCGTTCATCCAGGATCGCACGGTACAGCTCACCCGATGCGCATGCCGAGCCTATTATAAGGCCTTCACGGTATTTCGTAAGCAGGCTCTTTGGAATGCGCTGAGTCCTCCTGAAATATTTAAGATGTGATTCGGACACGAGCCTGTATAAGTTGATCCTGCCAACCTCGTTCTTTATAAGGATCGTAACATGGTATGCCATGGATTTCCTTATTATATCCACGCTGTTACGTCCGAATTCTCCCAGTTCATCAAGCTTATAAATCCCCCGTTCCTTAAGCATCTTGACGAACCTTACAAATATCTCGGCAGTACATCCCGCATCATCCACGGCACGGTGATGTGTCTCAAGAGGCACCTTTAATGCCTTTGCAACATGCTGAAGCTGGAACTTGCCAAGGTCAGGCAGCAGCGCCCTTGCCATGGCAACAGTATCAAGAAATGTAAAATCGGTTTCGATACCGAGATCAAGCGCTTTCTGTCTTATAAAGCTCACATCAAAACGGGCATTATGCGCAACAAGGGAACATTCTTTGCAAAAATCAAGAAAACCGGGGAGAACCTCCGAAATATACGGCGCATCTTCTACCATGGCATCGGTTATCGTCGTAAGCTGTGTTATACGATACGGGATAGGTTCCCCGGGA
Organism: Lachnospiraceae bacterium; assembly: GCA_017550535.1. Classification (GTDB taxonomy): domain Bacteria; phylum Bacillota; class Clostridia; order Lachnospirales; family Lachnospiraceae; genus UBA2868. The sequence goes on from JAFZOS010000021.1 coordinate 3,513, forward strand.
TTTACAAAGGTCGAGAACCTGTCGGTTATCCTGCCCCCCGATACCTTGACGGCTCCTATTTCGATTATCTTGTTCTTCTCGGCAGAAAAGCCCGTAGTTTCTATATCAAATACAACATACTCGTCATCAAGCGACTGGCCCCTGTCATTAACGACTATACCCATGGAGTCATCGACAAGATAACCCTCCAAACCGTAAATCAGTTTAAAATCGGGATGATTCTTCCTTATGCCCGGCAATGCATGAAAAGCATCGGTAAAGGCCTGTACTACTCCATGATCGGTAATGGCTATGGACTTATGTCCCCACTCGGCAGCCCTTCTCATGATGTCGGCCACATCACTTACTCCGTCCATGTCACTCATCTTGGTATGGCAATGGAGTTCAACCCTCTTTTCGGGTTCGCTGTCCGTCCTGACGGGCCCCCCTGCTTCCTTAGCCTTCTTTATACCGCCGACATGACTTAGCATAAGCTCTCCCGAAAACCTGTCCACATCGGCGAAAGCCTTTATAATGATATATACACCGGCATCGAGGTAGGATAACAGCTTCTCCTGCTGTTCCAGGCGCGGGAATAACTTTACCGAGATCGTATCGGTAAAATCCGTAACATCGAACAAGACCATGAGCTTCCCGGTCTTCGTTTCCCGCTTCTCAAACTTAATGACCTTACCGTATACAATAACCTCGCCAGGCGTTTCCTCGAGTTCTGCAATGCTTATCGGCTCCCCGTCGAAATCCTTTCCGTAAATAACATCCGGATTGTCGGATTCCCTGTGTGACCGCCTGCTACCCGCCGGCCTGTCATATTCCTTTTCCTTATCCTTTATGATTCTTTCCTTAACTTCATCCTTCTTAAGCTCCTCATCGGCACTTACCGCTTCGTCTGCGTTATGTTCCTTTTCATCCTCCAAAGTGCCCGATACGCCGCTGCTTATCCTTTCAATCTCCTCGTTAAGTTTATGTTCGGAACGCAGCACTGCCTTGCTCTTCTGACGGTCCTTAAAATCAACTATGATCCTGCAGTCAACCCCGCAGCGCTCCCCGATTATCATTTCAAGTATCTTAACGATCTCATCCCTGTGTTCGCGCGCCACAAGCGTATCTTCAAATACTAGTTTCAATACGCCTTCCTCGGGATACTCGTAATCGGCATGATAAAGGATCATGTAGCAAAGCCTGTCATATACCCTGAATTCCTCCAGTATACTTTCCTTATAGGCTTCAAGCAGCGACTTTACGTCATATCGGCCCGACAGGTTAAAGCTCTCCTTTATCGACACACTGACTTCAGTATCCGGAAACAGCTGCTTTACTATTTCCTTCTCAACAGTATAGATGTCCCCCTTATATATTATATGGGGAACATCAAGATAAATGCGCAGCCTGTCACGCCTTGTATTGTTGGATATACGCGTAACGGCTGCATCATCAAACAGTGACGCTGTTTTTTCGTTTAGTTTAAGGGTCGGAAATACATCCGGAAAAAGGTTGGCCATTATCATTCACCCCAGTGATCCAGTTCATATTTAAGTGCAGCCAAAAGCTCCGATTCCGGCACCTTGCGTATGACCTCACCCTTTTTTATCAGTAATCCTTCTCCTATCCCTCCGGCTATACCTATATCCGCTTCGCGCGCTTCACCCGGTCCGTTGACGACACAGCCCATGCATGCGACCTTTATATCAAGATCATAACCTGCAACAAGCTTCTCGACTTCACCTGCAAGCGAAATAAGGTCTATCCTCGTCCTCCCGCAGGTGGGACAGGATACGACGTCTATGCCGCCCTTCCTCAAGCCCAGGGTCTTAAGGATCGTTTTTGCGGTAACTACCTCCTCAACCGGATCGCCGGTAAGAGATACCCGGATCGTATCGCCTATCCCCTTATTAAGGATAATACCCAATCCGACCGATGACTTGATGTTACCCGAACGAACAGTACCTGCCTCCGTAATGCCCACGTGAAGTGGATATGCACATTGGGGGGCTAAAAGCTCATGCGCCTTAACACACATCATTACATCGGATGATTTAACGCTTACAACAATATTGTCGTAATCACAGTCCTCGATCATCTTAACCTTGTCAAGCGCACTCTCAACGATCCCTTCGGCTGTAACAGAGCCGTATTTTTCAAGCAGCGGCTTTTCAAGCGAACCCGAATTTACCCCCACCCTTATGGGAATATTCCTTTCCTTTGCAGCCGCAACCACTGCCATCAGATTATCCGATGATCCTATGTTTCCCGGATTTATCCTTACCTTGTCGGCACCGTTTTTGATCGCTGCGATCGCAAGCGAGTGATCAAAATGTATATCCGCCACAATGGGGATATGTATACGCTTTTTTATTTCATGCAGCGCATCGGCAGCCTCGGCGGTAGGTACGGTGGACCTTATTATCTCGCATCCCGCCTCCTCAAGCCTAAGTATCTGGCTGACCGTTGCATTTATATCTTCTGTGTGTGTATTTGTCATAGACTGGATCCTTATCGGATTACCGCCTCCGATACTGACCCCTCCTATATCAACAACCCTTGTTTTATCCCTTAGATCCATGGCACTCCTTCCGACGCCCGATGGATAGCGTCCACTATCTATAGTACCATTTTTCTGGCATTATACAAGACTTTGTGCCTTTATTGATACCTTCTTTTTATCTTTGCCTGTACCCGTTATGTATAGACAGTATGTGACAACCGAACCGGCAAGGACAAGTACGGTAAGCGCTATGAGTAATATCCTCACACCCTTGTTCCGTCCGGTCTTCTCATTCTGCTTAAGTGTCCTGACGGTAGCCGTGCCCTTTTCAACAGGAGATGAGTTGGCGCACTTGGCATCTATCGTCTGCGTCAGGATATTCTCAGCCATATCGGATGCAGTGACTTCAATCGTATATTCGCCGTAATCCGGGATATTAACTTCTACACTGCGCTGCTTATCATCCGTTACAAGTTCCTGCCCGTTAAGCTTTACCGAAGTAAAGTAATCCTCCTCATCATACAGGCTTAACAGGAGCACTTCATCCTTATTGACCCTGCCGTCATCATCCATACCCTCTATGACCACTCGCGGTGCCGTGCCGTCAACTATGAATTCAACCGTTTTCTCGGCCTGATTGCCGGCATCATCCACAGCGATAACCTTAAGCACGTACTTGCCGTCTTCACTGATCTCACTTCCCTCATCATAATTTTCACTGTTTACATATGCCTTATAATCCACCCCGTTTTCATCCTTTATATAATCCGTGAAATTTTCGGGAAGCTTAAAGCTTTTTAAGTATTTCCTGTTAAGATCATCTATATAATCAATTTCGGGTTCTGTCATATCAAGTGAGAACTTAACTGTCTTTCCTGCGATATTACCTGCCTTATCCGCCACACGCACATTAAGTTCGTAGGCTCCCTCTTTATCAATGGTTATAGAAAAATCCGACCTTGCCGAACTCATAATCCACTCTGGGCTTTCACATTTGACCGCTTTATCATCCTCGATCCGCTTAAGATCACAGGTAACAATTGCCGTTTCGTAATTACTCTCGCTCACCCTGAATGAAAGCGTCGGTGGAGAATTAAGTATCACCTCGTCCGTACTCTTAAGACCGTTTGTCATTTCGACCACAGGTGCCGTCTTATCGATCATAAAGGTTATGCTGTCGCTTCCTTTATTCCCGGCCGAATCCTCGGCATTTACCGTTATCATGTATTCTCCGTCAGTCCTGAAACTGTACGTATTCGTTGAATACCGCCCGTTCACCTTGTATGCGGTCATCTTAAGATCCCTTGATACACCTGTACCGGATACTGATCCCGACAGGCTTACCCTGCATGAATCATCAAGGTTGTCTCCTATGTTTATCACAAGTTCGCCGTCACGATTTAAAACTGCTCCGTCATCTATGCCGTCAAAGCAGACCGCCGGACCTTCGGTATCGACACGGAAATACCCGGAAACTGCCTGTGATTCATTTCCTGCCGCATCCTTCGCCTTAAGTTCTACCCGGTAGTCCCCGTCAGAACCTGCCCGGAAGAATGCATTATCCTTAAGTTCCGCAAGGGTCCCGGCTGATTCGGCAACCGTCTCCGCGCCGCCTTCCGTAATCCTTGTAACCCTGTATCCTATGCACACGGTTTGAGGATGCGCATCGTCGCCCTTGACCCGCACCCCGGGAGCAGTGCTGTATATCCCGCCGTTATCTATACCTTCAAGATCTATCTTAGGTGCGGTTTTATCAATCTTTACGATCCTGCTTACGGAATTTACGTTACCTGCACCGTCATAAACCTCCACCGTAAGTTCACATCCCTTATCACTTTCGGCTTCCCCGCTTAAAACAAATTCCTTTTCATCTCCGCAGTAACTCCCCTCTTCATATGTTTCCTCAAGGATCTGTTCGCTGCCGCAGGTCACCCTAAGCCTCTTCGGCCGCGTTCCTGCATCATTGAACGTTACACGACACTTGATATCAGATGATGTCCATACATCAAAAGCCTTATCCGCATTAAGTTCCACCGTCGGCGGTGTCGAGTCAAGCCATACATAGTAGGCTGCTGATTCTACCGCATGACACGGTTCCGATTGCGCGATCTTTTCAGCCCATTTTATATCGTTCGCTGTGGGCACATCATTTCCGCTATCATTCGCAACGGGTTTTCCGCTTCCGTCCTCACCGCCGTTTTCTTTTTCAGCTTCATCGGATGAGGGGCTGTCATCTTCTTTGACAGCATTGCCGGATACCGTTACTTCCTCATTAGCCGGCAGCTCAACCCGATAGCTGTCAAGCTTCCTGAACTTAAGACAGTACTCGCCGTCCTTAATATTTCCCGGGCTTAACACAAATACATTTCCCGCCATTGCAACCCAATCACTGAAAGTCACACCGCCATCCGAACTCAGAGCGTATTGGCATTCGATATCATGCTTCAGCAGACTGTCGATCACCCTGTATTTTTCATTCTCATTTATCTTATACTTAAAAAGTTCGGGCATAGGCCTGGCATCCGGCTCATACTTAAGCGGCATGCATGTGCATATCTGCTCTTTTTCCTGCGGTGTGATATTTATCCCATCCTCTCTGGTTATCTTAAGCTGCAGAACGGTATCCGAGGTAACTATCTTCTTCTCGGAAGCTTCAACCCGGACGCTTATTGCTGATGCACATATCATAGCGAACGCCGTTACTGTAATTGCGATTTTTAAAAAACCTTTCATAAAATCAAACATCTCCTTTTCAAATCAGATAGTAAACGTTTTTTCATCTCATACTGTCCATGATCCTTTTAATATCGTCTTTTTTTACCCCCTGTTTGTCATTAAGAAGCATAAGTGCTTCCTCACCATACTTTTTTGTCCCATCCTTATCTCCCCTTTCGGAACACAGGATGCACAGCCTTCGGTAGTATTCCGCCTCATACCCGCTGTCCGTGTCCGTATACAGACCTTCACGTACAGCGTATCTCAAGTCGCCAAGGCCCGATTCAAGCTGTTTAAACGCTGCCTCCCTGCCTTCATCGCCGGGAAGCGCCGCATACAGGTTTGCTATCATCAGATCATTCTCATACCTGACCTGACCGTAGCCCAGTCCCCTGTTATAACCCACAAATTCCTCAAGGCATTTTATATATTGTTTCTCATCCTCCTCAAAAGATATCTGCAGCCTGCATAACTGCATACAGTATCCCGCCTCCGGGAATTCATCCGGATCGAGCATTTCATAATACCTTAAAGCCTCCCTGTAATTGCGCCTTACCGAAAAATAATTCCTCGCAACTTCATATGTGAACCTTTTACAGGTTTCCTCATCAAGACAGCCGGCCTCGATATAGCCGCAAATTATCCTTATTCCTTCCTCGGTATACTCACCGTCGGATATATGGCCTTCAAGCTCACTCATCATCCTTTTAGCCGCATCGTCAACCTGTTCGGCTACAACATACTTTATGGCAGCTGCACCGAACACACCCATAAGGAGCACGACCGCCGCCGCTGCCAGCTTTATCCTCATCATTCCCGCACGTACTCCCCTAAGATCATCAAGAGCACCGAGGAGAACATGCATATCGGAAAAACGCTGCGACTTATCCTCGCCAATGCATCCTAAGATGATACGCTTTATTGCGGCCGGAAGCCTTTTATCATCCCTTATGAGAGCCTCCTGACGCTTAAGGTCCTCCGCCGGTCTTCTGCCCGTATACATTGCATACATAAGCATGCCGAAAGCAAATACGTCGGTACGCTCGTCAAGGAGCTCACCCCTGTTATAATACTGTTCGGGTGCCGCATAGCCGGGAGTACCGTACAATGATCCGCGGTCGGCGATCCTGCCTGCTATACCGAAATCGATAAGCTTAAGACTTCCATCCTTTTTTAGCATGATGTTCTCAAGTTTAAGATCGAGATACAGGATAGAGGGCTTAAGATCATGAAGATACCTGATGGCTTCCGCTATATCAAGCCACCATGAAACAAGTGTCCTCCTGCCGAATGTCCTTCCGCCCCTTAATACGCGGTCAAGCGTAATCCCCTCCACATAATCGCTGACGATCACATAACCGCCGGCCTCCTGCCACGCATCCACGATGCGCGGGAACATCGCATGATCAAGCCTGATCATCATATTTATCTCATTCTGCGCAAGCCACATCGTATCATCGTTGCAGTCAAGATACTTAACAGCCCACTTCTTGCCGATGGAAATATCCGTTGCAAGATACACGTTCGAAGAGCCGCCCGATCCGATACGGCGCTCAATACGATATCTGTCGCGCAGAACCTGACCTTTAAACAGCATAGTAATACCCTGGCCTTTCTGTCGCTAAACTAAACAAAAAAACAAAATGGAAATTAGACGGAATCCGTCTGATATGTTAATCTCAACGTGGTTACATAGTAACCGAGATGTGTAAGGAATGTCAAGAACTTTTTTGGGGGGCCACAAAAGTGGCCCCATTTAAATTAGCAAACGCCCTGAGCTATCATAGCCTCAACGACTTTCTTAAATCCTGCGATGTTGGCACCGGCAACATAATTGCCTTCCATGCCGTATTCCTTTGCAGCATCATCAATATTGTGGTAAATGCCGACCATGATGCCCTTAAGCTTGCTGTCAACTTCCTCGAAGCTCCATGAAAGCCTTTCAGAGTTCTGGCTCATCTCAAGAGCCGATGTTGCAACACCGCCTGCATTGGCAGCCTTGCCGCCTACGAAAGGTACCTTGTTATCAAGGAAGTACTTGGTAGCATCAAGGGTTGTAGGCATGTTAGCGCCCTCAGCCACATACTGAACGCCGTTTGCAACGAGCATCTTTGCATCTTCAATGTCAAGCTCGTTCTGAGTCGCGCACGGAAGAGCTATATCAACCTTATACTGCCATACGCCATGCTCGCCGTTCTTCTTCTCATGGTATTCAGCCGACTTCCGTGCAGCTGCATATTCGGTAAGGCGTGCACGCTTAACTTCCTTAACCTCCTTAAGGAGTGCAACATCGATACCTTCGGGATCATAGATCCATCCGGTAGAATCGGATACCGTGACAACCTTTGCGCCAAGCTGTGTTGCCTTCTGGCATGCATAGATCGCAACATTACCTGAACCCGAAACCGCAACAACCTTGCCTTCCATCTTATCACCATGGCACTTAACCATCTCCTCGGTGAGATAAAGGAGACCGTAACCTGTTGCTTCGGTACGTGCCAAAGATCCGCCGTAGGTAAGACCCTTACCTGTAAGAACGCCCTCGTAAAGGCCCTTTATCCTCTTATACTGTCCGAACATGAAGCCGATCTCACGTGCGCCCGTTCCGATATCACCGGCGGGAACATCCTCGTCAGCTCCGATATATTTTGAAAGTTCAGTCATGAAACTCTGGCAGAACTTCATTATCTCATTATCAGACTTGCCCTTGGGGTCAAAATCAGATCCGCCCTTGCCGCCGCCGATGGGAAGGGTTGTAAGCGAATTTTTGAAAATCTGCTCAAAACCGAGGAACTTGATTATTCCGAGGTTTACCGAAGGGTGAAGCCTCAAGCCGCCCTTGTAAGGGCCGATGGCATTATTGAACTGAACACGGAAACCGCGGTTAACCTGAACCTTTCCGTTATCATCAACCCAGGGTACCCTGAACATGATCTGACGATCGGGCTCCGTTATCCTCTCAAGTATTGCGAGGTCACGATACTTCTGCTCATCCTTATCGATAACCGGCCTTAAAGAATCAAGCACCTCAGTTACCGCCTGGATGAACTCCGGCTGGTCCGCATCCCTTTTTTTGATCTTCTCAAGCACTTCATCAACGTATGACATTTCCTAGTCCTCCTTTATTAAACTATAAAATAAAACGCCAAAGAAGCATAAGCCTATGCTTCCTTGACGCCTTTGTCCGAAAGAGATTATATTACGATTCTTAAAATATTGCAAGCACTTTTATTCAACAAAATCAGCCTTAACATAAGCCTCTTTCCCGTTATACTTTATCTTACACCATCCGTTTGACTTCTCGATAAGTTCGAACTTGTCACCGCGGTAGGCAACTCCCAGCTTTTTGGCTGTCTCGCTGGCGCCTTCACGCACGTTTACGTTTTCCTTTACGGTGATCTGTCCTCCCGAAGCAGTGCCGCTGTCTGAGGATGAACCCGAATCATCGCCTGATGAAGATGAAGAAGCAGATTCAACAACCTCAAGATAATCGGATTTGATATAAGCTTCCTTGCCGTTGTAGTCGATCTTGCTCCAGCCGTTGTCCATCAGCTCATAGCGCTTGTAGGTATCACCTATCTGCGCTTTACCGAGCGAATCCGCATCCGTGCTGGCCGATGCCCTGATATTAACCACGTCAGTAGCCCTGACGGTGACGGAATTGGCATCCTGTTCTGCCTTCTGGGCCTGTGCCTCCTTATCAGCTTCCTCCTGCTGCTGAGCCTGCTGCTGTTCGGTAAGACGGGCCTTTACGGCAGAATTGACTTCGGATTCGATCTGTTTAAGCATTGCCTCAAGCTGCGGATCCGATTCAACCGCCTCATTGTACTTGACACTTATCTTTGTAGTCAGCTCCTCAACATCGGGCTGGGATGACATCTCAAGGAAATAAGCCTGCTCGTCATCGGTAAGCTCGGACTTGTTAATATACAGCGAGCCGGAGTCATTAGTACATACATATGTTGATTCAAGCGAAGGAGCAGGTGTTGAAACCCCGACAAACGAAATGTCAAAGGTCACTATAACAACATAGGAATCGGGCTGATAACCCTTCTTGGTATAAACGTTGAAGTCGGAAAACGACTGATAATACTTGGCCATCTCCTCGATCCTGTAACGCTCCTGATCGGGAAGCACATCACACAATGCCGCAGCGGCATCAGCTTTGCCGTCCATAACGGCCGAGTAGTAGCTTTCCATCAGGCGGGTAACTTCGGGATAGGCGTTAACCTCGTATTTATCCTTGGGCACCTCCACACTGCTCGTGGGGAATGCCGAGGTGTCGACACCGTCGTCGTTGCCGCCTCCCTTATGTGTTACAAGAAAGATGATAAGTCCTATGACAAGCACCAGAAAAACGGCGCCTATTATAACATATACCAGATATTCCCTTATAAACTCTTTCAATTTACTCATTTATACCCTGACTCCTCTCAATACTGCTTACTTAACCCCTTAAGGCTACCCGTTAGGTTTCACCCGCAGTCATAAGGAATCCCCCGCTTCGCGGTCCGCCCTTATGACGAACTGCACTCGAGAGGATTCGAACCCCCGACACACGGAACCGGAATCCGTTGCTCTATCCCCTGAGCTACGAGTGCCTGCAAAACATCGTAACCTGAATTGCAAAACAGTTACAATCATACTGATTTATCATAACACAGGGGACTGAAAATATCAATAACTATCAAGCGCCTTATAGCCGCCCACGCGGTCGTAGCAATATACATGATCGGACAGTACATCCACAGCATCCAGCTGGGTATCGTTTATCTCACATATCATCTCATCAAACATCCTGCGCGTGGCGGTATCATCCCTCGGAACAAGGATCACTTCGTTTATGCTGCTTGGGATGACATAGAGGTCGCTGTCTATATGATCGCAGAATTCACGGAGTTTCTCTTCGTTAAGCATAGCTACCGCGCCGTTGCAGGAGCCGCTTGTCATTACATACATGGGACATGCCTTGAACTCCTCGGGTGCAGCAGACGCAAATGAAGGATTAAGCTCGCTCAGCAGTTCGTACATACCCCTTATGCTTATGCTGTCATCTTTTAAGGTATTCCGTATGCTCTCATCAAGCACTTCATCCCATTCAACGCCCCACATTTCCAGGTTTGCGGGCCTTATCACAAAGGTGGCATCCGAGGAACCCTTAAGATCAAGATCGCCCTGATCAAACAGGTAGTAGGGAACGATCGCAAGGTCCAAAAAGTCCCTGTGGATCACATCCTTAAGATATTCCTCATTGGCCGCGCTGTTTATAAGCTTGCACCTTAAGTTGCCGCGCGCCGCATCATAATCGCCGAGAGCTCCGGGAAGTTTTACCTTTCCAAGCCGGCGGCTCTCATATATCTCACATATTTTGTCCGTAAGCTCATCGGTAAGCCTTCCTCCCGGCGCCTCATCATAAAAGCCCTCAAGGTACATTGTCGGGAAGATCTGTTCATCCTCGTTCCTTATGGTAAGGCCCGTGTATATAACCCCGTTATTCTTGGTAACACGCCTTATCTCAACATCACTTTCGGGATACCGTACGGAAACCGCACACTTAAGCTCATCAGTAAACTCGTCAAATCCTATGATATCTGTCATAAATCCTCCTTTTTCTTATAAAGACAGATATCGGCAAAATGATTCAGGGCTCCTCCCGTGGGAGAAGCCCTGTCATATGATCAAAGTTATTTAAAAGCCATTAAACCCTGGACAGATATTCACCCGTCCTTGTATCGATCTTGATCTTGTCACCAAGCTCAACGAAAAGGGGAACATAAACGGTAGCTCCCGTTTCCACAACCGCAGGCTTCGTAGCACCCGTAGCCGTGTCACCCTTAAAGCCCGGTTCCGTCTCCGTGATCTCAAGCTCAACAAACAGCGGAGGCTCAACCGCAAACACATTTCCGTTATGGGAACAGATCTTAACCATCTCATTCTCCTTAACGAACTTAAGTGCATCGCCTATCGTATCGCTGTTAAGCGCGATCTGCTCATATGATTCAACATCCATGAAGTTGAACAGATCACCGTCAGAATACAGATACTGCATATCCTTCCTGTCGATACGTGCCTGCGGGAACTTTTCGGTAGGCCTGAAAGACTTCTCGACAACGCCGCCGTTAATGATATTCTTTAACTTTGTCCTGACAAATGCCGCTCCCTTACCGGGTTTAACATGCTGGAACTCTATTATCTGGAAAATTCCGTTGTCCATCTCAACTGTTAAGCCATTCCTGAAATCGCCTGCCGATATCATATATATTTCCTCCTTAAAGTGCGCGTCAGTAATAATTCCTCAAACAGTTTAAACTATAGTCCGCCATATTTCAAGGATTTTTTTTGCTGCGCCTGCTATGTCAAGTTCATCCGTATCTATGATGTGGTCCGCACACTCTTCATATACGGGACCCCTGAGAATCAACATATCGCATATCTTTTTATACATATCATCCGTATCAAGCAGCGGCCTTCCGGCTCCTTTACCGACACGCTTATAAAGCGTATCCGCCCCTGCCCTTAGGTAAAAAACGGTCCCCAGGTCCTTAATGAGCGGACGGTTCCCCTTATCCATCACTATACCGCCGCCCGTTGACAATACAGTATTCCTTAAGGTATCCCCTTCGGATAGTTTACATAACAATTCATGTTCGAGTTCCCTGAACCGGGGTTCCCCGCTTTCCTTAAATATCTGCGGGATGCTCCTGTCCTCAAGCGTTTCGATCATCTCATCGGTATCCTTAAAAGCCATATCAAGCCGGTCCGAAACAAACCGGCCGACGCTCGTCTTTCCGCTGCCCATATATCCTATAAGGCAGATGTTATTACGCCTGGCGCCCATCACCTTAAGCTCCTCTCGACATCATAGATCACAACATCCGGAACTGCCACCGAGTGCCATATCTCATACGCGCTCACGGCCTGGTAAACAAGCATCTTAAGCCCGTTATATGCCTCTCCTCCCGCACTCTTTACATACTTCATGAACATTGTCTCGGCAGGGCGGTAGATAAGGTCGATACCCGCCGCAACCCTTTTGTAAAAGCTGCCGTCATGTACAACACAGGAAGAATCATCCGGCGCCAGACCTACATTTGTACACTGGAAGGCTATACAGCCGTAAGGAACTGCGCTCCCGATCTCCTTTAATGTGACCGCGTTAACATTTTCCGAAAGCGCATACATTCCGTTCCTTCCCGCATAGGCAGCCACATCGGCCCGGATATCGAGTGCCTTGTTAAGAGTCCTGTTCACTATGGTTATGGAAGCGGCACCCTGTGCCGCGCAGAGAAACGCAACCGCCCTTGCGGCGCCGCCTGCTCCCAGGATAACCGTATCACGCCCGTAAAGAGAAACCTTCTCATCCTTAAGCTCCCTCTCAAGCCCGAGGATGTCGGTATTGTAGCCGTAATAACCATGCTCCGTATACTTTAAGGTATTAACGGCACCGATCTCCATAGCCAGCGGTTCAAGGCCGTACAGTTCGTATATGATACCGGTCTTATAGGGAACGGTAACGTTTATCCCCTGTACCCCAAGCGAATACAGGCCCTTTACTATACTCTTCAAGTCATCGTTTGCCACAAAGGGTACATATACCGAATCGATCCCCATTGCCTCCGATATCATATTATGGATGGCGGGAGACATCGTGTGACTTATCGGGTTGCCTATTATACCGTATACCGAGGTATGTCCGTTTATGTTTATCATTTATCCTCCGAGGTGCCTTTCTTTAAGCTAAGCCTGTAAAAGAACATTATGGGCTTTTCGAGCACCCTTTTAAATATTATGTGCGTCCTCTCTCTTTTATCTATCCTTCCGACCAGGAAATTCCTGATGCCTGCCCTGTTGGCTCCCCAGATGTCCGTGAACAGCTGGTCTCCCACAAAGAAAGTGGTAGCCATATCGGTACCCATCATCTCCATCGCCTTTAAATAGCCTGCCTTTGAAGGCTTGCCGGCTTTGAAAATAAACTCAGCCCCGACCATGTCCGCAAAGCTTTTGACTCTTCCTATGTCGTTGTTCGAAAGGATAAGGCACTTATAACCCATATCCTTAAGCCGGGTTAAAAGTTCGACGGAACGCTCATCTGCCGGAGCGTTGTCGGGAACAAGGGTGTTATCGATGTCATAGATTATACCGCGGTATCCCTCATCAAACAAACCGCCGTAATCTATCGAATATGCGGAATCAATGCATTCATCCGGAAAAAGATTTTTAAACAGACTCATATATCCTAACCTCAGTCATTAAGCACCGCTGCCAGAAGCTGTTTCGTATACGGATGCTTCGGCGACTTATATATCTCCTCATCACTGCCCTGCTCAACTATCTCACCCGCTTTCATGACCATGACCCTGCTGCATATGGAATACACAACTTTAAGATCATGGGATATGAACAGAAACGCTATGCCCATCTCCCTGTTTAACTTAAGGAGCAGCTTAAGAATCTGGTCCTGCACGGTAACATCAAGAGCCGACACGGGCTCGTCCGCTATTATGAGTTCAGGCTCCATCATGAGCGCGAGCGCGATGCATATCCTCTGACGCTGCCCGCCCGAAAGCTCGCCCGGTTTCCTTTCAAGATAACCGTCGTCAAGGCCGACCAGTTGTATCATTTCAGATACTTTTTTATTCCTTTCGGGATCCTTAAGCTCACCCTTTATCCTTAAAGGCTCCTCAAGTATCCATCCGACCGTGCGCGCCGGGTTTAACGATCCGTAAGGGTCCTGGAATATCATCTGGGCCCTTTTGCTGCCGTGCACTATCTCACCGTCGTGATCCTTAACTATACCGAGGATGCACTTTGCAAGGGTCGACTTTCCGCAGCCGCTTTCACCGACAAGCCCGACTATCTCGCCCCTTCCGATCTCAAAGGAAACATCCTTAAGAACCTGCCTTCGCCTGGAGCCCTCGCCGAATTTACCGGTTTTGTCGTTATAATATGAATTAAGGTGGGATACCGTAAGTATTTTACTGCTCATATTTAAGCTTCTCCATTTTGGGGATGGCGCTTATCAGGCGCTTTGTGTAGTCCTCCTTCGGAGAATCAAACACCTCGTTCACATCACCCGATTCCACTATCCTTCCCTGATACATGACGAGCACCCTGCCGCACAGCTTCCTTACGACGCTTAGGTCATGCGATATAAACAGGATAGCCGTACCCGTCTTTTTATTTATCCGCTTAAGCAGCCTTATTATCTGTGCCTGCACCGTAACATCAAGCGCGGTAGTCGGTTCATCCGCTATAAGTATCTTGGGATCGCATACAAGGGCAGCGGCTATCATTACCCTCTGACGCATCCCGCCCGATAATTCATGGGGATACTTGTCATATACCCCCTCCGGATCGTCAAGCTCCACATCCTTAAGGATCTTTAAAACCTTTTCCTTTATCTGCTCCTCGGAAAGCGAAGTGTGTATCCTTAAGCTCTCACCCACCTGCCAGCCTATCCTTTTTACCGGATTAAGCGAAGTCATGGGTTCCTGGAACACCATGCATATATCATTTCCCTGATATTTCCTTAAAACATTCCTTGAACAGGTTAAAAGATCGACCCCGTCAAAAAGGATCTGCCCCCTCTTTTTCATATGCTTACGCGAAAGGAGGCCGGCGATCGCAAGTGCAGACATCGACTTGCCCGAGCCCGATTCGCCCACTATACCGACGATCTCGCCCTCATCAAGATGAAGGTCAAAATCATACACCACGGTTTCGGGAGTTAAATGATCATGAAATTCTATATTAAGATCGATAACATCAAGCATTCTTTTCCAAACCCTCACTAAGCATGGCAAAACCGAGAATCAACAGCACTATGGCGGTACCCGTACAGACAGCATAACCCGGCCTTATGAACAGATACGACTGCGCCTCGGAAAGCATCCTTCCAAGGCTTGAATCGGGCGGCTGCACTCCGATACCCAGATAGCTCATTCCGGCTTCCGCAAGCACCGCATTGTTAAAGCCGATGGCTATGGTCGACAGCATTACCTGGACAGTGTTCGGCAGTATGTGAACAAACATTATCCGTATATCCGAAGCGCCCATAAGCCGCGCGCTTCGTACATAATCAAGGTTTTTACACCGAAGGAACTCACCCCTCATTATCCTGGCATAACTCGGTATGAACAGGATGCCGAGTGCGATCGTTACGTTTAACTTGCCCGCACCCATGACGCTTATGAAAACGAGCGCCAGAAGCAGCGACGGAAATGCAAGGACCGCATCGTTAAACCTCATCAGTACTTCATCGGGGATCCCTCCGTAATACCCGGTAAAGGCACCGATGATCGTACCGAAGAATACGCCGATAAACACGGTACCCAGTGCCACCAGCATGGTGGTGCCGAGTCCCGACAGGATGCGGCTTAAGATATCGCGTCCGAAATTATCACACCCCATAAGGTGCTTAAGCGATATACCCGCAAGCTTCGCCGAAGTATCCATGGCATTCGGGTCATAGGGCGTAAAGAACACACCCGCTACGGCGAGCAATACCATGATGCCCGTGATAACGGCGCCGATAAACAGCCTCCTGTTTTTCATAAAACGTTTCTTCATATGCTACCTTATCCTCGGATCGACCATCTTATAAAGAACATCGACCAGGAAATTGATCATAATGACAAGGCACGCGATTATCGCGATTATCGACTGTGCGACCGGATAATCCCTCGTTGATATTGATGTGATAAGAAGCCTTCCGAGCCCCGGTATGGAAAAAACCTGCTCCACTATGATAGAGCCTGCCACCATATCCGCAAGAGTCATACCAAGAAAGGTGATGACCGGTATGAGTGCATTCTTAAACACATGCTTATAAAGCACTTCGTCCGTGGAATTGCCGCGGCTGTAAGCCGTCCTGACATAATCAAGCTTACCTTCCTTAAGTACCGAACTTTTAAGGAGCTTGACCGTCATTGCAGCCTTCGGAAGTGCTATCGCTATAGCGGGATAGATCAGATAAAGGATGAAACCCACAGGGCTTACCTTGTAATTTACAAATCCGCCCGGCTTGAACCATTTAAGTATAAGCCCGAACAGATAGGTAAGGAGCATGCCAACGAAAAAAGAGGGTATCGACATGGTTATCTGATTTAAGACATCTATGGCCTTTGAATACCACTTATCCTCATGCTTGGCGGTAAATATTCCAAGGGGGATGGATATCGCAACTACGAAAACAAAAGCCAGCAAAGTAAGTGTTATCGTGATGGGGACCTTATCGGCAAGCATCGACCTTACCGGTATGCCGTAGGTATATGACTTTCCCATGTCCCCAAAGAAAAAATCACGCAGCCACTCAATATATCTTACCGGGAGCGGACGGTTAAGTCCCATCTGCTCCCGTAACTGTTCCACTTTCTCGGGTGTCGCGCTTGTGCCCAGCATATTGAGCACCGGATCGCCCGGTATAACCCTGAAAGCCAGAAAGACAAGCATGGTCACTATAAGGACCGTGACAAGCATGATCAATGCTTTCCTGCCAATATATTTCATGCCTGCCTCCCTTCTTTAAAATGTTATTCCTTAACCTTTAACTTCGCTATATCAAGCACATAAAGCGGGTAAAACTCATACCCTTCAAACTTCTTGTTAAGCGCCACAAATTCCGCCATGTCCTGTATATAAACATTAGCCGCATCATCCGCAAGGATCATTTCCATATCCTTATACAGTTCCGTACGCCTTGCATCATCAAAGGTTATGCGTGATTCTTCATACAGCCTGTCATATTCGGCATTCGAATAATTCGCGAAGTTATTATCAGCCTTGCTGTAAAACCTTCCGAGCAGGGCTTCAGCCGTCATCGAGGAAGCATCAACACCTATGACCGTTGACTCGTAGCTGCGGCCCGCATATACATCGCTTAACCATGTGTTCCACTCAACCTGGTTTATCGTGGCCCTTATTCCTGCTTCCTTAAGCTGCTCGACAAGGACCTGAGCCGTATCAACGTGCGGGATGTAATTTGACGGCACCGTAATGGTCATATCAAAACCGTCGGCATAACCCGCTTCCTTTAAAAGCTCCTTTGCCTTATTGACATCCCTCGGATATTTGTCGGCAAGCTCCGGAATGAAATATTTGCCAAAAGCCG
This sequence comes from Lachnospiraceae bacterium, assembly GCA_017550535.1. Taxonomy (GTDB): domain Bacteria; phylum Bacillota; class Clostridia; order Lachnospirales; family Lachnospiraceae; genus UBA2868. The sequence continues at coordinate 20,819 of JAFZOS010000021.1, forward strand.
GGAACACAGACGAACCTATCGGGGCGCCGTGTCCGTCAAATGCAAGATCAAGTATCTCCTGCGTATCCGTCGCATAGCACAGGGCCTGACGTACCCTTACATCATCAAAAGGCTTAACCTTATTGTTAAGATACAGGGCCTGCACCAGGTTCATGCTGCCCTCGAGTATGTCAAATTCATCACCTAACTGTTTAACCTGAGTTACGGACAGACGTGCGCTCATATCCACGGAGCCGCCCTTTAAGTCCATGATCATGGCATCGCCGACTTCGATCTTGAATTCAACATCCTTTATGTTCGCCTTCTCGCCCCAGTAATCGTCAAAGCGCTCCATTATCACGTTTTCCTGGGGTGAGCGCGAAACATACTTATAAGGGCCGGTGCCTATTGGCGTTGTATCAGGTGTGGCATTTGCCATGGGAATGATGGCAGCAGAGACAGACGCAAGATATGCCGGGAAATCGACATCCCTCTCCTTTAAAACGATATCTACCTGACTGTCAGATACTGCGTTAACTTTATCAATATTTGAAAATGCCGCTATGAGGGAAGCATCTCCCGTCATACCGGCACTTTTTTCTATGCTGTATTTAACATCCTGCGCCGTTACGGGGTTCCCGTCATGAAACTTGATTCCGTCCCGAAGTATGAACGAATAAGTAAGTCCATCATCGGAAACAGTGTACTCCTTGGCAACGGCAGGGATAAGATCACCGTTCACATCAGGCTTTAACAAGCCCTCAAATACGTTGAACAATACCTCTCTGGTTCCTGCCGCAGCTGCTTTGTGTGGGTCAAGACTATCTTCAAGATCTTGTGGTATTCCAACAACTATCCTGGAAGAATCACCTGCCTTTCTGCCTGAGCATCCACTCAGTGCAATAGTCAGTGTCAGTAACACCGATAGGGTAAAAACAATCCTCTTTCTCATCGTGTTATCTCCTCTTCTTAAGATATATTAAATTTTAAAAGTGACCTTATTTAAACCTCCTTAGATCAGTTAAGTACCTTCTTCAACTCATCCATGAATGTATTGATGTCCTTGAACTCACGGTATACGGATGCAAACCTTACATAAGCTACCGCATCAAGGTCCTTAAGCTTATTCATTACAAGTTCACCTATAACGTCGCTCGGGATCTCCTTGTCCTCATAATTGAAGACTTCGGTCTCAACTTCATCCACAAGCTTTGAAATGTCCGCTGCAGCCACCGGGCGCTTATGGCAGGCCCTTAATACTCCGGCCTCGATCTTCGTGCGGTCATATGCCTCCCTGTTGTTGTCCTTTTTAATAACTATAAGCGGTATCGTTTCGATCTTCTCATACGTTGTGAAACGCTTGTCACACTCGTCGCAGACCCTGCGCCTCCTGATCGAGTTGTCATTCTCAGCCGGACGGCTGTCAATTACCCTTGTGTTCTCATAACCGCAAAATGGACATTTCATAGATCTGCTCCCCTCTCATTTGGCAATTCATATATGTTGTGGCGTACCCGCCGGACATCATACTAAATATACCGTATCATAAAGAATTATGTCAAGACATCGTTAAGATAATCTATTACGTCGCCGTAGCCGCCTTCCGTAAACGAAAAATACTGAGTGGTTATCTTCCCGGGATCGGTAGCCTCATAGCATAACGGCTCAGGCCATGTGTCAACACGGAATTTATCCGTATCATCCTCATCCTTTGCCGCTTCCTTTATTATCCGGTACCTCGTACCTTCAAGGCTTCCGGTAAACGGCTTGCCCTTTTTATAATGATTAAACGGTAATATCGTGGTGTGGTCTATCATGTTATCTCCTTACATAAGAAGATCGAGCAGGCTGCCCCGCTCGATCTTATACTTATATCTGTTTTGATTATTTTTTAAGGAAATCGGGTATCTTTATCTGCCTTGATTCAACCCTGCTTGTAAGCGGTGATACGCCCCTCAGTCCTCCGCCGAAAGTAGTCGGTTCGGGTGAAGGTGCGGTGTTCTGCGTTA
>JAFZOS010000022.1 GCA_017550535.1 Lachnospiraceae bacterium
ATCTTCTTCACATGGTCATGTGCATTCCTTGGCGATTTCGTTAACGCAGGTAAGGTTTACTGCCTTGACGATGTATACCAGAACTACAAGGATGAGCTTCCTGTAGTTATGCTTGGTAACTCTACTTACGAAGGCAAGCACTACGGTGTTCCGCTTACAATGAACATCGTTGGTCTGTTCGCTAACATGGACCTTCTTAAGGAAGCTGGATACGATGAGATCCCCGGAACATATGAGGACTTCATCAAGTGCTGTGACGACTTAAAGGCTAAGGGCATCATTCCTTTCGGCTGCGCCGGTAAGGAGACATGGTGTGTAACCGAGTACCTTGAGTCTATCATCGAGAAGAGCGTTGGCGCTGAAGAGCTTAACAACATCTTCGTTAACGGTGCAACATGGAATAACCAGGGCGTTGCTCAGGCAGTTGATACTTTCCAGGAAATGATCAAGAAGGAATACTTCGATCCCGCCGGTATCGGTCTTACAAACGACGAAGTTAAGGCTAACTTCATGGCTGGCAAGTATGCATTCTACATGAATGGTACATGGAACTGTGCTGACTTCGCAGGCAACGATGAGTTCAAGGATAAAGTTAAAGTTGCTGAGTTCCCTGTAATCGATGCAAGCAAGTCAAAGCTTGGTCAGCTTATCGGTGGTCCTTCGGATACACTTGCTGTAGCAGCTTCTTCACCTAATGCTGAGAGAGCAGCTGATTACGCTATGCAGCTCGGAAGGCTTATCTGCCACTATGGTTATCTTGATGGCTGCGGACTTCCCGCTTGGACACCTTTCGGCGACACAAGTGCTGTTAATCCTCTGACCCAGACTGTATCTGAGATCGTTGCTAACGCTGATTCAATGGTACTGTTCGGTGATACGGCTATGACAGCTGATGACGCTCAGGTTTACCTTTCATATGTTGACCAGGTTTACGGTTCAGCTATCGACGGTGCAGGCTTCATTGAGGGCCTTGCAAGCGATTTAAGGTAATATGATCTTTACCCCTTCCCTTGCCCGGCGGCAAGGGAGGGGTTTTATAAATTTGGGCATACGGAAGGTATTTTAATATGGCTGAAAACAATAAAAAGTCGAAGAACACGAATTTCAGAAAGGGATTGGATATCTTTCTGTTCCTGCTTCCCGGTATCCTTCTTTTCGTGGGCATTCTGATCGCCCCCATTGCCGTGTCCATATTCAGGAGTTTTCAGAAGTGGAACGGTTTCACACCGGGAACTTTCATCGGATTAAAAAACTATAAAGATCTGTTCACAAGCGGATCGATCAATTGGATGACATCACTTAAGAATGCATTGATAATCGCATTCTTTTCAGTGTTTATACAGCTTCCTTTTTCGCTTTTGCTGGCGCTTCTTTTAGGACGCAAGTATAAGGGTGAAAGGTTTTTCCTTACTGTATATTTCATGCCGGTACTTATTTCCACCGTTGTTATAGGTCAGTTATGGCTTAAAATATACAATCCCGATTATGGTATCTTAAACAGGGCACTGGAGGCATTGGGGCACGCGGACTGGAAGCATATCTGGGTCGGGGATCCCAAAACGGCTATGGGATCGGTAGTTGTTCCGACCATATGGCAGTATGTAGGATATCATATGCTTCTTATGTATGCCGGTGTAAAGGGTGTGTCGGCAGATCTCCGTGAAGCGGCAATGCTTGATGGAGCTACCAACTGGCAGGTTGACTGGTATGTGGTCATCCCCACCATAAAACCTATAATAAGGACCAGCGTTATCTTCGCGGTTACAGGTTCGCTTAAGACATACGACCTTGTCCGCATCATAACAAATGCCGGACCTACGCACAAAACGGAAGTTCCGAGTACGCTGCTTGAGGACATGCTGTTCTTAAGGAACAGGTACGGTATGGGTTCTACGATATCAGTCATGCTGATAATACTGTGTTTTGCCTTTGCGTTGGCAATATCCTGGGCATTTAAGGAAAAAGAAGTATAAGGAGGAACTTAAGGTGCAATTAGAGGAACGTTATACATTAAAAAAATCTAATCCTGCAGTCAAGGTTTTTGTTTATATCCTCCTTGTGGTATGGGCATTTATAAATATCTTTCCTATTTATTTTATGTTCACTTTTTCGCTTAAATCCAATGAGGAGATATTCGGAGCCAATGTAGTGGGATTGCCGAAGGAATGGCTGTGGTCCAACTATGTATCAGCCATGAACACAGGAAACATGGGTCTGTATTTTGTCAACAGCGTATTGGTAACCACTGTTTCCATATTTATATCGCTTGCCGCGGCCATGATGGCCACATATGCGTTGACGCGTATTAAGTGGAGGGGCGCCGAGCTGACAAACGCATTCTTCATGCTCGGACTTACAATACCGCTTCAGGCATCGATCGTTCCGGTATATGTAGTTTTGTCAAAGCTTCACTGGTTAAATCATTATTCAACGCTTATTATACCGTACTCGGCTTTTACTCTGTCAATGTCGATACTTATATGTACCGGATTCATGGTAGATATACCGTACGATCTCGATGAGGCGGCAAGGATAGACGGATGCGGTTTGTGGGGTACTTTCGGAAGGATAATCGTACCGCTTCTTAAGCCTGCATATGCAACAATAGGTATTTATGCATTCCTTCAGTGCTGGAATGAGTTCATGTTTGCCAATGTGTTCATTTCGGATTCGGCACACAGGACTCTGCCTGTAGGTATCAAGGCCCTTTCGGGAGCATATACAACCGACTGGGGTCCGATAGGCGCTGCGCTTGTTATCGCAACATTCCCTACACTGATAGTATACATTTTCCTTTGCAGGAGGATTCAGGACAGCTTTATCGCGGGTGCGGTAAAGGGATAATGACCTGTTTCTAAAAGCTGATAATGATAACCCGGCTTGTTCAAGCCGGGTTATTTATGTTATTCTTTTTAGGTAATAATAAACTACGCGGATATAAGGTCATGGGAGCAAAGAATAAAAAATCATTATCCGGCACACTGAACAGGTCTATCATCACACTGATAATCCTTGTGCTTGCGGCTTTTACCTGCTCTATATTCTTAATAATCGCCAAAGAGCGAAGGGAATATGAGATTAGTAATTCCGAAAGGGTATTAAGGACGCTTTCCGACAGTATAACGGCAAGTATCGTTAATTACTCGCAGGTGTCGAGGCTTATCATAACAGATGACAGGCTTGTCACGTTTTTAAGGGCTGATGCAGATAATGTTGACATGGGTATGATAAATGATGCAAGGTACGGTGTACTTGACATACTGTATGTAACCGAGGGCGCTGATTGTGTGATCGTTGTAAGGGACGATATGATAATGATGGCAACCGACAGGATATCCTATACATATGATCATGACATTATGAACTCTGATACGTGGCGCAAAGAGATACTTGATTCAAGGGGACGCGCAGTCATAATGTTTAACGGAAACGGTGCCTGCGTGAGGAATGACGGAAAGCCTGTCATCACGATAACCAGAGAGATAAACGATGTCCTTACCCAGAAAAGGACAGGTATCATGCTCATGAACATTTCATCCGAAGTGTTTTCCCTGATGCTTAACACCCCCGATTACGACAATATATGTATAATGGGTTTTGACGGTACATTTATCGCAGGTAACAGGGATGTAGGTAAAAGTTATTCATACAATGTTTCGGATGGTGAGATCCGACACAATACGATAGAAGATGAAAACGGAAAATGGCTTGTCTCCGCATGCCGCGCCGGTGATCTGCCGATCGCCATACTAAGAAAGGCACCTTACGGCACTGCCGGAATGCCTTATGGGGTAGTACAGGTACTTTTATTCCTGATGCTGTTCCTTCTGGCCGCAGTCCTCTTTTTTGCGGGTCTGTTGACAAGGAAACTTACAAGGCCGGTAAACAGTTTTTCAAAACTGATGGATAAGAACAGACAATCCGGAGAACTTACTCTTATCGAAACGGACCCGCCATACAGGGAACTTAATATGTTAAAGGATGGTTACAATAACCTTGTATTACATGTTAAGGACCTTATCGCTGCCTTAATGGACAATGAAAAGAACTTAAGAGAAGCTGAGATGCGGGTACTTAATGAGCAGATCAAGCCGCATTTTCTCTATAATTCTCTTGAGACCATCGGATTTCTGGCACTGGATGCAGGGGCAGACGATGTTCATGATGCGCTTGAAACTCTTGGAAGCTTTTACAGGGATTTTTTGAGCAAGGGAAGCTCCGAGATACCGCTTGAACGGGAGGTACACATAGTTAAGGACTATCTTTCGCTCCTTAAGCTTAGATATGGTGATATAATAGAGGATGTATATGATATCCCCGCAGATACCTGCAACTATACAGTTCCAAAGCTTATACTTCAGCCGCTTGTTGAAAACAGCGTGTATCACGGCATAAGGCAAAAGGGCGAGAAGGGTATAATAAAGATAAGCAGCTTCGTTTCGGAAGGAAAGCTGCATATAAAGGTTATGGATACCGGTGTCGGGATGAGTGAGGACAAGATAAAGGAGCTTACGCGTGTGCGCACGGGTGACGATGCGGATGGCAGCGATAAAAGCTTCGGACTGTGGGATACGATCTCAAGGATCAGGAATTATTGCGGGACGGATGATGTCGTAAATATAAAAAGCGAGATCGGTGAATACACTGAGGTTGAACTGATAATATCAGGCTCTGCAAGGAGGTAATGATGGGCAGGATATACAGGGTAATGATAATAGATGATGAGGAATCAGCGCGTAAGCTGATGCGAGCAGGCATCGCATGGGACAGTATCGACATGGAGGTGGTCGGAGAGGCGGCAAGCGGCATCGAGGCGATCAATATTATCGATGATATCAAACCCGACATAGTTTTCGTGGATATCTCAATGCCTTTCATGGACGGTATCGAATTTACCGAAGTTGCCAAAGACAGATATCCGGGGCTTATCATCATAATAATGACAGCTATTGATAAATTCGAATATGCAAGGAAATGCGTGAGCCTTCCCGTATTTGATTATATGTTAAAACCCATGGTAAGGGCGGAAGTGTTAAAGACCCTTGAAAGGGCAAGGGAGAAGCTTGACAGGGAGGGCGTTGCATATGCGGATAATTTGGATGAAACCTTTGCCGAACCTTCCCAGGACCCCGGAGGGATGGAAATTATACGCAAATATCTTGATGAGAACTTTACCGACCCAAAGCTTAACCTTGCATTTACGGCTCAGCATTTCGGCTTCAGTTCGAGTTATCTTTCTCGCAGGTTTAAACAGGAGACCGGTAAGAATTTTGTGGAATATCTGACGGAACTGAGGATGAACAAGGCTATGAAGCTCGCCGGAGAAGGCGTTAAAATGTTCAGGACTTCTGCGGAGGTAGGGATACCGGATCCGAATTATTTCGGAAGGTGTTTTAAAAAACACACCGGGAAGAGTTATTCCGAATTTGTTTCAAGCGAAACGGGGAAACAGCAATGAAAATCCGCATGGTTAAGGTTTGGTGTTGATATGGGAAAAGAAAACAGGGACAGGCTTTTATCTTTAAGGAAAGAAATGAGTAAGCGGGGGATCGATGCGGCCCTCGTTTTTACTTCGGATGAACATGGGTCGGAATACATTGACGATCATTACGGGTTCAGGGAATATCTGTCGGGGTTTACAGGATCTGCAGGTTCCCTTCTCATAACACAGAATGAGGCGGGGCTGTGGACGGATGGCAGATATTACATTCAGGCTGAAGCTGAGCTTAAGGGAAGCGGTATATCACTGCACAGATCCGGTGAGAAGGGCGTTAAGGATATATTTGAATACACTCAGGAACTCGCAAAGGATTTAAAAAAATGCGGAAAGGTTCTAAATATAGGGACTGACTTAAGGCTTATGGATGCCGGTTCATACCTAAGGCTTAAAAAGATGTGTGAAAAGCATGGCTGTACGGTGACTGATTCTGACTTATGTAAAAATGTCTGGTCAAGCCGTCCCGATAAGAGGCATAAGGAAATTTATGCACTTAAGGATGATCTGTCGGGAAGGAGCGTTACGGACAAGCTGTGCGAGATCCGCGGGAAACTTGATGAGTATGCTGTTGATGCGGTGATCATTTCGGATCTGAGTGATGTGATGTGGGTCTTTAATATTAGGGGAGATGACATAGTATATAATCCCGTGGCGGAATCGTACGGATTTGTAGATAAAAATACGGCATTCCTGTTTGCTGATTTAAGGTATATTAGCGATGAACTTAAGGATACACTTAAGACATACGGCGTTGATGTCCGTGATCTTGCGGGATTTGACGATCATATAAGGGATCATAAGGATACAAAGGTATTGTGTGACCTTAAGACACTGAATGCTCACGTCTACAGACTGATAAACGAAAAGGATGTGTTAAACCGCCCTTCATGGAATTATATAAGGAAACATTTAAAGAATGAATGTGAGTGCCGCCTTGCAAGGGACTTTCATAAAAAAGACGGACTTGCCGTCACAAGGTTTATATACAGGATAAAGAAGCTTGTAAAGGAAAGCCGCGAGAGCGGACAAACGATAAATGAGCATGACGCAGCTTTGCTGCTTGACAATATGCGTTATGAAATAACCGGGAACAGGGGATTAAGTTTTGAGACGATCGCGGCATACGGGGATAATGCGGCGATGATACATTACAGTCCTGCGAAAGAAGGAAGCAGGGTACTAATACCCGAGGGCTTCCTGCTTGTGGATTCGGGCGGCCAGTACGACGGCGCTACAACGGATGTAACAAGGACGATAGCACTGGGCCCGCTAAATGATGAAATGAAGTCAGATTACACGGCTGTCCTTAAGGGGATGCTTGACCTTGCCGATGCGGTATTCCTTGACGGAACAAGGGGTGAGAACCTTGATATACTTGCAAGGCGTCCGGTGTGGGAGAGGTACATTGATTACAGGCACGGAACCGGGCACGGAGTGGGTGCGATGTTAAATGTCCACGAGGGACCGCAGGGATTCAGGTACAGGATAAACGATAAGGTTCCACAGCCGCCGCTTGAGCCCGGGATGATAACAAGTGATGAACCCGGGATCTATCTTGAAGGAAAATACGGTATCCGTATCGAAAACCTGCTCTTATGTATAGCAAAGGAGAATAATGAGTGGGGGCATTTCCTGGGATTCGATACTCTGACCATGGTGCCTTATGAAAGGGATGCTATCCTTGTAAGCGAACTGACTGAGAGGCAGAAGGAAATAATTGACAGATATAACAGTGAGATATACAAACTGTATGAATCGTATATGGATGAAGATGAGAAGAAGTGGCTGGCTTTTGTCACAGCCGCATTGTGAGGTTAACGTATTATAAGGAAGATATTGAAAAAGGCTAAATCTCATGTTAGAATATCATTTGGCTGATTTATAAGAGTACGAATGTGCTTTTTAAATTAATAAAGTTTTATGGAAAGGAAAGGGTAGAATTATGGCAAATCTTGATTTAACCAAGTACGGTATCACAGGCGTAACAGAGATCGTTCACAATCCTTCATATGAGGATCTGTTCAAGGAGGAGACAAAGCCGGAGCTTACAGGCTATGACGTTGGAACGATGACCGAGCTTGATACCATTAACGTTATGACCGGTATTTTCACCGGACGTTCACCCAAAGATAAGTACATCGTTATGGATGCGAATTCAAAGGATACCGTATGGTGGACTTCCGAGGGTTATAAGAATGATAACCATCCCATGAGTGAGGAAGTATGGGCAACAGTTAAGGATATAGCCAAGAAGGAACTTTCAAACAAGAGGCTTTTCGTTGTTGATGCTTTCTGCGGTGCCAATGCAGATACAAGGATGGCAGTTCGTTTCATCATGGAAGTTGCATGGCAGGCACATTTCGTAAAGAACATGTTCATCCAGCCTACAGATGACGAGCTTGCTAATTTCGAGCCTGATTTCGTTATCTACAACGCTTCCAAGGCTAAGGTAGACAATTACAAGGAGCTTGGTCTTAATTCTGAGACCTGTGCTGCTTTCAATATCACATCAAGAGAGTCGGTTATCATCAATACATGGTACGGCGGCGAGATGAAGAAGGGTATGTTCTCAATGATGAACTATTACCTTCCTCTTAAGGGTATTGCTTCAATGCACTGCTCAGCCAACACAGATATGGAAGGTAAGCATACAGCTATCTTCTTCGGCCTTTCAGGTACAGGTAAGACAACACTTTCAACAGATCCCAAGAGGCTTCTCATCGGTGATGATGAGCACGGCTGGGATGATGACGGCGTATTTAACTTCGAGGGTGGCTGCTATGCCAAGGTTATAAACCTTGATAAGGAATCAGAGCCCGATATCTACAATGCGATCAAGAGGAACGCACTTTTAGAGAACGTAACAGTAGATGCTAACGGAAAGATCGATTTTGCTGATAAGAGCGTTACTGAGAACACCCGTGTTTCCTATCCTATCGAGCATATCGAAAAGATAGCAAAGAACGTTAACAAGATCTCTTCAGGTCCTCAGGCTGATAACGTAATCTTCCTTTCGGCTGATGCGTTCGGAGTACTTCCTCCGGTATCTATCCTTGATCCTGAGCAGACCCAGTACTACTTCCTTTCAGGTTTCACCGCTAAGCTTGCAGGAACAGAGCGCGGAATCACAGAGCCCACACCTACATTCTCAGCTTGCTTCGGCCAGGCATTCCTTGAGCTTCATCCTACCAAGTACGGTGAGGAGCTTGTTAAGAGGATGAAACAGAGCGGCGCTAAGGCTTATCTTGTTAATACGGGATGGAACGGAACCGGCAAGAGGATATCAATTAAGGACACCCGTGGTATCATAGATGCGATCCTTAACGGTGATGTTCTCAAAGCTCCTACCAAGAAGATCCCTTACTTCAACTTCGAAGTTCCTACCGAGCTTCCCGGAGTTGACTCGGGAATCCTTGATCCCAGGGATACTTACGCTGATGCTTCCGAGTGGGAGACAAAGGCTAAGGATCTTGCAGGCAGGTTCATAAAGAATTTTGAGAAGTATACAAGCAATGATGCAGGTAAGGCACTTGTTAAGGCAGGTCCTCAGCTGTAATCGATATTTAAGGTATTATCAAAGGGCTCGCGTTTCACGGGCCCTTTTTAGTTCTTTTCTTTATCATATATGTATGATAGAATATGAATGTTTTGAATCAGCATTAGTTTGGAGGTTAATATGACTATTTACGATGAACTGGTCGCAAGGGGTCTTATCGCCCAGGTGACGGATGAAGAGGGAATAAAGGACCTTATCAATAACGGTAAGGCAACATTCTACATAGGATTTGATCCTACGGCGGACAGCCTGCATGTAGGGCATTTTATGGCCCTGTGCCTTATGAAAAGGCTTCAGATGGCCGGTAACAAACCAATAGCCCTTCTTGGAGGAGGAACCGGAATGATCGGTGATCCTTCAGGCAAGACAGATATGCGCAAGATGCTGACCAGGGAAAACATAGAGCATAATATTGCCTGCTTTAAGGAACAGATGAGCAGGTTTATCGACTTCTCGGAAGGGAAGGCCATTATGGTAAACAATGCAGATTGGTTGATGGACCTTAATTACGTTGAAATGCTCAGGGAAGTGGGACCTTATTTCTCGGTTACAAACATGCTTCGTGCCGAGTGCTACAAACAGCGTATGGACAGGGACGGAGGGCTTACCTTCCTTGAGTTTAACTACATGATCATGCAGAGTTACGATTTCCTTGAATTATACAGAAAGTACGGATGTAATTTGCAGTTCGGGGGTGATGACCAGTGGTCAAACATGCTCGGAGGCCGAGAGCTTATACGTAAGAAGCTTGGCAAGTCTGACGCGGAAGCAATGACGATAACGCTTCTTCTTAATTCCGAAGGCAAGAAGATGGGTAAGACGGAGAAGGGCGCTGTATGGCTCGATCCGAAGAAGACAAGCCCTTATGAATTCTATCAGTACTGGAGGAACGTTGCCGATGCTGATGTACTTAAGTGCATACGCATGCTTACATTCCTGCCGCTTGAAGAAATAGATAAGATGGATAGCTGGGAAGGCGCACAGCTAAACGAAGCAAAGGAAATACTTGCCTTCGAACTTACCAAGCTGGTCCATGGCGAGGAAGAAGCGATAAAAGCCCGTAATGCCGCACGTGCTATCTTTACGTCGGGTGATTCTGCAGATATGCCTACTGTAGAGATCGGTGAAGCAGACCTTAAGGATGGCGCCATTGATATACAGGCTATACTTGTTAAGGCCGGAATGGCGACATCAAGGTCCGATGCAAGAAGGAGCGTTGAGGGCGGAGGAGTCACTGTTGACGGTGAGAAGGTAACTGATCTGTTCTTAAGCTTTGCACCCGCGGATTTAAAAGACGGAATAGTTGTTAAGAAGGGTAAGAAGACGTTTAAGAAGGTTATATACAGATAAATAAATGATGAAGACGAACATTCTTGAATATTTAATTGAGGCGGCCGAAAAAACGCCTGACAAATGTGCATATTTCGATGAACAGATAAGCTATACCTACGGCCATATGCTTGATGAGGTAAAGGCGATCGGCACCAAGCTTATTAAGAAGCTTAACGTAAAGTGCCGTCCGGTGCTAATATATATGGAAAAGTCGCCGGCAGCGCTTGCAGCGTTTTGGGGAACGGTATACAGCAGGAATTTTTATGTTCCGCTTGATACGAACATGCCTGATATGAGGGTAAGGCTTATAGTAGAAAACTTAAAGCCTGCCGCAGTCATCACTGATATGGCACATTATGACCTGGCCAGAAAGTTTTCAAATAACGTGTTCATTTTTGAAGAGATGATCGAAACGCCAGTTGATGATGAACTGCTTAACCGGCGGATGCAGTCATCGATCGATACGGATCCCGTATATGTTCTGTATACATCGGGCTCGACCGGCGTGCCGAAGGGTGTGGTAGTAAGTCACAGGTCACTTATTGATTACGTCGAACAGTTCTGCAACGAGATAGATATAAAGGAAGATGACGTGATAGCCAATCAGGCACCGTTTTATTTTGATGCATCGCTTATTGATATCTACTGCACATTAAAGTCCGGAGGATCAATGGGCATCGTACCGCTTGAGTATTTTTCAATACCGCTTAAGCTTCTGGATTTTTTGCAGAAATATGAAATAACGACCATACGCTGGGTGCCTTCCGCAATGAAGATGGTTTCGACATTCAAGGGCTTTAAGTCTATCCGCCCGGATAAGCTTAAGAAGGTCATATTCGGTGCGGAATCAATGCCGACCAAGGTATATAACTATTGGAAGGATAACTATCCCGATGCAGTGTTTGTACAAATATACGGCCCGACCGAGATAACAGGTGTATGTACATATTATATAGTCGACAGGGATTACAGTGACGAAGAAACGATTCCGATCGGTAAGGCTTTTAGAAATACTGAAGTGTTCCTTCTTGACGATGAAGACAGGTTGATAAGCCGTTCGGATATAGTTGGTGAGATCTGTGTTAAGGGAAGCTGCCTTGCGCTTGGGTATTATAATGCCCGGGAAAAGAGTGATGAGGTATTTACGCAGAATCCATTGAATCCGTACTATAACGAAAAGATATACAGAACAGGGGATCTTGCAAAATATAACGAACGCAAAGAGCTTGTGTTTGTATCACGTAAGGATTTCCAGATAAAACATATGGGACATCGTATCGAACTCGGCGAGATAGAAACAGCGGTCATGGCTCTGCCCAATATGAAGAATGCATGCTGTCTGTTTGTGTCGGAAAAACAGAAGATAGTGTTGTTTTATGAGACGGATGCCTATGATGATATAAGTATAATGGATGCTCTTAAAAAGCGCCTTCAGCGCTATATGCTGCCGAATGTATTGCACAAAATGGATGAGCTTCCGTTGCTCCATAACGGAAAGGTTGACAGAGTTAAGCTTAAGAATCTCTTATAAGGAGGACAGTATGGAAACTATAATTGAGATATTAAAAGGTGTACATCCGGAAGTTGACTACGAGACTGAAACAGGACTTATTGATAAGCGTATTTTTGATTCGTTCGATGTTGTCAGTATTGTAGGCGAACTTATGGATGAATTTGACATTGAGATAACGGCGGAGCATATGGTACCCGAGAATTTCAATTCCGCACAGGCCATTTTTAAACTGGTAAAATCATTAGAGGAAGAGTAAATATATGTCCTTTATTTCCATTGATTTTGCTTTGTTTGCTATAGCGGTACTGGTATTGTATTATTGCTTTCCAAAGAAATACCGCTGGGTGATCCTTCTTATCGCAAGCTATGTTTTTTACGGTATGACCGGTATCGAAAACTTCGCATATATCCTGGTAACGACAGTGTCCGCATATATTTGTGCATGGCTTATCGAAAACAGGGGAACAAAGCAAAAAATATATCTTAGTGAAAATAAGGATAAACTTACCAAAGAAGAGAAGAAGTCATATAAGGCATCGGTAAAGAAAAAACAGAAGCTGATCCTTACGGTATGTCTGATTCTTAACTTTGGTATTTTGCTGTATTTAAAATATGTTGACTGGTCGATCGCATATATAAACCTGTTCAGGCTTACATACTTTGGGAGGATAGATTTCATACCTTTCAAAAATCTTCTCCTTCCGCTTGGTATATCATTCTATACCTTTCAGACCATGGGGTATCTGATAGACATTTATTACGGAAAGTATGAGAGGGAGCGCAATTTTTTCAGGTTTGCTCTTTTTGTATCGTTCTTTCCGCAGATCATACAGGGCCCAATAAGCCGCTACAGTTCACTGGCTGGTGAACTGTTTAAGGAAGTCTTGTTTGACTTTACCAGGATAAAATCGGGCTTCTACAAAGTCATGTGGGGATTGTTTAAAAAGCTTGTCATAGCGGACAGGCTTGCAGCATATGTATCGGATACGATCGCTCAGCGAGAGACATATAAGGGCTTATACATTTTGCTAGCAGTATTCTTTTACTCCATGCAGATTTACGGTGATTTTTCGGGCGGAATAGATGTTGCGTTCGGTGTCGCGGAAATGTTCGGGATAAAGCTCGCCGAAAATTTCGAAAGGCCGTTTTTTTCCAAATCCATATCCGAATACTGGCAGAGGTGGCATATTACCCTCGGAACATGGTTTAAGGATTACATTTTCTATCCGTTGTCACTTAATAAAGGCATTATAAAGCTTGGAAAGTTTGTGAGGGAGAAGGGAGCGGAAAGTCTCGGAAAGAGGATCCCCATATATATCCCGATGTTTATAGTATGGTTTGCTACCGGCATGTGGCATGGATCACAGAACCGTTATCTGGTATGGGGGCTGTTCAATTTCGTCTTTATCGTGCTGGGAACAGAGCTTGAACCCGTCTCAAATAAAATAACATTGAAGTTGAAGTTAAAAGAAACGGATGTTATTATGAAAACATACCGTGTTTTCAAGACTTTCTGGCTGATGTCATTCCTGAGGATATTTGACATAAGCAAGGATGTGCCGTCGGCATTTAATGCGTTTAAGCTTATCTTTACCGACTGGAGCAGTTTTAAATTAATAAATGTATATGAAAATCTTTCCCTCCCGAAGGAGGATTTCATAGTTGCGGTAGTTGCGATCATCATAATGTTTGCTTTTGACCTGATACAAAGGAAGGGGAGCGTGCGAGAGAGGATATTCAGGCTGCCGTTACCTGCGCAGTGGGTTATATTATCGCTTTTGATAACGGCCGTATCCGTATTCGGATATTACGGCCCGGGATATGATGCGGCGAGCTTTATTTATGGGGCATTCTGATAAGGAATCATATGAAAGCAATAATTTTGAATACAATGAAAACCATATTAAAGGTCATGCTTATTCTGGTTTTGGTAATTACCTTGAACAGGATATTCATGCCCAAGTATATCCATGAGAATCAGGATGGGAGGATCACACAGGAATACTACCCGCAGGCAAAGTATTCGGATGTTATATTTGTCGGGTCGTCAACGGTACACAGCGGTATAGATCCGCGTGTGTTATGGAATGAATACGGTATATCATCCTTCGTGCGAGCCAATGCATCACAGACGATGTGGATATCCTACTACATGATAGAGGACGCGATAAGGGTTCGTAAACCTGAGCTTGTATGTATCGATACGACATTCATAAAATACGACGATGATTTTGTTGAAGAGCCCAGTACAAGAAAATCACTTGACGGAATGAGGATGTCTTTTTCAAAGATCAACTGTATAAAAGCATCAATGGGTAAGGATGAAAAAATGGCGGATTACATAGTCCCTCTTTTCAGGTTCCATTCAAGGTGGAAGGAGCTTACGCTTGATGATTTCCGTTATGCGTATTACAATGGTGCGGTAACCGTCAACGGATACCTGCCGGATAGTGAAGTATCGGCAGCGCAACCCGGTGAGCTTATATATACAAAAGGTGATGACGTTTCAATATCCGACAGGAACAGGGAGTATTTAAGAAAAGCCATAGAGCTTTGTCAAAGAAAAGGTATACAGGTTTTGTTATTTAAAATTCCCGCTCATTCTTCAAACTGGAGCGAAACGTATGATGAGCTTATAAATGAGATTGCAAATGAGTACAATATATCGTACATAAATTTCGATCTCTTAAATGATAAGATTGGACTTGATTACAGTAAAGATACGCCGGATGAGGGCAGTCATCTTAATTCTGACGGAGCAGTTAAGTTTTCTTCTTATTTTGGCGGTTATATAAAGGATCGTTTTAATATAACAGATAGGAAAAACGATAAAAAATACGCAATAAACTGGAACAGGATCATTTCCACAGATCCTTCCGTTAAATAATAACCTTGGAGGAATGATGTATGGAGAGTACAAAGAAGATAATACTTACCGGTGACAGGCCGACCGGAAGGCTTCACCTTGGGCATTATGTTGGCTCCTTAAAGCGCAGGGTACAGCTTCAGGAGTCAGGTGAATATGATGATATAAACATACTTATAGCTGATGACCAGGCTCTTACGGATAACGCAGACAATCCCGGCAAGATAAGGGATAATATAATAAA
>JAFZOS010000023.1 GCA_017550535.1 Lachnospiraceae bacterium
GAGATATCGCGTGAGGAAGCAAGGCAGAACCGCGAGGAGTTAAACGAAAAGATCGAGCAGTCAAGGGAACTTACGGAGCAGATGATGGAGAGCACCGAGGAGCTTACGGATGAGTTGAGCGACGCCGAGGGTGAGATGCTTCGCGAGATGTCCGAAATGCTCGATGCGATGGAAGTAATAGATCCTCACATGAGTGAGGAGGAATTAAACAAATTAAAGACAAAGCACCGCCTTTCCGAGAACAAGGCACTGATGAAGGCCGATCTTGATTATCTTAAGGGTGTGTTCAAGGAGCTTGATGTAAAGGGTGCGAACGGGATGACAACGCTTGGACAGGGCTTAAGCTTTGGCGGAACGGTGTCATCGGGCAGCCTTTCGTCAGGAGCCGGCGGATTTTCAGGCGCCATGGGGTTTGCAGGCTCGGGATTTGAACCGTCGGGAGCAGCGCCGTCGGTTTCCGTAGATGTGGCGGTATAGTAAAAGGCACAACAAAACATAAGGGCAGGATGCAGGATGCTTAAGGTTTTTCTGGCGGAGGATGAATTTGTCGTCCGTGAGGGCATAAAGAACAATATCGACTGGGCAGGGCACGGTTATGAATTCGTTGGCGAGGCGGCTGACGGGGAGCTGGCACTGCCTCTTATTGCGCGTCTTAAACCGGATATCGTGATAACCGACATCAAGATGCCGTTCATGGACGGGCTTGAGTTGTCGCGCCTTATAAAGAAGGAATTTCCCTGGATCGAGATAATAATACTGTCTGGCTATGCCGAGTTTGACTATGCCAAGGAGGCAATATCGATAGGAGTGGCTCACTACCTTACAAAGCCGATAAACGGCAGTGACCTCCTGGCACAGATAGACGGACTTAAAACAAAGATCGAGGATAAAAAGCGCGAGCGGGAGCTTAGGGAGAAGTATATCGCGGAAATGGCCGAGAACTCGATCGAGGATAAGCGTAAGCTGTTCAGGCACATGGTAAGCGGAGACCTTGGGGTTTCCGAACTGCTTGAGCTTGCAGGGAACCTGGATACCGATATTTCGGCGGGACAGTATAACGTTATGTTATTCCAGGTGATCTCAAGCCATCATACGAGCAGCGAGTATTCGGGAAGTGTCGTATCCGTATATGAAAAGATCGAAGCAATGGCTAAAAAGGAAGGCGCGCTTGTATTTGACAGGAACTTAGAGGGCAAGGCGTTCATACTGCGTGCGGATTCACCCGAGGATATTGAGGCGGTAAAGGAGCGGCTTATATCACAGATAAGCGAGCTTCTGTCGGAATACGGCCATGTGCGCTACTACGGCGGCATCGGGCTTCCGGTTGAGAGGCTTACGGGGCTTCCGCAGTCATTCAGGCAGGCGAGCCATGCGTATGCACACAGGTTTTTTACCGAGAGGAACGGGTTTAAGACCTATGAAAGCACACAGCTTAAGGAAGATGAGGCGGTTGAGAGCTTCAGCTTAAGCAGCATCGATCCCGAAAAGATAAGCCGCAGCCGCATAATCGGATTCCTGCGTACCGGCCAGAAGGATGAGATAAGCTATTTCCTTGACGAGCTTATCGGGAACATAGGTGAAGGTGCGATGAATGCAGCCAGCTTCAGGCAGTACCTTGCGACCGAAGTATATTTTTCGGTAAGCGCGTTTGCCGAGGAGATAGGGGCGGACAGGAACGAGATAGATACCTTTGATGCCGCATCCGGTGACGTAAGGGATATTGAGAGCGCACTCGATTATTTTACCCGGATAATGTCAAAAGCCTTGGAGCTTAGGGATGCGGGCGTAAGCAACCGTTATAATTCGGTGATAGACGAAGTGAAACGCTATATTGATGAAAACTACGGTGATGAGGAGCTGTCGCTTAACAAGATAGCGGGGCATGTGAATTTCTCGCCCAATCACTTGAGCATGGTGTTCAGCGCTCAGACCGGCATGACCTTTATAAAGTACTTAACCGATTACAGGATGAACAAGGCCAAGGAGCTCCTTCGCTGCACGAACAGGCGCGGGTCGGATATAAGCTATGAAGTGGGTTACAAGGATCCGCACTATTTCTCATATCTGTTCAAAAGGACCCAGGGCATGACCCCGACACAATACAGGGAAAGATCGTAAATATTGGATAAATTTAAAAAAGTATGGGGCGACATGCCCCTCGCATCAAAAATCAGATATTCATTTTTTATCGCCATCCTGCCCCTCCTTATCTTCATGGCTGTGTGCATGGGCACGCTGTGGACGCAGAACAAGCGTTACGACAAGGTTATCGAGGCATCGGGCCGTGCGAGTGAGTTTTCCCTTGATTTTAAAAAGGATTTTGATTACGAGACATATCTTGTCATAGTTGAGAGCAAGCCCATCGAGGAATCCGAGCTTGAAAAGATGTTAAGCGAGGCCAACAGGGTCGTTGATTCGCTAGCGACACAGTCCGACTTAAGCTCCGACAATGCAAAAAGGCTTGAGGATATCGGAAAATATCTTGACAACCTGGAAACCTATACGCAGCGTATACGGGATAACCTGGAGCAGGGAGATAAATACGAGGAAAACATCGAGATATGGGAAAACGATGTGCAGATAGTTACGGGCCTTGTAAGGGAAACCATCCTCCAGTTCATCTACTATGAGATCCAGGACATGCAGCAGGTTAAGAGTCAGATGCGGGCCTTCTACGAACGCGTATTTACATACTCTATAGTCGCGGCACTGATCATCATGGCCTTTGTAGTGTTCATAACCTATACCCTGACAACATCCATAACTTCCCCGGTGCTTGAATTAAGCCGTGTTACCGAGCGCGTGGCTGACGGTGACTTAAGTGTGCGTGCAAACCTTGAAGCCGGAGCGGAACTTGGCGTGCTTTCACGTTCGCTCGACGGCATGATCGAGCGTATAAACGAGCTCCTCGACCAGGTAAAGGATGAGCAGGAGAACTTAAGGATCGCCGAGCTTGAGCTGATGCAGGCCCAGATAAATCCTCACTTTTTATATAATACGCTTGATACCATCATATGGCTAGCCGAAGCCGGCGATCAGCAGAAGGTCGTGAGCATGGTAGGCAGCCTGTCTGACTTTTTCCGTGCTTCCCTCGGTCAGGGGCGCGATATCGTGACGATCGGCGATGAGATAAAGCATGTGAACAGCTATCTTGAGATACAGCAGGTAAGGTATCAGGATATCCTTACCTACAGTATCGATGTGCCTGAGGAGATATATTTATCGCGTATACCCAAGATAACACTCCAGCCTATCGTTGAGAATGCGCTCTACCACGGCATAAAGAACAAGCGCGGCGGCGGCAGGATAAACATTACAGGTAAGACCGAGAGTAAGTGTATCTACATATATATAGAAGATAACGGAATAGGAATGACTGAGGAACGTCTTGCGCAGATAAGCTCTAAGATCTACTACGGCGAGAAGAGCGAAAGCATTTCGGATGCCGGCGGAAACCGTGAAGAAGCCGAGATATTCGGGCTTTACAACGTTAACGAGCGCATCAGGTTAAAGTTCGGATCGCGCTACGGGATACATATCGATTCCGAGTACGGAAAGGGTACAACGGTCACCGTTTTACTTCCGATGGACTATAAAGTCTGACCCCTCAATAGAAAATCCAACCCAAATCATAAAAAATCCAACTTAAGGGTCACATTTCGAAAAAAATCCAACCTTGATAAGTTATTTGTGAATTCATTTTCATATTCCGATGGGATAGTATTTCATTGTCAGCATTCGCTGACATACTATCACTTTTTGTTTCATAACAGGAGGAAAACATTTATGAAGAAGAAAGTATTGGCAGTAGTTCTTGCATCAACAATGGCACTTGCTCTTGCAGCATGTGGCGGCCAGGCAGCAGCTACAAGCGCTCCCGCTGAGCCGGCAGCACCTGCAGCAGTTGAGGAAGCTCCCGCTGAGGAGCCCGCTCCCGCTGAAGAAGCAGCTCCCGCTGAGGAAGCAGCACCCGCTGAGGACGCAGGCGGCGACCTTATCAGCGTAGGTTTCGCACAGGTTGGACATGAGTCTGACTGGCGTACAGCTTCAACCAAGTCTGCACAGGATGTTTTCTCAGAGGCTAATGGTTACAACTTAAGCTTTGTTGACTGTGATAACGATTCTGCAGCTCAGCTCGAGGCAGTTAGGTCTTTCATCGAGCAGGATGTTGATTACATCATCATCGACCCTATCGTATCAACAGGTTGGGACACGGTTCTCGGCGAGTGTGAAGAAGCAGGTATCCCTGTAATCGTAATCGACCGTACAATCGATGATTCTGACAAGTATGTATCATGGGTAGGTTCTGACTTCCTTACAGAAGGTAAGGCAGCAGGCGAATGGCTCAAGGCTTATGCTGATGCTCAGGGCATCAAGGAGATCAACGCTCTTATCATCCAGGGTACAACAGGTTCTTCAGCTCAGATCGGACGTACCGATGGTTTCTGTGAAGTAGCTGACAGGGAAGGTTGGACCGTACTTGACAAGCAGACCGGTGATTTCACCGAGGCAGGCGGCCAGGAAGTTATGGAGTCATTCTGTAAGTCATACGCAGGCAAGTTCAACGTAGTAGTTTGTGAGAACGATAACGAAGCATTCGGTGCTATGACAGCTATGGACAACGCTGGTGTTACTTATGGTCCCGGCAACGATGTTATCCTTATCTCTTATGATGCTTGTACAGCAGGTCTGAAGGAAGTTCAGGCAGGCAAGATCACAGCTGATTTCGAGTGTAACCCTCTTGCAGCTCCTACAGTTGAGCAGGTTATCAAGACTCTTCAGTCAGGTGGAACACCTGAGGCTCAGATCCTTGTTCCTGATAACTGGTATGCACTTAAGGATCAGATCGTTCCTTTCTCAGTTGATGGCAATGCAATGTCAATGACTGAAGTTACCGACGCTGTAATCGAAGCTCAGTACTAATTTACAGGCTATATGAAGTTTAAGGGGAGGGAGTACTTACTCCCTTCCCTTTTTAATAACAAACGGAGGAGCAGATCGTGGAAGATAATGTAGTTTTGACTGCGAGGCAGATTTCAATGACTTTCCCCGGTGTAAAAGCGCTGGATCGTGTTGATTTTACCCTTCGCAAGGGCGAGATACACGCGCTGATGGGGGAGAACGGCGCAGGAAAGTCGACGCTTATTAAATGTCTCACCGGTATCAATGATTTTGAGCAGGGTGAGATACATTTGGACGGCATCGAGGAACCCGTTCGCAATCATTCGACCAAGGATGCTCAGGAGGTAGGTATTTCGACGGTTTATCAGGAAGTCAACTTATGTCCCAACCTGTCGGTTGCCGAAAACCTGTTCATCGGAAGGGAACCCCTTACGGGGATCGGTACGATCGACAGGAAGACCTATACCGAGCGCGCCCAGAAGATAATGGATGAGCTTGGGGTAGTGGTTGATGTTACGAGAAACCTTGAGTACTACTCGCTGGCCATTCAGCAGATGGTTGCGATAGCACGTGCCGTTGACATGGACTGTAAGGTCCTTATACTCGATGAGCCTACTTCGTCACTCGACGATGAGGAAGTTGAGAAGCTGTTCAACGTAATGCGCATGCTTAAAAGCAAAGGCGTAGGCATCATCTTTGTTACCCATTTCCTTGATCAGGTTTATGCGGTGTGCGACAGGATCACTGTTCTTCGGAACGGTAAGCTCGTAGGTGAATATCCGATCGTGGATCTTCCCAGGCTTAAGCTTGTTGCAGCCATGATGGGTAAGGAATTTGATGACCTTCAGTCGATCAAATCGGATGAAAACAATGTAACTTATGATGAATTGGAGATTTCGGCCAGGGGACTTGGTCACACCGGAACGATCAAGCCCTTCGACCTTGACATACATAAGGGCGAAGTTATAGGCGTGGGCGGCCTGCTTGGAAGCGGCCGGAGCGAACTCGCGCGCGCCATCTACGGCGCAGACAAGGCCAATTCCGGAACACTTAAGGTAAATAATAAGGAAGTTAAGATCAATCAGCCCATAGATGCGATGAACTTGGGTATGGGAATGCTTCCCGACGATCGTAAGGCCGAGGGTATCATTGAGGATCTTTCCGTAAGGGAGAACATAATGCTCGCGCTCCAGTCTAAGAACGGAATTTTCAAGCTTATGACCAGGGCACAGCAGAATGAACTTGCCGATAAATACATAAGCCTTCTGTCGATAAAGACACCTAACCGTGAGACGTTGGTTAAGCAGCTCTCGGGCGGTAACCAGCAGAAGGTCATCCTGGCAAGGTGGCTTGCAACAAATCCCGATTTCCTTATACTTGATGAGCCCACACGTGGTATCGATGTCGGCACCAAGACAGAGATACAGAAGCTTGTGCTTGAGCTTTCCAAGGAAGGGAAGAGCATCATGTTCATATCTTCCGAGATAGCCGAGATGCTCCGTACCTGTACACGTATGATCATCATGCGCGACGGTGAGAAGGTTGACGAATTAAGCGACGACCTTACCGAGGAAAACATTATGAAATCAATAGCGGGAGGTGACAAGAAATGAATTTTAAAACCTGGTTAATGAAGGTAAAGAAGTCACAGCTCCTGTTACCTGTAGTGGCAATGATACTTGTGATGGCCGTTAACATCATTCATGATGCTGCGACCGGTGCGGGCGCTTTCTCGTTCTTTACGATCACGCTTCAGCGGACGACAAGCAACGGAACGATCCTGTACGGAAGGATCATAGATATCCTTAACAGGGGTTCCGAGGCAGCACTTCTTGCACTGGGTATGACCCTTGTTGTATCTGCCTCCGCAGGAACCGATATCTCGGTTGGTTCGGTAATGAGCTTATGTGCATCCTTCTGCTGTATGCTTCTTGCAGGATACGGTGTTTCATCTACCAACGATCTTGCGGTACCTTTGGTAGTTGGTGTGATCGCCGGTATTCTTATGGGATGTGTCTGCGGTGCATTTAACGGACTGCTGGTCGCGCGGCTGAACATACAACCGATGGTCGCGACGCTGATATTGTATTCGGCGGCGCGTGCGATAGGACTGCTGGTATGTAATGACCTTATCGTGTACATAAGGAATGACAGCTTTGGATTCTTCGGAAGTTTCTTAGGCCCCATTCCCACACCGATCATCATTACGGCGATATGTATTGCCATCCTGGCACTTATACTTAAAAAGACTGCTCTCGGAATGTATATCCAGTCGGTAGGTATCAACTCAAGGGCCAGCCGTATAGCAGGCCTTAATTCCAAGATGATAATACATCTTGCATACATCGTGTGCGGCATGTTCGCAGGTATCGCCGGTATAGTTGCTTCTTCAAGGATCACATCAGCCGATTCGAACAATATCGGTCTGTACCTTGAGATGGATGCCATCCTTGCGGTTGCATTGGGCGGTAATTCACTTGGCGGCGGTAAGTTTTCGCTTGCCGGGTCCATCATCGGTGCCTATACGATCCAGGCTATAACGACAACCTTATATGCGCTCGGTGTTTCGACAAACCAGGCACCCGTGTTTAAGGCAATAATCGTCATCCTGATCGTTGCTATCCAGGCTCCGCCCGTTAAGGCATTCATAAGGAAGCGTAACCTTAACAAGGCAACAAAGGGGGTGGCATAAATGAAACTGAAAAAGCCTAATCTTAACAGTCATACCATCCTTCTTCTTATAACGATAGCATTGTTTATAGTACTGTATTGTCTCGGATGCATACTTTACGGCAAAAAGGGCTTTACGCATCTGCAGACCTTCCTTAACATACTTATAACGAATGCGGGGCTCATATGTATTGCCTGCGGAATGACATGCGTAATGCTGACAGCCGGTATCGATATCTCGGTCGGCGGTCTCGTGGCAATGGACTGTATGATGCTCGCTGTAGGTATGAACAAGGGCATCCCCGCACCCGTAATGGTACTGCTTGTCATACTGACGGGTCTTGTATTCGGAGTTATGCAGGGATTCTTCGTAGGTTATCTGCAGATCCAGCCGTTCATCGTATCGATGGCCGGGATGTTCTTCACGCGAGGCATGACGGCAGTCATCTCGACCGATCAGGTATCGATAACGCAGGAAAGCTCACCGCTTTATTATGCATGGGCCAATTATAAGTTAAAGCTTCCGTTCGGCGGATATGTTAACAACAAGGGCGTTTACAATGCTCCCTACATACGTATCAACGTTGTGATAGCACTCATAGTGCTTGCCGTGATATTCTTCATGCTCCGTCATACAAGGTTCGGCCGCAGCCTTTATGCTGTAGGCGGAAACGAGCAGTCGGCAGCCATGATGGGACTTAATGTTAAGAGCGTTAAGTTAAGGGCTTACATCTTATCATCGTTCCTGTGCTCGATAGGCGGCATTTGTTTCTCATTAAATACAATGTCGGGTTCGGTTCAGCAGGCACTCGGACTTGAGATGGATGCGATATCATCGGCCGTTATCGGTGGTACGCTGCTTACCGGTGGTGTCGGCAACGTTATCGGTTCCTTCTTCGGCGTACTGATAAACGGAACCATATCATCGATAGTAAAGACAAACGGAAAGCTCGCAAGCTCATGGCCGAACATCTTAACGGCAGCGCTTTTGTTCCTGTTCATCGTGGTACAGAGTGTGTTTGCGGCTATAAGGAGCAAGAAAGCCCGTTAATATTTTATGAAAAAATCTTATTTAACTATAATTACACTGATTCTTCTTTTTCTCTCAATATCCGGTTGCGGCACTTACGGACAGGCGTCACCTTCGGGTGACGCCGGCCGGCAGTCACAGGGCGGCGATGACGAGCAGCTTATAACCGTCGGTTTTTCGCAGGTAGGTGCCGAATCGGATTGGAGGAATATCAATACCGATTCCATGAAGGAATCGTTCTGTCCGGAAAACGGATATGATCTTATCTATGATGACGGTCAGCAGAAACAGCATAACCAGATAACCGCTATTCGTACCTTTATCCAGAAGGATGTTGATTATATTGTCCTGGCACCTGTTATCGAGGACGGGTGGGATACCGTGCTTACGGAAGCAAGGGATGCCGATATACCGGTCATCCTTGTTGACAGGATGGTAAATGTGAATGATCCCGATCTTTTTACCTGCTGGGTCGGATCGGATTTTGAGCTTGAGGGAAGCAAGGTATGCGAGTGGCTTAACGGATTCTGCAGGGCCAACCATATAAGCGGAAGTGATATAAACATAGTAAATATCAAGGGAACCGAGGGTGCATCCGCCGAGCTTGGCAGGTCCAAGGCCTTAAGGACCGCCGTTAACAAATACGGCTGGAACCTGCTTGATGAGCGTTCGGGTGAGTTTACGCAGGCCAAGGGCCGCGAGGTGATGACGCAGTTCCTTAAACAGCATAAGAACATAAACGTAGTATACAGCGAAAACGACAACGAAGCTTTCGGCGCGATCGAGGCGATCGAGGCGGAAGGCAGGAAGGTCGGGAGCGACATAAAGCACGGCGAGATAATGGTCCTTGCCTTTGACGGTACATCGGATCAGGCAGTTGAGGCCGTGCGCTCGGGCAGGATAACCTGTATCGGGGAATGCAATCCGCTGCATGGTCCCAGGGTTGAAAAGATAATACGCAACTTAAGTGAAGGGATCGTTCCCGATAAGTACGAATATGTGGATGAAGGCATATTCAGTGCGGATGAGAGCGTAAACAGCGTGATAATCGACGGCGTTTCATACGGCGTCAGGGTACCGTAGAAATTAAAGTGCCAAACGGCATTTAAGGATTAATTAAGGATTAAACAGGCATTGGGTTAAGACTTTACGCCTCCGTGTATTGTATGATGGGTCCGTAGTGAGGAACCGGTATGATATACGGAGGCGGTCTTATGAAAAAGTTTTTTGAGGATAAGAAGAAAATAATAATAGGTGGGATAGCGGCATTTACCGTGGCTGTTGTGTCGGTAACGATGCATGTTAACGCGGCACTTGCGGTGGATTCGTACATAGCCGGCAGGGGCAGCATAAACAGTGTTATAGAGCTTAACGGCAATGTGGGAACGAACGAGGAAAAGACCTACTACACGCCGTCGGAAGTGCGCATATCCCGTATACATATAAAGCAGGGCGACCATGTTAATAAGGGTGACCTGCTTATTTCATACGATGAGGATTATCTTGAATATATGATATCCCTTACAGGTTACAATATGGAATCGGCAAAGGACGGCTATGAGGGCACAAGGCAGGCGGGCGACCGTAATGCGGGACTGTATTCGGAAGCGGAAAGTTCATTATCGGGCCTTCAGCAGAAGATAGATAATACGCAGGAGAGGATCCTTACCCTTCAGAATGAGCTGACATCAAGGAAGGCAATGCTTGCAAGCGAGGGAGCAAGGCTTCAGATAGAGCTTATCGATTACGAAGACAATCTGGATGATGATGACGATTTTGTCCTTGGAAACAGGGAATCCATATTAAAGGACATACAGACCAATACATACGCTCAGCAGTTTGACAGTGAGATCGTGTGGATGCAGGAGGAGCTTGAGAGGTTAAACATGGAGCTGGCTTCATTAAAGGAGCTTAAGAGTGAGATGACATCCCAGAAGATGTCAACGCTCGGCGGTACCCTTACAAGCGGCGACAGGGACCGCATAGATGTGTTAAAGTCGGCAAACGAACTGTCGGAAGGTGAGAAGATAGCACATTTTGAGATGGCAAGAGGCGGCATCGTTGCCGATTACGACGGCGTTGTCACCATGATAAACGCGACCGAGGGCGAAACGGTGAATGAAGGTACACCGGTACTTACGCTTGAATCTACCGAAGATATCGTGGTAAAGTGCAGTGTGAACAAATACGATATTGACAGCATTGACAGGGATCAGACGGCAGTTGTTAAGATAAGGGGAAAGGAATACTCGGGTAAGGTCACAAGGATCGAGGGAATGACCGGGACAAACGCCGAGCAGGCATCCAACATAGGTATAGAAGTAAGCCTCGATGAGCCGGATGATGATATAATAATAGGACTTGAGGTTAAGACATACATCGACACCGCACATAAGGATGATGCATTGATCATACCCCTTGATGCACTTGGCACGGACGAAGAAGGTGACTATGTATTTGTCGAGAGGGGCAAAAAGGCGGTAAGGCTGAATATCGAAACGGGTATTAAGAATGATGAGATGATCGAGGTCACCTCGGGCCTTGCAGAAGGCGATGTGGTAGTATGGGATGATTCTGTCGAGCTTTCAGACGGGATGGATATAAAGGTAAAATAATGGTTACTAAGGAAACGATACTTAAGGCGACGGATCTGTCGAAGACATTTTCAAACGGAGCGGTACAGCAGCATGTGCTTAAAAACCTGAACCTGTCCATATATAAAGGTGATTTTACGGTCATCATGGGCAACTCGGGTTCGGGAAAGAGTACCCTGCTTTACGCATTATCCGGAATGGACAGGCCCAGCCTTGGGACCATAACATATTATACCGACGGCAAGGAGACCGAGATATCCAAATACGGTAACGACGCCCTTGCGGTATTCAGGCGCGATCACGTGGGCTTTGTTTTCCAGCAGAATTACTTAAACGACAGCATGAGCGCGCTTGACAATATCATGGTGTGCGGACTTTTAAAGAGCGGAAGCAGGAAGGAGCTTGCAGGGAGGGCAAAGAAGCTCCTTGAAAGCGTTGAGATAGGCGAGGGTGACTGGGACAAGTTCCCGACCCAGATGTCGGGCGGCCAGCAGCAGAGGGTGGCTGTTGTAAGGGGCGTTATAAATAAGCCTGAAGTACTGTATGCGGACGAGCCGACCGGAGCGCTTAACTCACAGAATACCGAGAATGTCCTTAATATCCTGACCGGTCTTAATAACGAAGGTCAGAGCATTGTCATGGTCACACATACCTTAATGGCTGCCGAGCGCGGCAACAGGATAATATATTTAGCGGACGGCGTCATATCGGATGAGATAGATCTTGGCCCATACGTGGGTGATTATAAGGATGAAAACAACGTAAAGCTTTCTGAAGCTAAGGAGCGTCACGCGCGGCTTAAGGCCTTCCTCCAGAATATGGGCTGGTAGTATGTACAGATATTATTTTATAGCTAAAAACAATATGAAAAAGCAGCGGAAGGATATGCTCACGTTCTTTATCCTTACCGCTATCGCGTCAATTCTTATATTCATAAGCATTTCGCTTCTTTACGGCACCCCCAGGGTTCTTGATACAAATTTTGAGAAGATAAACGGCGCGGACATCATAGCCATCATGACTGACTATGAGCCCGCCAATGTAAAGCTTACGGAGATAATAAAGGGCAATAAGTATATCGAAAAGTCAGAGATGACCGATTATATCTCGACATACTGCAAGTACCGTAAAAAGGGGGATAAGAGCTGGATCGAGTACTCCTTTGCGGTCTGCGCTGCGGATGAGGAAAGGACGATAGAAAAGACCACGGTGGATGTATCGCATCTCCGTGATAATGAGGTGGTCCTTCCCGTATCATTAAGCACCGCCTTTTGTGTGGGCAATATTATCCAGCTTAAGATAGGTGAGAATATATACGATCTTAAGGTTGCGGGTTTCAATGAGGATTTCTTCTACTGTTCCAGCGTTAACATGGGTACTTACCTTATTTTTGTCCCGCGCAGGATATACAGTGATATACGATTTGAGAACCCCAAGAGCATTGCCACACCGTATAAAAGGTTCGCGCTCAAGGTCACCAATACGGCCAGGAAAAGGCATATGGATCTAAATGAGATATCGGATCAGCTGATGAACGAATTCATCGACTGGGACCTTAAATATGTTGCCGCTCATCCCGAGTATCCGGGCACGAGCTTTAATTTCCTGCCGTCTGATCTTATGAAGACCGCGACCATGATAATGCCGTATATCTTTGTCGCGATAGTGCTGCTGTTTGCGCTCATAATCTTTGTTATAGCGGTAGTCATAATCAATTTCTCGATAAAGAACTTCATAATGACCAACATGAAGAATACTGCGATAATGGAGGCTTCCGGATATACGGTTAAGGAGCTTGTTATCATACTGCTCATACAGCTTCTTTTGGTGGCGGGAGCCGGGAGCATATTCGGAGTGCTTGAAGGTGCTGCGCTTATCGATAAGATAGGTGTCATACAGCTGTATCTTATGGGACTTTCATGGAACCAGCCCATATTTGTGGGCATCGGAGTGTACGTTGTTATAGGTATATGTTTAGTCATCACCGGGATCACGTTCCTGCTCGGCAGGGATTACAGCAAGACAACCGTACTTGAAGCCTTAAGGGGCGGCATCAATGCCCATAACTTTAAGAAAAATTATTTCCCGTTCGATAAGACCGTCCT
Source organism: Lachnospiraceae bacterium (assembly GCA_017550535.1). Classification (GTDB taxonomy): domain Bacteria; phylum Bacillota; class Clostridia; order Lachnospirales; family Lachnospiraceae; genus UBA2868. The sequence continues at coordinate 13,302 of JAFZOS010000023.1, forward strand.
GCCGGTGGCCGTTACAATGTCCTTAAAGGAGACCTTCGGACGGTTTTCTTCCCAGATAGGTATCATATTCATAGCGGCTGTCCTTACGATATCGACAACGACGGGCTTCGGCATGATAGATACGTTTTTCTACGATGACGAGGCGGTGATGAACATGGGCGGTTTCATGGCCGAGGATGCTTCTGCCGGCGGCAATGAGTCAATGTATAAAAACATCATGACCATGTCGAGCGTTAAGTATGCATACGGCGATATATGGATGTCGTTTGAATATACGCACGGAAAGAGCAGGCAGAGCATTACGACAAGGTGTTTTACCGATACGGAGAACGTACACGGCGGCGGCCTTATAGAAGGCAGGTGGCCAAAGCATAATAACGAAGTTCTGCTCGCAACGAACGCGGCGAACAGGTTGGGCGTGTCTGTCGGCGATGTTGTAATGGTAAAGAGCGGTGAGAAGGAGGAATCCTATATAATATGCGGGCTTAACCAGACATTTAACAACATGGGAATGATGGGCTATATGACCACGGCCGGTCAGGAGAGGATCACTCCCAAGTTTAATGAATATAGCTGGAATGTGAAACTTAAGGACGGATATTCGTTTAAGGATTTTGAAAGAGAGTTCAAGGATATCTACACGGATGTCGACGTGGTAAATATCGAGGAATCCACAAAGAGCACGATAGGTACCATTATCAATGCTATGAAGGCACTTTCAATGGGTATAGCCGTCCTTACGATAATGATAACCGCTTTTGTCGAGGCTCTTGTCATAAGGACCCAGATAAACAGGGAGTGGCGTAACTTGGGCGTCAGCAAGGCACTTGGCTTTACCTCGCTGCAGCTTATATTACAGACCATGCTCTCAAACATGCCGGGAGTTCTGATGGGTGTGTTTGCGGGGCTTTTGCTGTCAAAGGTTTCGGGCAGCAGGCTGAGCATGCTGATGTTCGGGATATTCGGTTTCAAGCGGGTTGACTTTGTCATATATCCGCTTTCATATCTGCTTACGTTTTTCATCATAGCCGGTGTGGCACTTATAACCTCGGGCTTTGTCGGCAGGAGGATAAAAGTCCTCGATCCGGTAAAGATGATAACCGAGGAATGACCGTAAGCTTATTCCTAACGATTCCCCGATGTGATATAATTTTAATGTTATTTACGTTTGAGCGTGGATTTTAAGGGAGTACCTGATGCACTATAACTGTCTTATCGTCGATGATGAGGTCGAGCTTGGCAGGATGACGGCGGAATACTTTAGGATGTTTGAAGTATCCACCGAATATGTTGATTCTGCCGCGGCCTGTTATGACTTTTTTAAGGAAAATACCGCAGATCTTGTACTGCTTGACATTAACTTGGGTGACGGCTCCGGCTTTGATGTGTGTAAAAAGTTAAGGGAGGATATGCAGCTTCCGATCCTTTTTATAAGCGCAAGGCAGAGTGATGACGATGTGCTCATTGCCTTAAGCATCGGAGGCGACGATTATGTCAAAAAGCCGTACAGCCTGTCTGTCCTGCTTGCAAAGGTCAAGGTCAACTTAAAAAGGATCGAGCAGATGAAGGGTGCGGTAAGTGACGGGAATGCTATGGAGAGTCACGGGCCCGGGCAGGATGATTCTGAGTTATGTAAACTAAAACTGGATCCGCCGACAATGTCAGCAGTGCTTGAAGGGAACCGCATTCCGTTAAAGGCCAAGGAATATGCTCTGCTTGACTGTCTTTACAGGCATAAGAACACCATCGTCAAAAAGGAGGTACTGTTTGATGAAGTGTGGGGCGACTCGTTCTTTTCGGACAGCACTCTTAATGTGCATATAAGGAAGCTGCGCGAGAAGCTTGAAAAGGATCCCAACGCGCCCGAGCTTATCAAAACCGTTTGGGGAACGGGGTATTATCTGGAAATATGAAGCTTTTAAAGAGGATAGTGATATTCTTTACGCTGTTCATGCTGGCGGCCCTGCTGATATTTTATAATATCAATAAGCGTAATCAGTATAAGAAAAGGGATATAGTGGGTTACAACGATATGTTGTACTTAATCTGCGACGATTATACGGCGGGACTTTCCAAGGAGGAGATCGAGGCAAAATACGGATGCGTCATAGTGCTCTCGACAAGGCTTGACGATCCGGAACTTTCCGCACTGTATGCCGACAACGCTTTTGTGCTGGACCTTGCACCGGACGGTGAATACATAGGCAAGGTCGCGTGGACCGACGTAAAGGGTGAATATGAAAGATCAAAGGATGAATTTTTACATGCCGCGCTGGTACTGTGGATCGTAGTACTCATATGCGGCTATTTGCTGTTATTTATGCTTTATCGCCTGGTCATTAAGCCTATACGTGAATTGGCCGGCTTTTCCGAGGAGGTGGCCAAGGGTAACCTTGACATCCGGCTGCCCATGCGAAGGAACAACCTGTTCGGATCCTTTACCGAAGGTTTTGATCTTATGCGTGAAGAGCTTAAGGCCTCAAAGAAGCGCGAGATGGAGGCCGAGATAGCAAGGAAGGAAATGATAACGGCCTTAAGTCACGACATAAAAACCCCGGTGGCTGTTATAAAGGCAGCCTGCGAGGTGCTGGAAGTAAAGGGCAGGCGGCGGCTTGAGGCGATAGGGGACTCTAAGGGGCATGATGACGAACGCAAGGAGCTTGAGGATACACTTGTAAAAACCGGTGCGATAGCCCAGAAGGCAGATACGATAAGCGCCCTTATGAGTAACGTGATGCATGTGACTCTTGAGGAGCTTGACAGGATAGAAGTAAATCCGGAACCCTACAGTACCGAAGTTATCGAGGAGTATTTTAAGTCGCTAGTTTCATACGGCAGGATAGTGATCGAGGATCATTTAAATCCCTGTCTTGTGTACATGGATAAGCTGCGCATGGAGCATGTCATCGACAATATCGTCGGAAATTCCCATAAGTATGCGGGAACGGACATAAAGGTGAGCTTTTCGGAAACGCCGGATATAAAGCTTCCGGACGGGAATTTTGTTAAGTTCATACGCATAAGCGTAAGGGATTTCGGACCCGGTGTATCCAAGGAGGACCTTCCGCTCATTGCCGGTAAGTACTACCGCGGGAGCAATACGGACGGGAAAACCGGCTACGGCCTCGGGCTGTACCTTTCCAAATGGTATATGGAAAAACAGGGAGGCGGCCTTGAGTACTACAATGACAACGGTTTTGTAGTGGATATCCTGGTAAGAAAGGTGTAATATTTTTTTAGGAGGGTAAAAAAATGAAAACAAGAAAGATTCTTTCATTGATGCTTGCGGTATTGCTGGGAGTTACTTCGGTTTCATCCCCGCAGTCGGTTTTGGGAAGCGAACCTGATGATATCTCCGTTAATCTGACAGATATGGATGATATATCCGGCATTGCGGATGATATTTCGACCGGTGATGATCTGAGCATTGAACCGGAACAGGCTGAACCTGTTTTTGATGATGCCGGTGACCTTATGGATATAAACAATGATAAGGACGGTAACTGGTTATCGATCAATCTTGCGAGCAATGGTTTGATAACTCCCATGTTTGACAGTGCTAATGCTCCCACAAAGGCAACTTTCTATTATCAGGTGTATATAGTCAAAGGTGATCAGAAAGAGGGTCTTCACTGGTTCAGACGGGATAACATCGAAAATCTGGTACCGTTAAGGATAAGGCAGGCGGTACTTACGGAAAGCGGCAGGCTTGGTTGTTATATAGAAGTTCAAAATGCAGGCAGGTTTAACGGTAAATATTACAGCAATGAGTTCGATTATACCGTACCGTCAAACAGGCTTTCAAAACCCTCCAATATACAGATCACTGAAACAGGCGGCAATAAATGGCTTACGTGGGACCGGGTACCCGGCAGTGACGGCTATCTTGTAAGTTTTTTGCCTGAAGGTGCCGATGAGGACCAGAGTCTGAAATATGATGTGAGCCAAAATAAGTTTGACTTAAGCGGTATTATAAAAGAGTACGGATATCGCAAATACACTGTTTCGGTAACTGCCAATTCCGGTAATATAAAAGAAACCCGATGCAGTGAAGCTTCGTCAGCTGTATGCGATCTTAAGAGCTCTGTGTCCGTTTCTATCGATCGGGATGAGATGTGGCTTGCAGCCGGGAAAAAGGCAGTTGTGACTGCTAAGCTTACAAACGCGTTAAATAATGATGACAGAACTCTGGTTTGGTTAAGCTCCGACTCTTCGGTTGCATCTGTGGATCAGGCGGGCAATGTGACCGGTATAAGTGCCGGAACGGCAACGATCACGGCTGAGACGGCAACCGGTGCCAGGTCGGTAAACAGCTGTAAGGTAACGGTGTATGATCAGATAACATCGATCGTCCTTGATCCTGCGGCAAAGACGATAGGCACGGGTGATGAGTTTGTTTTAAAGGCTGATGTGGGTGCATATACACCTACCGGAAGTGCTGTTACGGCAACGGGCAGCGCTATTACGGTTACGGGCAGTTCTGTCGTATATGGTCCCGCAATATCATTTACACCGTCGAATGACTACATTACGGTCACCAATCAGGGTGACGGTAAGGCGCTTGTCAAAGCTGCAGACAGCGTTCCCAATGGTAAGGTAACTTCGCAGGTTATCGTAAAGTCTACCGACGGCAGCAACAGAAGCGCGGTTTGTAATGTTACCATAGGATCGAAGGCTCACAGCATTGCGATCATGGAGTCTTCCGATAAGCATACCATGATCAAAGGCAGCAAGCTTGTCCTGACAGCAAAGACAGAGCCGGCTGATGCCATGAGTACGGGTGTGACATGGAAAAGCTCTGACAGCAGTATAGCTGTGGTAGATCAGAAAGGAATTGTAACTGCGCTGTCAGCCGGTGATGTTGTGATCAAGGCAACGGATAATTTCAGCGGGATATCAAGTACATATGCGCTGAAGGTTATAGTTCCGATCAAAAAACTCGGACTTAATGCAGCAGCGATCACGCTGCATGTCGGAAATACATTTAAACTGATCCCCGTTCCGTATCCGGCAGATGCCGCGATCATAGGGAATGTGGAATATGCTAAATCCGGTGATAATGACGGATGCATCGAGGTTTCTGCAGATGGCAGAGTCAGGGCAGTTAAGCTCCCGGACGGTCAGAATAAAGCCGTATTTAAGGTTTCGGTAAAAGCAAAAGATGCAGCCGGTGCGGAAACGACGGCCGTATGTAACGTTACAGTAGTTAAGGATGCGGTTAAGGCAGGTAAAGTTATATTGTCGGCAGCAAAGATCTGCATGGGCATCGGAACCGTGACAACGATCAAAGCCTCTGTTATACCTGAATGGGCTGATAATAAAGATATTAACTGGAGCGAGAGCGGAGCCGGTAAGGTGATCAGCCTTTCGAAAAACGCAGACGGAAGCATTAAAGTAAAGGCCCTGAGTGCGGGAGCCGTAAAGGTTACTGCCGAGGCGGCTGACGGGAGCGGCAGAAAAGCGGTTTGTACCGTGATCGTGGGTAATCCCGTTGACAGTGTACAGATCAAAAACAAGGCAAAGATCAATACGCATCTTGCTGTAGGTAAGGGCGTAAGGCTTGGAGCCATAGTTACGGCGGCAAGCGGAAAGCCTGCAAATGTTTCGGTAGTCTGGACAAGCAGCAACCAGACAGTTGCAACCGTCGATCAGAAAGGTACGGTTACCGCAAAGGGTGTCGGTCTTGTGACTATAACGGCGACAGGTGAAGTACCGGAATCAGGAACGGCAAAATACGATTCGATCACGTTTGATGTGTGTGTTCCGGTAACGAAAGTTACCATAGCAAACAAGGCCGTTACAATAAAGGAAGGTAAGTCCGGTATCTTGCAGCCGGTCATTGTAACACCTGCCGATGCAACATATAGATCTATCTCGTGGACAAGCAGTAATGAAAATGTGGTGACCTTGGCAAAGAATATGACGTTTGACGGAGAACAGCTTAAATTCTATGCGGTCGGTCCCGGCGTTGCAAAGCTGACCGGTGTTACGACAGATGGCTTCAACAGGAAGGTTGTTGTTGCTGTCAGGGTTCTCGGCAGCATGCATGATGAGGATGTTAAGCTGTCGGTAAAGGCACCAAAGGGTGTTACGGTAGAAAACAACGGTTCAAAGGATGTTAAAGTATCGGGCCTTAAGAGAAAACAGGCAGTAGCACTCATACCTGCATTGACGCCCAAGGCGGCCGATAAGACATATACATTTGTAAGCAGCAATCCCAAGGTGGCTTCGGTCAACAGGAAGGGCGCGGTTACTGCTGTCGGAACGGGCACGGCAACCATTACACTGATTACTTCGGATGGAAGTTATACGGCAAAATGCACAGTGATCATAGCAGAGTAAGAAGTACAGGATTTTTAAAAGACGGATATTGGATCCCGACCGCGATCGCGGCCGGGATCATTCCGCTTATATCAGGCGTGTATCTTTATACGAATGATGTACTGACGGGATATCCGTGGTTCATTGCGTCAGGTAATTATTCGACGGATGTTTTTCTTGCATATAAATCATTTGCGCTTCAGATACTGATGGCGGTCATGGCGGCAGTCTTTGTTTACGCGGTGATCAAAACAAAGGAGAAGCCCCGCTTTGACAGGCCGTTTCTTTTACTTGTTCCTTATCTTTTCTGGGTGGTATTGTCGGGGATCTGTTCTGAGTATCCCGGGCTTTCGTTCGGCATATCCTATGACAGGTTCGAGCCGGTGGGCGTTGTTGTATCTTATGTGGTCATCTTTGTCTATTCATATTTCTTTGTAAATTCCGAAAGCGTGCTTAAAAAGACCGTATGTGCTGTCTTCGTTTTTTATGCGCTTATGATGCTGACAGGTGTTTTGCAGGGGATAGGAGCCGATCCCTTTGGTACTGAGTTTATCGGCAGGCTGTTAACGCCTGCAGGTTTAAGGGGTGATGCGGGACAGCTTATGATAATGAGATACGGAAAAGTGGCTTACTGCACACTGTATAACGAAAACTATACAGGTGTGTATATATCCGTACTTCTTCCGGTATGCATAATGATCGTTTCGCTTCCCGTAAAAAGGATCTTTCGTATCGCGGCCGGAATACTTGCGGCATCTTCGCTGTTTGTACTTTACAGGAGCGGATCGAGGTCGGGCTGGATCGCGCTTTTGATGTCTGCATTGATGATATTTGTTTTAAGGATGATAAAAAAAAGAAGGATCATACCGTTGGCGGTTATTGCTGCGGTTTTCGTTATCGGCATTATATCGGCATTGTCGGTACCTGCACTTAGGAGCAGGATTGCCGGCAGGTTATCCGGAAACAGCCAGTCTCCTCCCGGAAGGATAGTTGATATAGAAACAAACGATGATGAAGTGGTATTTAAGTTCTATTTCGGAAACGAACTCCACTGCAGGTTTGACTTTACCGAAGGCGGTGAGATAGTACCCGGGTTTTGGGATAAGAACGGCAATGTTCTGCTTGCGTCTTACGAAAACGGTGTTTACAGGCTGGATGAATGTTTTGAGTATGCTTTTGCTGCCGTAAAAGGTGAACCGACGGGACAGCCCGGCATATATATTGCGTCATTTGTCATTGACAAACAGCAATGGCCGATGACCAATTGCACTGACGGAACATATTATTATGTTACATCGGGATTAAACCTTGTAAAGTTCCCGAAGATACGATCGGCAGGCATTTTTCCCGATGGATTTTTAAGCGGCAGGGGCGGCATTTGGAACAGGTGTATCCCGCTTCTTAAAAAGCATCTGCTGCTCGGATGCGGTTCAAATCTGTTCATAGTGGATTATCAGCAGGATGACTATATAACAAAAACATATTCGGTAGGCTGGGGCAATTATGTATATGATGTCAAGGCACACAGCTTTTATCTGGGTACGTGGATGGAAAGCGGACTTCCCGCATTGCTTTTCATTATTGCATTCTTCCTGTATTATATTATTAACGGGGCCCGTTTATACGGAAGCATTGATTTAAAAGACGAAAACCGTATGTATGAATCAAGGGTGGGGCTTGGAATGTTTGCGGGCTGTATCGCATATATGATCATCTCGTTTGCAAATGACAGTAATGTATGCACCTCACCCGTCTTTTGGGCAGTCTTTGGCATGTCATTTGCCGTTAACAAACGGCTTGATATGAGCACGGAAAAAGTATCATCGCCTGCAGATACAGAAGACAGGCCGGGGAGAAATACAGGGCATGGAAAAAATGACACGGGAAAAGGCAGAAAAAAGGTTAAGGGAGCTTAGAGAGTATATAAAGCCGTTTGGACGGGTGGCGGTGGCATTTTCAGGCGGGGTTGATTCTTCGCTTTTATTGTATGCCGCCTTTTTGGAGCTTGGAAATGATGCGGCAGCACTTACGGCATCGATGGATGTGACGCCTGTTGGAGAGGCGGATGATGCCCGTGATTTCTGTGAGCGTTATGGCATCACGCAAAAGGTCATTGATATAGACGTATTTGGGATAGAAGGCTTTAAGGAGAATCATACGGACAGGTGCTACACCTGCAAAAAGGCACTGTTTACGCGGTTTATAAATGAGGCTGAAAGCATGGGGATAAAAGCCGTGCTGGAAGGTTCAAACGCGGATGATAAGGGTGATTACAGGCCGGGGCTTAAGGCAATTTCGGAGCTTGGCGTTATAAGTCCTTATCTTTCACTGTCCGTTACAAAGGATGAGATAAGGGCAATGGCGGATCTTCTTAAGCTTGATGTGTTTAATAAGCCCTCAGGTGCCTGCCTTGCAAGCAGGATCCCCTACGGTGATGTGATCACCGTGGAAAAGCTTTATATGACGGGCAGGGCGGAAAAGCTTATTACGGATATGGGTTTTTCGCGTGTCAGGGTAAGGCTGCATGATTCTGTCGCAAGGATAGAACTTGATCCTGCAGACCTTGCGCGTTTTATTAAAGATGACGTAAGGATTCCCGTTTATAAGGGCTTAAAGGAGCTTGGGTTTTCATATGTGACCCTGGATGTCCTTGGCTACAGGACCGGAAGCATGAATGAAATGATAGGGAAGGGTTCGGTTAATGGCTGATAAAAATACGGCTAATGACAGGGGAAGTATGATACAGGCGGCATGTATCGTTGCGGGGAACGGTATAGGCAGCGGCGTTATGGCCATACCGTATTTTGTTATGCGCGCAGGTATCCTTGGAGGAGTTTTGGCATTTGTGCTTGCGTATATCGTAAGCGTGCTCATGCACCTTATGATAGCCGAGCTTATGCTCCACGAAGATAATGTATCGGATATTTTGGGTGTGTTTAACACATATCTGTTTAAGGGCGGGATAGGCAAGGTACTTCGGATCGTGTTCTTTGTGATCCTCGTGGTCGTGCTTGAAGCCAACCTTGCAGCATATATTTCAGGTGCATCGGACATAATCGTAACATTGCTGCCCGTAAGTGAAGCAGTTATAAAGACGGCCTTTTATATATTCGCGGCACTTGTTGTCCTGCTCGGGCTTAAGGCTGTTGCCGCAGGTGAGGGAGTGACGGTCATGCTGATGGCGGTCATCCTGATAACGGCGATAGTATTTTCGCTTGCAAACATAAACGACAATGTGAGCATAGGATCATGGGGAGGCCTTAAGGATGCTGCCGCGCTGTTTTCGATGATAATGTTTTCGTTCTCGGCGATATTTGCCGTACCGCAGTCGGTTGAGTATTTAAAGCGCGATACCGTGGCCGTAAGGCATTCCATACAGCTCGGACTTTTTATAAACCTGGTGTTATCAACCGTAGTGGCGGTATGTACGATCATAACATCAAAAGAGGTTACCGAGATAGCCATCGTAGGCTGGGCGGATGCGGTGGGAGGAGCCGTCAGGGTACTGGGCTCGCTGTTCATCGTATTTGCGATGCTTACCTCATTCTGGTCGATAGGACTGGCTTCATCCGATATAGTCACGATACAGACGGGACTTAAAAGCAGGATCGCATTTGCCGTGGCGACCGTTCCCGCATTGCTTATAACCTTCATAAAGGGCAGCGGGTTTATGGGTTACCTTAAGATAGTTGGCGGGGCTGTGGCACTCATCATTTCACTGATGGTGATCCCGAGCTTTGTCATATGCATAAGGAAGAACCGCCAGCTTAAGCTTATGAAGGATATGGAAAAGTCGGGATTAATGGTTGCTTTTGTACTTTTGATGTATCTGGTAATGGCAGTCGGATCTGTATTTTAGGAGGAATATGAAGGTTGTTTTTCTGGCTCCGGCGGGAGCGATGCACAGATATAACGGGATGTTCCATAAGAACCTGCATTATGCGCCGATAACACTGGCACTCCTTGCGGCGCTCATTCCCGCCGAACTTAACGCGGAGCCTGTCATATACGACGAGACCGCGGAGGCGATACCGCTTGACCTTCAGGCAGACGTTATCTGTATCACCTGTATAACGGGAACCGCAAACCGCAGTTACCGTTTTGCAGACTGGTTCAGGAGCCGGGGGATACCCGTTATCATAGGCGGAGTACATGCCACCGTTATGCCGGATGAGGCAAAACAGCATGCGGACTGCGTAATGGTGGGCCTCGGGGATGAGACCTTCCCGCAGGCAATGCGCGACCTTGCGGCGGGACAGCTTAAGGATTTCTATTACGGTCACTCCTGTGTCGATATTTCAGGGCGCCCGATACCGCGCAAGGACCTGCTTAAGAAGGACAGGTACATAACGCTTAATACGGTTGAATGCGTGCGCGGCTGCAACCATGCATGCTCGTTCTGCGCTTATCCGACGGCATTCGGCAAGGGCGTGATAACAAGGCCGGTTGAGGATGTTATAGCGGAGATAAAGACGTTTAAGGGAAGGGTGGTCATATTCCCCGATGTCAACCTCATAGCCGATATAAGGTACGCAAAGGAACTGTTCACAGCGATGATACCGCTGAAAAAATGGTGGTTCGGCCTTACCACGACGGCGATAGGGCATAACGATGAACTCTTAAAGGTCTTTAAAAAGAGCGGATGCAAGGGCCTTCTTCTTGGATTTGAGTCGGTCAACCAGGAAACCCAGAAGGATATAAACAAGGGCGTTAATTCGGTCAATGAATACGAATGGATCATGGAAAAGCTCCATGACCACGGCATACTTGTCATGGGCTGTTTTGCATTCGGAAGTGATGAGGACGGAAAGGACGTGTTTAGGCGTACTGCTAAACTTTGTCTTAATGCAAAGATCGATCTTCCGAGGTTCTCGATAATCACTCCGTTCCCGGGAACACCGTTCTACGGCGAGCTTAAGGAACAGGACAGGATAACCGAGACGGACTGGGCTTTATATGATGTTGAGCATGTGGTATACAAGCCTAAGAATATGACAAAAGAGGAGCTTGAAAAGGGCATAGAGGAAGCATGGATGATGTGCTATTCATGGAAGGCCATATTCAAAAGGTTTGACTTTAAACGCATCAAACGATGGTTCTTCATATATCTTATATGCAACATCGGTTACAGGAAATATGCGAAGAATTTTAACAAATATGATGAGAGAGTGATGACCGATAATTCGGACATTCCAAAGGCAGGAGACAGGTGCCCCGGATAAAGATAACATTCATAAAAGTAAATATGATGTACTCAAAGGGGAAGGATGCGCTTAAGCCGCTTGTATTCCCGATCGTTGAAGCCCTTACTCCGGATTATTGTGAAATAAGCTTTTATGATGAGCGGATAGAGTCACTCCCGGATGAGCTTGATGCCGACATAATCGCATTCTCGGTCGAGACATTTGCGGCAAGGCATGCATACGAGCTTGCCGACAGGTACAGGAAGGCCGGGGTAAGGATAGTGATGGGCGGCTTTCACGCATCGGCCATGCCGGATGAAGTGCTTGAGCATGCGGACACTGTACTTACGGGGGATGCCGAGGAAACATGGCCCGCATACCTTGAGGACGTTAAAAACGGATGTGAAAAGAGGAGGTATGATTCCAAGAATCAGTGTCCCGTAGCCTATGTAAATAACAATGCACACTGCTTTGAGGGAAAGAGATATCTAAAGCTCGGCATGATCCAGGCATCAAGGGGATGTAAGTTTAACTGTGATTTCTGCTCGATAAAGAGCCTGTACCCAAAGGGTGTAAGGCAGAAGGATATAGAAGATGTTGTAAGGGAGATAAAAAACAGCAGGGAAAAGCTTATCTTTTTTATCGACGATAACCTTTTTGTTAACGAGGATACTGCAAGGGAGCTGTTTAATGCGATACGTCCGCTTAAGAAACGCTGGGCCTGCCAGATAAGCATGGACATAGCGTTTAACGACGAGCTGCTGACTCTCATGCATGATTCCGGATGTATAATCGTGCTCATAGGTTTTGAATCGCTTAACAAAAAGAATCTTGAGATAATGCATAAGAGTGCGAATATCGGTGTTAAGGATTATGAGGCGGCCATAAAGAATATATATAAACACGGTATCATGATATATGCGATGTTCGTGCTGGGTTACGATCACGATACCGCGGATTCCATAAGGGAAACATATGATTTTGCGATGCGCAATCACTTTGCGGTCGCAAATTTCAATCCCCTGATGATCCTGCCCGGGACCGCTCTTTATGAGCGCATGAAGGAAAAGGGCTGTTTAAGGTTTGATAAGTGGTGGCTTGACGATGATTACCGTTACGGCGATGCGATGTTTTATCCTGAGTCCATGACCTGTGACGAACTCATGGAAGGGTGCAGGAAGGCAAGGTATGATTTTAACACCTTTGGCAATATACTAAAGAGGATGTTTGGCACGCCCGTCAATCACCGCGGGCTGTTTGATTCTGTTGTTTTCCTGCTCATAAACCTTATATCGCGTTCCGAGATACACAGGAAACAGGGAAGTGCCCTGGGAAACGACAAAAGGCTTTAAAAGTAAACGGGATCACATGGGAGGATAACTTGAAGATAATCCTTATTAAACCCAATATAGGGAGGCGCGAGCACAGCCTGTATGTGGATAATGCGAGCATGGAACCGCTGCAGCTTGGCGTCCTTGCCGCGCTCACACCTTCGGATATCGAAGTTAAGATGTATGATGACCGTCTTGAGAGGATCCCGTATGATGAGAAAGCCGATCTCGTGGCGATCACCGTGGAAACTTTTACGGCAAGGCGTTCGTATGAGATCGCGGATGAATACCGGAAGCGCGGCACAAAGGTCCTTATGGGCGGCATGCATGTAAAGCTCCTGCCCGATGAAGTTAAGGAGCATGCGGATTCCATAATGATCGGCGATGCCGAGGATAAATGGGCTAAGATGATAGAGGACCTGCGCGCAGGCTCCCTTAAGGAAGTATATGAATGCAATCCCGTATGCATACCGCAAAAGGGCGTGATCACAAGACGCGATATCTATAAAGGCAAGAAGAACATGCCGATATCGCTGATGCAGTTTTCCAGGGGATGCAAATACAGCTGCAAATACTGCGCGAGCAGCGTCTATTTTGAGCGGCGGCATTTTACAAGGGACGTGGATGAAGTGGTCGCCGAGGTAAAGTCACAGAAAAGAAAGCTTTTGTTTTTTGTCGATGATAACATAGTAGGTGATAAGGAACGCGCAAAGGAACTTTTCAGGGCGCTGATACCGTTAAAGGTTCGCTGGGTCAGCCAGGGAAGCCTTGATATGCTCGATGATGATGAGCTTATGACTCTTATGGTAAAAAGCGGATGCCTTGGGCTTGTCATAGGGTTTGAATCCATAAGGCCCGAAAGCCTTGATTATATGCATAAGGGCGTTAACAAAAAGTTCGTAGGTGATCACTATGCGGATGCCATAGAAAAGTTAAGGCACTACGGCCTTCAGACGTGGGCTGCGTTTACGATAGGGCATGATACGGATACGCTTGAGTCCATAGAAGCGACTTACAGGTTCGCAAGGAAGAATAAGTTCACGTTTGCAGCGTACAACATACTGATGCCTTATCCGGGTACCGAGCTGTATGAACAGTTAAAGGAAGAAGGACGGCTGCTGTATGACGGAAAATGGTGGCTGCATGAACAGTACCGGTTCAATTATACCGCTTTTGTCCCGAAAAACATGACGCCTGATGAGCTGACTGAGGCCGGTTTTGAGTGCAGAAGGCGGTTTAACAGCTTAGGTTCGATACTTTACAGGCTGTTTGAACCCCGTACCAATTTAAGGAATCCGGTAAGGTTTTTCACTTATCTTATATACAATCCTGTATTTAAGAAGGAAGTGTTCGAAAAACAGGGCATGACCTTCGGATGCAGGGAAAAGGACGAAAATGAAGGTGACGTTCATACTTCCTGCGATAGGGAAGAAGAAAAACGAAAAATATCTTAAGTCCTGGCTTATGGAGCCGCTTACGATCGCTGTTATGAACACGCTTTTACCGGACGATATTGAGCGTGAATTCTATGATGACAGGGTGGAGGGTATCAATTATGATACAAAGACCGACCTTGTCTTAATTACGGTTGAGACCTATACGGCAAAGAGGGCATATCACATCGCCGGGGAATTCAGGAAACGGGGCAGGAAGGTAGTGCTCGGCGGATATCATGTGACTCTGATGCCGGATGAAGCGGCGCAGTACTGCGATGCGATAATGATAAACAACTGCGGCGAGAACATGCGCGAGCTTATTAAGGATGCCGCTGCGGGTGCCCTTAAGGAAAGGTATATAGGGAAGCCGTGTATTGATTACAGGATAGCTGACCGCTCGATATATGCCAGGCAGCAGAAGAAATACCTGCCCGTGTCTTTGGTCGAAACGGGACGCGGCTGCTATCATAACTGTGAATTCTGTTCGATCGCGAAATATTATGATTCTAAATATATACACCGGGATGTGGCCGATATAATCGCCGAGATGAAGTCCTGTAAGCACAAGCTTTTCTTCCTAGTTGATGACAGCATCTTTTCCGACAAGGCATTCGCGCGCGAGCTGTTTGCCGAGATAAAGAAGCTTAAGGTGACATGGACAACGCAGATAACCCTTGATATAGCAAGGGATGATGAGACCCTGCGCCTTATGCGTGAGAGCGGATGCACGATGGTGCTAATCGGATTTGAGTCCATTAACCGGGAAAATTTAAAGCAGATGAACAAGGAATGGACGCAGCGCCTGGGTGAGCGCGACGAGCTAATTGAGAAGATACACGCAGCCGGCATAAGCATATATGCTTCGTTCGTATTCGGATTTGATGAGGACACTGAGGAAAGCTTTAAGACCACGCTTGAATTTACAAGGAAACATCAGTTTTTCGTTATAGCGTTCAATCATCTGCTGACGTTTCCCAACACGCCTACCTACAATTCATTCCGTGATGAGGGCAGGCTGATATGCGATAAATGGTGGCTGCAGGAGGGTTATACCTTCGGGACGATATCATTTGAGCCAAAGAGGGTGAGCGCCGAAGAATTAAGCGCACTGTGCAGGAAGTACAAAAAGGAATTCTTCAGGTTCGGTTCCATAGTACACAGGGGTGTTACCTGCTTTAAGCGCACAAAGAACCCGCTTATCAACTTTGCCTACTGGTTTATAAACATCCTGTTTCATTTTGAGGTGGATAAGCGCATAGGGATACCCGTGGGCGAAAATATGGATTAAGAGTAAGGCCGCTACGGGTGAGGGACAAACATGGGATTTGAATTTGCCGCGCGGGAGGATGCGGAAGGCATACTTAGGATAATGGAGGAGGATACGGCTCCGGGCGGGCTCAGGCTCCTGTATACAAGGAGGGATGATCCTCTTATTTCCTTCCTTTCGGAGAGTCATGAGTCGGCAGTCGGCGTCATAAAAAAGGACGGCCGTGTCATTGCGACTATAGCTGCGATTCCTCGGCTTATGTACATAAACGGCCGTAAGTCAAGGGTATGCTATGTCACTAACATGAAGCGCCTGCCGGGCGTTGATATACAGCTTAACTGGTATGAGATGTTTGAAAAGATGTGTAAAAAGGTTAACTGTGATATCTATTTCTGCTCATTGATAACCGGTAATGACGGCGTTGAACGCATGCTTGGTAAAAAGCGAAAGTTTATGCCGTATTCCGTTAAGATGACAGGCTATAAGACATATATAATAAGTCCTTCGGTTAAGATAAAGGCAGCTGCAGCGGGGGTTGAGTTTGTGCGTGCCGTAAAGGATGATGAGGAAGGACTTGTGCGGTTCCTTAATGAAAACGGCAGGAAGCGCAATCTTTTTCCGGTGTTTGATAAGCTCTCGGACTTAGGTGACTTAAGGGCGGATGACTTTTACCTGCTTAAGAGGGACGGTAATATAGTCGCTGCGGGAGCGTTATGGGACAGGAGAAACGTTAAACAGTATGTACTGATAAGGTGCAGCGGCATATATACATGGATAAGAAGGTTAAACGCAGTTATCTCAAAGCTTGGTTACATCACTCTTCCGAAGGACGGACAGGCGGCTGATTTTGCCTTTATCTCATTCCTTACGGCAAAGGATGATGATGCGGAGCTTTACAGGTATTTACTTAAGATGATATGCGCATCGGCGGATGACCGGGCGATGCTGGTCACGGGGACCGATGTGTCAAACCCAAAATACGGAGTACTTGAAGGCATTCGTTCCGTATCGTTTACAAGCGGGATAAACGAGATCATAATGACCAATATTGACAAAAAGGTGCCGGAACGCTTTGACGGCGGTAATTTGGAGCTTGAGTGCGCGCTGTTGTAGGGAACGGGAGTGTGCATCTGAGGGATCTTTAGGTGGATCATATATGGGAAATATAACCGATTACGTAACTGAATACGGGGATAAGACATTGGATGAGCTGCCGTTTAATGAGGTGGATTCGCTCATTCTGTCGCAGTTTGCCTATCTTAAGTTCGATAAGCCCCTTGAAGCGGCTGACCATACGATGACTATTGGCGAGCTTAAGGACAGCCCCGAGTATGAGCAGCTGTTTACCGATACCAGGTTTGAGAAGGTAAACCGCGGCCTTTTTGAAGCCATGGCGGCAAGCAGGAGATATTCAAACGTCAAGCTGTTTGAGTACGTTAACATGGTCGATGCCCAGTGGGAGATACAGTTTTCGGCGATAACGTGTATGTTCGAAAACGGATATATATATGTTGCGTACAGGGGGACCGACGAAACGCTGACCGGATGGAAGGAGGACTTCAATATGGCGTTCATCACGCCGATCCCGGCCCAGACAAAGGCGGTCCAGTATCTTAACCGGATCATGGCCGGAGTACGGAGTGAAGTGACTCTCGGAGGGCATTCAAAGGGCGGTAACCTTGCGGTATATGCGGCCATGAAGTGTAAGCCGGATTTCCGCGAAAGGGTGCGGCTTGTTTATTCGCATGACGGTCCGGGTTTTGCCGAGGGCGTGCTTGACAGCGATGATTTTATGACCGTAAAGGACAGGATAAGGAAGACGGTGCCCAGGTCTTCGATAGTCGGTATGGTCCTCCAGACACAGGAAAACTACGAAGTTGTAAGGTGCAGGCATTTCGGGGTTTTGCAGCATGATCCGTTTAACTGGATAGTGGAGGGCACGGAGTTTAAGAAAGCCGACAACATTCACAGGCATACGTATGTGTCGGATGCCTCCGTTAACAGGTGGGTCAGCAACATGGATTACGAGAAACGCCAGGAATTTGTCGAGCTGCTGTTTGAGATAGTAAGCGGTTCCGGGGCCTCTGACCTTAATGATTTCGTGGCAGACCCGTTAAAGATGGGGCGTGGGATGCTTAACGCGATCGAAGCCATGGATGAGGAGGATAAGCGTATCCTTCTTAATATAATAAAGGAGATGTCGGCCGCCGTTAACGCAACGATAAAGGAATTCATGGCGGAGCGTGTGGCGGATATGTTCACATAAACATTGTATTATTTTCAAATGAACGGTATAATCAGATAAGTTTAAATTTTTATATGAAAAGAGGGAGATAATATGAAAAAGATATCAGCTAAAAGGGTTATTTGTCTTGCACTTTCGCTTGTTCTTACGGCGGGACTGCTCTCAGGATGCGCAGGCGCGGCAGGCAAGGGCGGCAATGATAAGACTATAAAGATCGCGGCTTCGCCGGTTCCCCATGCGGAAATACTTGAGGAAGCAGCCAAGATACTCGAAGGTTACGGATATAAGCTTGAGATCACCGAGTTTGAAGACTATGTACAGCCCAACCTCGTGGTGGAATCGGGCGAATTTGATGCTAACTACATGGAGCATGTTCCTTATCTTAACAGCTTTAACGAGGAACAGGGTACCCATCTTGTCGATGCGGGTGACATCCATTATGAGCCCTTCGGCATTTATCCCGGCACCAAGAAAACACTTGACGAGATAGCGGACGGTGATACGATCGCGATCCCCAACGATACGACCAATGAGGCAAGGGCACTCCTGCTTTTACAGGATAACGGCCTCCTTAAATTAAAAGACGGTGCTTCACTTACGGCTACTGTAAACGATATTACCGAAAATCCTTACAATATCGAGTTTGTCGAGCTTGAAGCAGCACAGGTTGCAAGGGTCGTAAACGAGGTTTCGTATGTGGTACTTAACGGTAACTACGCACTTGAAGCGGGTTACTCGGTAGGACATGATTCTATCGCATACGAGGCCACCGATTCGGTTGCGGCTCAGACATATGTAAATATCATAGCCGTTCTCGAAGGCCATGAGAATGATGAAAAGATAAAAGCGCTCGTAAAGGCGCTTAAGTCAGACGATATAAAGAAGTTCATCGAAGACAAGTATGACGGTGCCGTTGTCTTCTATGAGGGCAAATAGGTATTTTAAGCTGCGGGAGTCGAAATGAGTGATATTGAGATAAAAAATCTTACCAAAAGGTTTGAAGCGGGCGGACATGAGATCATCGCATTAAATGATGTCAGCTTAAGCATCAAAAAGGGCGAGATATACGGGATAATAGGTATGTCCGGAGCCGGGAAGAGCACACTGGTGCGTTCCATAAACTATCTTGAGGTGCCCGACGAGGGTCATGTCCTTATAGACGGTGTTGATCTGTCGGGGCTTTCGGATAAGGAGCTTCGCATAAAGCGCCGTGATATCGGTATGATATTCCAGGGCTTTAACCTGCTCGAGCAGAGGAACGTTATTGACAATGTCTGCTTTCCGCTCGAGATATCCGGCATGCCCAAAAAGAAGGCAAGGGTAAAGGCCCGTGAACTGCTCGAGACGGTAAACCTTGCGGATAAGGAAAAGTCATATCCTTCGCAGTTGTCGGGAGGCCAGAAGCAGCGTGTGGCAATAGCCCGTGCGCTTGCAACAAACCCCGGCATACTGTTATGCGACGAAGCCACGAGTGCGCTCGATCCGCAGACTACCGAGTCCATCCTCTCGCTGCTTAAGGAGATAAACGAAAAGCTTAATATCACGATAGTAGTGATAACGCATCAGATGTCGGTGATCACCGATATCTGTACAAGGGTTGCGATAATAGAAAACGGTCGTCTGGTGGAGGAAGGCCTTGTAGAGGAGATATTTGCGTCTCCGAAGACCGATGTGGCAAGGGACTTGATCGCCAATAAGAAGAGCAGTTACGCTCCCGTGGAAAGCCTTAAGTCCGAAAGGGTGATAAGGATAGTCTTTTCCGAGAATTCTGCGTTTGAACCCGTTATATCGAATGTGATCCTTAAGTATAACACTCCGGTAAACATCCTCGGTGCGGATACCAGGAATGTCGGCGGCAAGGCCAAAGGTGAGATGCTTTTGGGGCTTCCCGATGATGAGGACATGGGAAGGAGCATAATAAATTACTTAAAGGAGAGGGGACTCAGCGTTACGGAGGTGAGAGAGGGTGTTTGATCAGAACGTAATCGGAATGCTTCTTGAAGGTATAAGGGATACTCTGTACATGACTCTTGTTTCCGCTATCTTAGGTTATGCGGTCGGGCTCCCTATGGGGATAGTACTGACGGTAACAAAGGCAGGCGGCCTTAAGCCCAACTGGATCGTATACAGGGTGCTTGATGTTTTCTGTAATATTATAAGGAGCATACCGTTCCTTATTCTTCTCATACTGCTGATACCGTTTACCAGGGCGCTGGTGGGACAGAGCTACGGTTCTACCGCGACCATTGTACCGCTTGTTGTGTGTGCCGCACCCTATATTGCAAGGATGGTCGAATCGGCTCTTAATGAAGTTGATGCGGGCGTCATTGAGGCGGCAAGGGCAATGGGAGCGAGCAACATGCAGATAATAATGCGGGTGCTCCTTGTCGAGGCCAAAACTTCTCTGGTTACAGGCGCGACCATAACGACCGGTGTTCTGCTTGGGTATTCCGCAATGTCCGGAACCGTCGGCGGCGGCGGACTCGGAGACATTGCCGTACGTTACGGTTATTACAGGTGGCAGACGGATATAATGATAGTAACGGTTGCCCTGCTGATAATCATATTCCAGATCATCCAGAACCTCGGAATGAAGGCTGCATCAGGCATAGATCACAGGAAGAAGTAAAATGGCCGAAGGCAAAAAGCGGGTTATCATACTTGATGAGAAAAAAGCCGGCGGAAAGAAGGCGGACAGGGACGAGACCGAAAAGCTTCAGGAGGAGCTTGACAGGTATGACCCCATAGAAGAAGACGAACCTGTTGAAACGCCTTCCGTACAAAGGGTTCATATAAAGGTAAGGAAGAAGAAAAAGCATCCGCGCTTAAGGCGCCGGATCATCCTTTTGGTGCTTTCGGCGGCTGTTTTTTGTATTGTTGCCGTGACGGCAGTGTCCGGTGTTAAGAACAATTACAGGACGCCGGTCTTTGTGTATCAGGAATATCTTAACAAAGGCGGCTATTCGTTTGAGGAAGCAGCCACGGCCTACGGAAACGGACTTTCTTCCCGCAGGCTGTCAAAACTTAGGAAGGTACTGCATTCGTATGATTCTTATATGGATGCGTTTTATGCTTCGATAGATGAGAGTCAGGCGCGCTATGATGAGGATTGTTCAAGGTACGGTGACGATTTTAAATATACGATCGTCATAAATGAGGCTGTAGCCTTAAGCAGCTTAGAGTGCAGCGCTTATACGGATGATTTTGAGGGTATTATTGAAGATATAGGCAGTTCGGGGCTTGCCCGCATGGGCGATGATAAGCTGAATCTTGCCCTTGCCGACCTTACGTCGTCGCTTGGCGGGGCGCGGGTCACAAGGGGCTACAGGCTGTATTGTACGAAAACCGTAAAAGGCAGCAGGGCCGATGGTGAGGCAAACGTATCGGAACCCTGCGAGTTTACTGTAGTGAAACTTAAAGGCAGGTGGATAATGTGGGACAGCATCTATGACATTTTCAAGCTGTCATACGGACTCCCGGCTGAACCGTAGTGAAAGGGATAATACATGAATATTGCGGTCCAGGTCTGCGGACTGATAAACACAATAGTTCTTCTTATCTTTTATAACAGTTCCAAGCGTCTTATGCTGTATAAGCGCAGGATATTCTATTATATCCTGCTCATCACGCTTTTCAATATCACAACAGATATACTGTCGGTATTTGCGATTCATTTTTCTGACAATCTATCCCCCATAGTCGTGGAGATATCCTGCAAGCTTTATCTGTGCATGCTGGTTGTGCTCAGCTGGTCGGCGCTTATATACACGATCTCGGATATCATGCCCAAACAGAAGCATATAATGGTGAGCAGCCTGCTTGCCATAGTCGGGATAATCGAATGCTTTATGGTCGTAAAGTACCCTATTTATGTATATAACGACGGGTATTACGTCTTCACCTACGGTATGAGCGTTAAGCTGCTGTATATCTTCGGAGCAGTGAATGTATGCGCCATATGGATATCCACCTTTGTTTTTTCGGACAGGATACTCTCAAGGCGTAAATATGCGGTACGCCTGTGGATGGGCATCTGGCTTGCCGGCATGGTTATCCAGGCGATAAACAACTCCCTGCTTGTTGCCGGATTTGCGGCCTCGCTCGGGATGATGGTCGTATATTTCCTGCTTGAGAATCCCGAGGGTAATATCGATAAGCAGTTTGACTGTCTTAATTCGATCGCTCTTTCCGAGTATACCGGTGAATGCATCTTAAACGAGGATCCTTTTATACTGTGCAATATTTCTTTTGACGATTCCGCCGCGGTTAAGGGCGGCGATGACAATGCCGAGAAGAAGCTTAAGGATCTTATTGATTATCTTAATACATTTAAGGGAATAAACGTGTTCAAGAGCATTGACAAGAACATTATCATTACTTCAACGGCCCGGGATAAGATCTTAAATGTCATTAACGGCTTCAGGACACGGTACAGGCTGACTGATGCGTGTATAGCCGATTCGAAGGTGATCATGATAGAGGATGCCCACAGTTTTACGTCGATCGAGGAGATCCTGCGTCTTATAAACTATATGAAGAGCAGGCGAAGCGATGATGCGGAAAGCCTTGTAACCGTCACCGATAAGAATGTTGAGGATTATGAACGCCATGACATGATGAAAGATGAAATAAGGCGGGCACTAAGGGAGGACAGGGTCGAAGTGTTCTTCCAGCCTATTTACAATACCGTCAGGAAATGCTTTACTTCCGCGGAAGCGCTTGTGCGCATAAGGAATAAGGACGGAAGCCTTATACCGCCCGGAATGTTCATACCGGTGGCCGAGGTGACGGGACAGATAAATGAACTGGGACGGCGGGTGCTTGAAAAGACCTGTGAGTTCATGGCAGGCAGTGAGGCGGCGGACTTAGGGCTCGAATACATCGAAGTCAACCTCTCCGTCGTTCAGGCTGAGCGTGTGACTCTTTTTGAAGAGATAATGGACACCGTCAAAAAGTACCGCGTGGAGCCGAAGCGCATAAACCTTGAGATCACGGAGAGTGCTCTCATACAGGCCAAGGATGCGGTGCTTGACAATATGAACCGCTTAAAGGACGTAGGGTTTACGTTTGCCCTTGATGATTTCGGCAAAGGAGAATCAAACCTGATGTACCTTGTCGAGATGCCGTTTGACATCCTTAAGCTGGATATGGATATGACAAAGGCATTCCATGTAAACGATAAGGCCAAGAGCGCCGTGAAGACAGTAAGGTATATGGCGGATGATATGAAGCTTAAGGTGGTTGCCGAGGGCATCGAAAACCAGAACGAGTTGGATGCGTTTGTTGAATATGATATCGACTATATACAGGGATACCATTTCTCGAAACCGCTTCCGAAACCGGAATTCATCGATTTTGTAAGGAAGAACAACGAAGGCTGCAGGACAGCATGATAATAAATTAAGGAATGACTTATGGAAGAGACAAAGACAATAATCAGGCTTGACGGAGTAAGGAAGTCTTATGACGGAAAAGTAAATGTTATCGAGGACTTAAGCCTTGATATAAACGAGGGGGAGTTTGTTACCCTGCTCGGACCTTCGGGCTGCGGAAAAACTACGATACTCAGGATGATAGGCGGATTTGACAAGCCGACCGAGGGCAGGATAATGCTCGATGATAATGACATTTCGCTGCTTCCGCCCAACGAACGTCCGGTAAATACCGTGTTTCAGAAGTATGCGCTGTTCCCGCATCTTAATGTGTACGACAATATAGCTTTCGGGCTTAAGCTCCTTAAAAAGCCCAAGGATGAAATAGATTCAAAGGTTAAGAAGGTGCTTGAGCTTGTCGATCTTGAGGGCTTTGAAAAGAGGAGCGTTTCAACCCTGTCGGGAGGGCAGCAGCAGCGTATAGCCATAGCGAGGGCGGTCGTTAACGAGCCGAGGGTCCTGCTCCTTGATGAATGCTTAAGCGCCCTTGATTATAAGATGCGCAAGGAAATGCAGCTTGAATTAAAGAGCATGCACAAACGTCTTGGGATCACCTTTATCTTTGTTACCCACGATCAGGAGGAAGCCCTTACAATGTCCGATAAGATAGTGGTGCTTGCGGACGGAAAGGTACAGCAGGTGGGTACTCCCGAGGAGATATACAACGAGCCCGCCAACGTTTTTGTGGCTGACTTTATCGGCGAGAGCAATATATTCAACGGCGTTATGAGCGGCCGTAAAAAGGCGGCTTTTGCGGGCACGGAGTTTGAATGCGTTGACGATTACGAGCCCGGCAAGAAGATCGAGGCTGTCATACGCCCGGAGGATGTTACGGTTGTCGGTGCCGGTCAGGGACAGCTTACGGGCGAGGTTACGAGTGCCGACTTTAAGGGAACGTTCTACATCACCTTCGTTCAGTGCGGCCAGTATGAGATGGAGGTACACTGCCTTGAACACTACAGGCCGGGTACTACGGTCGGGCTTAATGTGCTGCCCGATAATATCCATATCATACCTTACGATATGACCATAAACAATTTCTACGGTATCATAGACGGATTTGTGGACGGCAAGGGCTTATACCTTGTATTTAAGGACTTTTCGATGTTTGTCGATCAGCACAGGCTGTATCCTCAGTCAAGGGTTTCAAAAGGCAGGCTGCTTGATGAAAACGGCGAACACATCGATTATCAGGGAAGGGAAGTCATAGCCTTCTATCAGCCCGAGGACGGAGATATGTCGGATGATGCCAAGGAAGGCGATGTTGTCGGAAAGATCGTATCCTTCTATTATATAGGCGATCATTACAGCTATACGATAAGGACGGACAGCGAGCTGGATTATGTTGTCGATGATGAGGATCTGTGGAACCAGGATGATAAGGTAAGCGTTATCCTGCCAAAGGATAAGATGAAATTCAGGTTAAGACAGGAGGAAGCGGATTGAAGAAATCATTCCTTGACAGGAAGCAGCTTGCGATCCCGTATTTTATATATCTTGTGCTTTTTGTGGTGATGCCCCTGCTTGTCGTACTCTATTACGGGTTTACAGACGGTGAGGGCCATCTGTCATGCTACAATTTTACGGCATTTTTCACAAACGGCAAGACCATGGGTACGCTCGTTTATTCGCTGATAATCGCCGTCCTGGTAACTGTCATCTGCCTTATCCTTGCATATCCTGTTGCATATATACTGGCCAAGGGGCAGTATGCAAGGAAGCATTCCTTCCTCATGGTGTTTGTCCTTCCCATGTGGATCAACTTTACGCTCCGTATTACGGCGCTTAAGGAGATACTTACACTTCTTGAGGGAAACCTTGCATATCATCCGTTTATGAACACGGTCATATGTATGGTATATGATTTCCTTCCGTTTATGATAATGCCGCTTTTTAACGCGCTTACAAAGCTTGACAGATCGATGATCGAAGCAGGACATGACCTTGGTGCAACGTTCTGGCAGGTACTTATAAAGGTAATCCTCCCGCTTTCGGTCCCCGGCATCATAAGCGGTGTCACCATGGTGTTCCTGCCTGCGATGACCAATTATGTCGTGCTGGATATGGTGTATAACAGTACTTATATAATGGGAAGCCTTATAGGAAGCTATTTCAATTCGTATGACTGGAACAACGGATCGATCATATCGGCCATACTGCTTATGCTCATCGGATTCTTTACCATATTTACGGATAAGGTGATATCGAATAAGGAGGCAGCGGCATGAAGAGATACGGACAGCATATGATCATATGGTTCGTGCTTGCGTTCTTATACCTGCCGATCCTCATCCTTGCGTTTTACAGCTTCACCGGGTCCACCATGATAGGATCGGTGAGGGGCTTTTCAATGCAGAATTATGTGACTCTTTTTACGGTACCCGAGCTTCGTGCCATGATGTTCGGTACGCTTTCCCTTGCGGTGGCGGTAGCGGTCTTATCCGTACTGCTCGGGACGACCGGCGCCATCGGAGCATTTTATTCGAGGAAGGGTATAAGGCGTACGATAGAGGTTTTCAATGAAGTTCCGGTCGTCAATGCGGACGTTGTTACCGGCTTCTCGATATGCATATTCATGATAGTCCTGCTGCATATGGATAAGGACACGTATATACCGCTTGTCATAGCCCAGACGGCATTGTGTACGCCGTTTGTGTATCTTTCGGTCATGCCGAGGCTTAAGATGATGGATAATTCCCTTTATGAGGCGGCACTTGATCTTGGCTGCGATCCCATGCTTGCGCTTAAGAAGGTCGTACTTCCCCAGATAAGGCCCGGTATCGTGTCGGGCTTCATGACGGCAGTGACTCTGTCCCTTGATGACTATTTTATCGCCACATACACGAAACCTGCGACATTTGATACTATAAGTACCTATGTCGTAAACGCTACAAGGGGCGCGCAGACCAGCATAAAAACTGCATTATGGGCGCTCTCGGCGGTCATGTTCGTTATAGTTATCGCCGTTGTTGCGGGTGCAAACATAAAAGCGGGAAAAGATGAGGAGAATATAAGGGTATGATGAAGATGTTCTCTTTAAAATCGCATTTATGCATTATACCGGCCTGTATCCTGCTCGCACTTGCTTTATCCGGCTGCGGCGGGGAAAGCTCGGATGCCGTTGTCCTTCGTGTATGCAACTGGGAGGAGTACATAGATGAGGGCGGCTGGGATGAGGACGAGGTCATCGAACTTGATGACGGAACATGCATTGCAGGCACAGACAGCCTTATCGAGGATTTTGAAGAATGGTACCATGAGACTTACGGCGTGCGGGTAAAGGTTGAGTATTCGACCTTCGGTACCAATGAGGAATTGTATAACCAGCTTACGATAGGGGATGTTTATGATATAGTATGTCCTTCCGAGTACATGATAATGAAGATGATGCGGGAGGGGATGCTTGAGCCATATTCCGAAAGCTTCAAAGATACGGAAAATGAGGAAAATTACTATACAAGGGGGCTTTCTCCGTATATAAGGTCGGTATTTGACGATCTTTCAATAGATGGGGAGCAGTTAAGTGAATATGCGGCCGGTTATATGTGGGGTACCCTCGGGATCGTATATAATCCGGAAGAGGTAACGCAGGAAGAGGCAAAACACTGGGATATCCTTCTTAATAAGGATCATTTCAGGCGCATTACCATAAAGGACAGTGTCCGTGACGCTTATTTTGCCGCTGCGGCGATAAATTTCTATGATGAGATAACGGACCCTGCTTTTATGGGGGCTGCGGATTATCATGAAAGGCTTTCGGAGATCCTTAACCGTACGGATCCGGAAACGGTCAAGGCTGTTGAAGATATCCTTATAAAAGCCAAGGAAAACGTGTATTCCTTCGAAACCGACAGCGGTAAGGCCGATATGGTGACCGGAAAGGTGATAGCAAACGAGCAGTGGTCCGGTGATGCGGTGTATACGCTCGATCAGGCCGAGGAAGATGATGTTATGCTCTGTTATTCGGCCCCCGAGGAAGGTACCAACTTATGGTTTGACGGCTGGGTCATGCTGAAGGCGGGAATAGAAGAGGATGAGGCGAAGAAACATGCCGCGGAAGCCTTCGTCAATTATCTGAGCAGGCCGGAAAGCGCCGTGAGGAATATGTATTATATAGGATACACTTCGGTCATAGCAGGCGGCGGTTCGGATATCATATTTGATTACCTTAACTGGAATTATGCCGCAGATGATGAAGATGAAGCGGTTGAATATAATGATATAGGTTACTTTTTTGAAGCGGATAATGAAGAATCAAACGAAAAGTACACGGTGCTGACCACAAAAGATCAGTTAAACCGCCAGCTTTACGCACAGTATCCGCCGGCTTCGGTGGTCGACCGTTCCGTAGTTATGGCCTGTTTTGATGATGAGAGCAACGAACGTATAAACCGTTCATGGACGAACGTAAGGTGTTTTGACTTAAATAAGCTGTTTGGAAGGAAATAGATCATTTATCTTTTGCGCTCCAGCGCTTGTAGAATATATAGGCAAGTATTCCCGCCAATATCGAGAATAGCAGGATGAGTATGAATGACCTGTAATCGGAGCGGTATGCGGCATTTCCCATAAGTGTGCTCACAAGGATTGACGGAATACGGCCTATCGACACTATCACAAACCATTCAAATACGGAAATGTCACTTAATCCCGCCACATAACAGAATTGATCCTTGGGCGTGTTTGGTATCATGAATGATACAAACATGAACAGCTTGAGTTTCGGCCGGTTAAGAATGGCGGCATATCTGTCAAATTCGTTGTTTTTAAAGAATATCCTGATTATCTTCATTCCGAAGCGCTTTACGAGCAGGAATACGATCATGCTTCCCAATGTATCACCCACAAGGCAGATCACCGTGCCCCAAAGGACGCCGTATGAATACCCGGCCGCAATGTTTACCGGGCCTGCGGGGATTACCGAGATTATGACCTGAAGCACTTCGAGGCCTATGAAAATAAGCCAGCCCCAGGGGCCGTAGCTGTGTATCCATGCCCGGAATTCATCCTTGTCGGCCATCATTTCAATAAGGGGCCCGCTGAAGTAGAGTACAAGACCTGTCATTATGAGCACGGTCACGAATAAGGCGATCGCAGCCGTCCAGAACTTTTTGGATCTAAGTAAATGCTTTATCATATGAACCACATATTATTATATGAATAAAATGAAGTCAATAAATTATTTGTTGACATGATGAGCCCCAAGGGCTATTATTCCTATGGTGTGTTTTGAAAGTATCGGAGGAATAAGGGTGATGGATCCCAAAACATTGAAGAAATACGGCGGATACTTAAAGTATAAGTTTAACAGGTTCCTGCCGCTTCTTATATTCTTTATTTCGTACCTGCTGCTTTTTGCGGTGATCGAGCAGGTTGAGGCGCCGGAGTATCATTATACATATATGAGGCTCGATCGTCTCATACCGTTCTGTGAGTTCTTTGTTATCCCGTACTTTGCATGGTTTTTAATGGTTCCGGGGGTATGCATTTACCTTCTTTTCCATAAGGAAAGTGAGTATAAGCGCATGAGTTACATGCTTGTTTTCGGTATGAGCGTCTTCATCGTGTTTTCGCTCATCGTGCCCACCAAGCTGTACCTTAGGCCTTATTTCGTACCCGGTGACAATATGTGCAGCAGGCTTGTGTCATATCTTTATTCGATCGATACATCGACGAACGTATTCCCCAGCATCCATGTATACAATACCTGTGTTGCCATGCAGGCCGTTATGCGGAGTAACACAAAGCTGTTCAAAAAGCCCGGGATGAGGATCGGTATAGATGTGCTTTCGGTACTTATCATACTTTCGACGGTGTTTATCAAGCAGCATTCGCTCCTTGACGTTGTTGGCGCGCTCCTGCTGTTTGTCCTTGCTGACAGGCTGGTAAGCATATATGTCGGCGATACATTCACCGAACCTGTATTCAGTAAGGAGCAGGCAAAGGAAAGAGCCTGAGCACGTTAATTAAATATTAACGAAATGTTCATAAAATGTTAACAAAACAATATATTGGTCTGTAAGAAACGATAATCCACAAAATATTGCTATTATGTTTACCATATGATGAAAAACGCCCCTTGAAAGGGCGTTTTTTCATTGCCTGAAGCTGTGCGTCTACTGGAAAGAGAAGCACATTTTTGCTATCATATATCAGGATATGCAGTATTGTATCAAATTTATGTCAACCTACAGGGGGATGAAATAAATGAATATGATGAGGAATAAGTTATTTAAGGGAGTGATATTTGCGCTGACGGCGTTGTGCGCAGTCGCGTTCATCAATATAAATAAGGCCTTTGCCGAAGATAAGTACGAGGACTACACGGGGAAGATGGTAGTTCTTTTGTCTGATCCGCAAAGGGACGGTGATGCGGTAACCGATACTGTCGATAAGCTCAGGGATATCTATGAAAGCATAGGTGCCGAAGTCATTTCGGCTGACGTTGTGTTTGACGAAAGCGGAGAGACCAATATAAACGTGACGGGAGATGTCGGCGGTATCCTTGCAATGGGAAATGATCTTAAGGATGCGAGTGATGCCGTGCTCATCCTTAATAAGATAATCGATAAGGGCTTTTCAAATGTTGAGATACTGGTGGTAGACGGCAAGGAAGATCCGGCAAAGTATTATCCGAAGACAGCCGAGGGCAGCGAAGAAGCTGAAGAAGCTGCGGAAGCTGAAGAAACCGAAGAAGCTGAAGATGAAGACGATGGAAAGGCTGAATCCGATAATGCGGATGAGGCTGAAGAAGAAGTATTAGAAAAAGCATTAGATGAAGCATTAGAAGAAGATGAGGCTGTAGAAGAAGCAGTAGAGGAAGAGAAGACCGAGGAAGTAAAAGAAGAAGCCGCAGAAGATCCCAAAGAGGAAGCGGTAGAAGAAGCGGCGGTTGAAGGCACAGAAGACGCTGTAGAGGAGCCTGCCGAAGAAGTAAAAGAAGAGGAACCTGCGGAAGAACCCGAAGAAGAAGCGGTAGAAGAAGCCGCTGCTGAAGAAACAGAGGAAGAAGCTGTAGAAGAGAAGGCTGAGGAAGTAAAAGAAGAGGAGCCGGCAGAAGAAGCAGAGGA
>JAFZOS010000024.1 GCA_017550535.1 Lachnospiraceae bacterium
ACCACGTGGGACCAATACAAGTACAATACGAATACCGCGGCTACATTTATGATCTACACTCTGCTGTGTGCATTTGTGTTCCTTGAGATGTTTTATGATAAGTCGCCTGTTGTCGGACTGTTCATGGTAATGCTCCTTTTAAAGGGCTTCCAGATGTCGCTTTGGCACCGTGCAAGGGGCGCATTTATCATGCTCATCATGTTTATGGTATTCCGATATCTTATACCTTCAAAATGGTGGGGCAATAAGACCTTCTATAAGGTACTGTGTCTGCTCGCCACGTTCGGTTCGCTGCTTTTTGTCGGAATATATGTGGTAGTCGGAGCTACCGGGGCGAACTTTAAGATGCCGTTCTTTTATAAGGAGGTTTTCTCGGGCAGGGATAAGATCTGGTATGAGTTCTTTACAATGCTGACGGAAACTCCGCTTAAACCTTTTACCGGCATCGGCACTAACTGGCAGCTTCAGTCATTCTTTGAATTCAACGTACATAACGCGATGTACAATTTCCTTGTGATCCACGGCGTGATCGTATTTGCGGGGATATTGTATTTCATATTCAAACGCCTCCAAACCTTCCATGCGGGTATTGCAGGAAGCATAGAATGTGATGACGCGGAAGTAAGCAAAGCAGGAAGCAGGGTGGCGCTGTGTGCGATGTGTGCCCTCATGGCTGTGTTCTTTGAATCGTATTTCGATGTCGACCTTATCTGGGCCGACTACGCCATAAACCTGATATTTATACTATGTGTTGTTAATAATTATGAAAAATAATGAACATTCAAAATTTAAATACTTCACCGGCAACCTTGCCCTGTTCACGATCAGTAATTTCGTCTCAAAGATACTGGTCTTCCTTCTTGTACCGTTTTATACCAATGTCCTTTCAACCGCGGACTATGGTATAGCGGATGTGATGCAGACAACGCTTCTTTTACTCGTCCCCGCACTTACTATAAATATGGGCGAAGCGGCACTGCGCTTCGGTATTGACAGGAGCGATAAGCGAAATGAGATACTGAGTATAGGACTTAAGTTTGTGGCACTTGCCTGCATAATAGTTGCGGTGGGAAGCGGGATAGGCTGTATCTTTACGGCTCCGCATATCAAGTGGTATCTTTTCCTGTTCATTTTCCTGTTCTTAACTAACAGCATCTATGAATTCCTGATACTGTTCTTCCAGGGCTGTGAGAAGGTTAAGATAGTCGTATGCGGAAGCGTTTTTTCGACACTGGTATTATTACTCAGCAATATATATTTCCTGCTTGTAGCAAAGATAGGACTTAACGGATATCTGCTTTCCCAGATGCTTGCATTCTCATTTGCATCCGTATTGATGCTGATCCTCGGACATAAGACCATGCCGGATATCGTGGGCCTTAAAAAACACGGGGAAGGCGGTAAAGAATTCGAAAAAGAACTCATATCCTACGGCGTCCCTATGATCGCATATTCAACGGGAAGCTGGATAAATAATGCGGCTGACAGATATCTGGTATCGTTTATAAAAGGTGTCGCTGCAAACGGAGTATACGGCGTGGCATACAAGATACCGGCGATACTCACTGTATTCCAGCGGATATTCGCACAGGCATGGCAGATGTCTGCGACAAAGAGCTACGA
This sequence comes from Lachnospiraceae bacterium, assembly GCA_017550535.1. Classification (GTDB taxonomy): domain Bacteria; phylum Bacillota; class Clostridia; order Lachnospirales; family Lachnospiraceae; genus UBA2868. The sequence goes on from JAFZOS010000024.1 coordinate 1,624, forward strand.
GGATGATAACAGTAAGGAATTCTTCTCACAGATGTATACGTTTTACAATACATTTATGGTCATCGGCTGCGCCTTCCTTATATTGATCGTAAGGCTGCTTGCGTTCCTTATGTTTAAAAAGGATTTCTATGAAGCATGGCAGTTTGTTCCGCCGCTTCTCATTTCCGTTGCGTTTGGTGCGATGACAGGTTTCCTTGGTTCCATCTGCCTTGCATATAAGGATTCAAAAGCCATGGGATTTGCAACCGGAACCGGCGCAGCGGTCAATATAATATTAAACCTTATACTTATACCGGGGTATGGTGCAATGGGAGCTGCCATAGCCACTGCAGTTTCATATTATCTTATGTATTTCATGGCTTTTATCAAAGTGTCGGGACATGTTAAACTTGATGTGAAGCTTACCCGTGACTACATCGCCTATGCCCTCCTCATCCTCGAAGCATTGATAATGGTCGCGGGAGATAGAATGGGAATTAACGCTAAGGGTGATTATATGATCGGCGGGATCATTTTTATAGTGATTCTTATCATGTATTTTTGTGAAATAAAGAATATCATAAAAAAGCTTCTAAGGCATCCCCTTGAGGCGTAACGTATAACATGAACGAAACAGATAACGAAAAATTAAAAGCTCAAAAACTTAGAAAAGAAATGGGCAACCTGGCAGTGATGGCAGGTGTGTTTGTGCTGACGACGGCAGAGTGGCATTTCTTTGAATGGTACGAGGCAGTTACGCCGTACGGGACTCTTATTGCGAGCCTGTTCCTTATAATTGCCCTTTTCTGTTATATGGATATAAAAGACATGCTTAAGGATCCCGCTTTTTATCTTATGGCGGGAGCCGACGTTGTTGCCCTTATAAATCTGTTCCTTATAGGATCTGATAAGGGAGCTATACTTACGGTGGCTGATTTTATCCTTATCCTGTATCTTGCTAACAAGATCGATCTATCGAAAAAGCAGGTCATTATTTCCATGTGCTATCTGGGATTCTTTTTCCTGTACTGGACGTTTGACGTTAAAGGATACTTCAAGGGATACAATACCAACTATGGCGGGCTTGTACTTATCTCGGGCTTCTTTTTTGCGATATATGCGCTTGAGTATTTAAGGCTTTATCTTGTTGAAATAAAGGGTGTTAAAAATGCAAAATGGCTCCTTGCGGTAACTGTATTTTTCTTCGCATGGGGCTATAATATAATCGCGTGGTACAGGAGCAGGTGCGCGCTCCTCGGACTTGCAGCCTTCGCGGTGCTTATACTTATTCCCTTAAAGGTTTGGAAAAACAGGATCTTTTACACGGTACTTACTGCCGTAACAACCGCGGGTTCTGTTTTGGTCAGCCTTGTTTATGTATGGCTGGGCGCAATGAAGGATGTGTTCAGCATAAGGATCTTTTATAAAGATCTGATATCGGGACGTGAGGAGATATGGTCCGAATTATGGAGTGCCTTTATAAAGCAGCCTGTCACAGGCATAGGTTCATCCTATGAAATGCAGCTTGACTGGCTGGGCGGCATGTTCGAGGTACATAACGGTCTGCTTGATATACTTATCGTTCACGGGATAGCAGTATTCTGTGTTACCATAGTATTTATGATAAAGAGGTTTCTTGAACTGCATGATGCGGGAACGAAGAGTCACATAAACAAATGTGCCGCGGCGGGTCTGTTTGCGATGATGATGCCGGCGTTTATGGAAAACTATATCATTGTTCCGCCATTTTCACTTATAATGCTTATCCTTATCGGTACCATTAAGGCCGGCAGCTTAAGCGACACCCGGTCGGGGGCAGTAATGGAGGACAGTCGTAAATGACAAAAAGGAAGTTTATAACAGCGTCAGCCGTTATTGGTTTGGCGCTCGGAATGGCCGTGGCTCATTCCGTCTCGGCAGACACAGAGTCACAAAACATCGGAGGAGGCTATGCTGTTACGGGGCAGCTTGGTGAGACCGGGTATATGGCCAGGCTTTATGATGCTTCAAACGGCCTGCCTACTTCGGATGCTAATTATATCCTTGCCACGAGCGACGGATATGTTTATATCGGCGGATACAGCGGCGTCATACGATATGACGGCAGTACTTTTGAACGCCTTAATTCCACGAACGGTCTTACAAGCGCCAGGGTTATGTTTGAAGATACAGACGGCAGGATATGGGTCGGGACCAATGACAACGGCGTGGTAGTGCTTGACGGCCACACTCGGCTTCATTATTCCTATGAGGACGGTCTGACCTCATCATCTATCCGTACGTTTGCACAGGGAAGCGACGGCAGCATTTACATAGGTTCGACGAGCGGCGTTTCATATGTAGATACTGATGGTGAACTGTGCCGCCTTGATGACGAAAGGCTCAATAACGAGATCATAGTCCGTATGGTCTCGGGTCCTGACGGGATAGTTTACGGAAACACAAAAGAAGGAGCGGTATTTGCTATAGACAGCAAAAAGACAGCCGCCTTTTATACAAGCGATGATCTTGAGATGGAGACCGTATCCACGATATTTGCGGATCCCGATACTCCGGGAATGGTTTATATTGGGACAGAATCAGACTATCTGTACTACGGCGGATTCGGAAAGAAAAGCAGCGAACTTAAAAAGATAAGTGCCGCCCCCGCAAATACGATCTATTGGATCACTTCCGCATGCGGAAGGATCTGGATCACAGCCGAAAATGTTGCCGGTTATATCGGTACCGACGATCGTTTCAGGGTTCTGACAAATATCCCCATGAACAATTCCATAGATATGCTGACGTCCGACTATCAGGGCAATCTGTGGCTTGCATCGTCAAGGCAGGGAGCCATGAAGGTCGTGACGAGCAATTTCCGCGATTATACGGAAGAAGCAGGTCTTACGCTGGAGGCGGTCAACTCGACCTGCCGGTATGATGATAAGCTGTATATAGGAACCGATACAGGACTGTTCATCCTTGATGATAAACTGGATCAGGTACAGGATGAACTGAGCGCATATCTTGAGGGCACGAGGATTAGATGTATCACAAAAGATACAGAAGGAAACCTGTGGATATCGACATACACAAACGACCTTGGGCTTGTGTGCTATTCTCCCTCAAAAGGTATTACAAACTTTACGACCAATGACGGTATGCCCGATAACAAGGCGCGTACAACCGTAATAACTTCCGACGGCTCCGTCCTTTCCGGCACTAACGGCGGCCTCGCTGTCATAAAGGACGGCAGGATAGTAAGGACGGTGGAAGAATCATCCGTCGTCAACAATTCGGTTTTCCTGACTCTCTGCGAGGGCGATGACGGGAAGATATATGTAGGAACCGACGGTGACGGGATTTACGTTATAGACGGTGAAGAGATAAGCAGGATCGGCAGGGATGAAGGACTTACGAGCGATGTTATATTAAGGATCAAAAAGGATGAAGCAAGGGGCCTTTACTGGATCATAACATCCAACTCGATCCAGTATTTAAAGGATGGAAAGATCACGAATGTTGATTCTTTCCCATATAATAACAATTACGATATCTTTACCGATGAAACGGACAATATATGGATTCTTTCGTCGATGGGGATATACTGTTTAAGCGCGCAGGATATGCTTGATAACACGGCTACGAATTACAGGCTGTACACGCTTTCAAACGGACTGCCGAGCGCACCCACGGCGAACTCTTTCAGCGAACTGGATGAGCAGGGTAACCTGTATGTGGCAGGAAGGACGGGCGTATGTCTTATTAATGTCAATAATTTCTTTGAACAGGAATCCCACATAAAGATCGGAGTAAAATCCATATTCTGTAACGACACAAAGATACTTCCCGACAGGGCGGGCGTATACACCATACCGGCGGTTACGGGTCGTATCCAGATACTTCCGGCGATACTTGATTATTCGATGACAAACCCATTGGTGCATGTGTATCTTGAAGGTACGAACGAACCCGGTATCAGCTGCGAACAGAGCGACCTGACACCGCTTGAGTATACGAATTTGGGCTACGGAAATTATACGCTGCATATATGTGTTCTTGATAAAGCCACAAAGGCGGTTTTACAGGATGAAACGTTCCGCATCGTCAAAACTCCGCGGATAACGGAACTGCTGGCATTCAGGATAATGTGCATCCTTCTGCTTGTGCTCCTTGCGGGCTTCATCGTATGGCGCTTCATGCGTGCAACGATCATCCGCAGGCAGTATGAGGAGATAAGGCTCGCAAAGGAAGAGGCCGAGCGTGCCAACAACGCAAAATCACAGTTCCTCGCAAATATGTCGCATGAGATCCGTACTCCCATAAACACAATAATGGGAATGAATGAAATGGCCATGCGTGAGGATGCATCGGACGTGCCGTCGGCTTATCACATGTCCATGATGCATTATGCATATGATATCCGCAATGCATCTGAATCACTGCTTTCTCTTATAAACGACCTGCTTGATATGTCGAAGATAGAATCAGGCAAGATGCACCTTGTTGAGCAGGAATATGATACGCAGAACCTTTTAAGGTCCATCGTTTCGATGATACGGGTCCGCAGCGCCGAAAAGGACTTAACCTTTGAAGTGATCGTTGATGATGCGCTTCCCAAGCTTATGTACGGCGACATGGGAAAGATAAAGCAGATAGTGTTAAACCTCCTTACGAATGCGGTCAAATATACCGAGCAGGGAGGCTTTACATTAAAGGTGTCGCTTGAAGGAAAGGATGATGAAAACTGCGACCTTAAGTTTTCTGTTAAGGACACCGGAATAGGCATTAAGGAAGAGGATATGGAGCGCCTGTTTACGGCGTACGAACGGCTGGATGAAGAGAAAAACAGCGGCATCCAGGGTACCGGCCTCGGACTCGATATATCAAGGAGGTTTGCCGAGCTAATGGGCGGTAGGCTTACCTGCAGCAGTGTTTACGGCGAAGGCTCGGAGTTTGTCCTTACGGTAAAACAGAAGATAGTGAATGCCGAGCCGATAGGGCAGTTTAGCGAGCATGATGAGAGCACATCAAAAGGAGCCTATGTTCCAAAGTTTGTGGCGCCCGATGCGCAGATCCTTGTGGTCGATGATAACTCGATGAACCTAAATGTTATAAAGGGTCTGTTAAAGGCTACAAAAATACATGTTACAACAGCTTCGAGCGGTCCCGAATGCCTTGAAAAGATTAAGGAAACGAAGTTTAATATAGTATTTCTGGATCATATGATGCCGGGCATGGACGGTATAGAGACCATGCAGAACATACTTAAGACAGATCCCGATCTTCCCGTTTATGCGCTCACCGCAAATGCAACGGCGGGTGAAGGATTCTACAGGTCAAAAGGCTTTACCGGTTACCTTTCAAAACCTGTTGAGAGCAGGCTTTTGGAGGAAGCTATAATGCAGCATCTTCCGGATGAGATGATAAGCATCCCCGAGACCGTGGATAATTCACAGGAGCTTGAAGAACTTCCCGAAGAGCTTATGTGGCTTAATAAAACGGAAGGCATATCTGTGGCGGACGGTATAAGGAATTCCGGCGGCGTTACAAACTACATCGATTCGCTTGAGCTGTTCCTTGATACTATCGATGAGAATTCTAAGGTGATAAAGGATGCATATGATAACGATGATCTGAAGCTGTACATAATAAAGGTGCATGCGCTTAAGAGTTCGGCGAGGATCATAGGTGCAAACGGTCTTTCTGAACTGGCAGCAGGCCTTGAGGATGCCGGCAATAAGGGCGATAAGGATTTCATCGATGACAATACGGAGAGGCTTCTTTCGGAGTACGGCAATTACAGGGAAAGGCTCGCCGGACTTATAAAGGACGAAGGCGATAGCAATAAGGAGATGATACCTAAGGAGGAGCTTGACGATGCATATGCGGCGCTTAGGGATGTGGTACCGCAGATGGATTACGATGCGGTCGAGATGATACTCGATCAGCTCAGCGAATACGAGCTTCCGAAAGAGGATGCGGAACTTATGGATAAACTCACAAAGCTGCTTAAACGCTTTGACTGGGGTGCGATCGAAGAACTGCTGGGTGTTCAGCAATAAAGGAAGGGTGACAGGATGGATAAGAACAGTATGATCGTAACAGGGGATAAAGAATCATTCATCGTGCGGGTGCTCATAAAGAAACTGCGTGACGCCGGTATTGACTGCTCATTCGTACCGAACACGGTAAATGACATTAATTCAAAGCTGTCAGCCATCTCGCTCCTTGTCCTTTACATGGAAGATGACGTAAGGCCCAGGGAAGATGTGCTCCATTTCCTTAAGGAAAAGCTTGATGAGAATAATGTACAGATGATCCTTATAGGGGCTCAGCATGATATCCGGTATATATGCGATAACGTGCCGGGAGAGCTCGTTTACAAAACGTTTTCAAGGCCCGTTGACAACGAGGGGTTTGTCGCGGCGGTAACCGAGTATTTTAAAATGATGGAATCCGGTGAATTCAGGAAGAGCATACTCATAGTGGATGATGATCCCAATTATCTCGGACTTGTAAGGCAGTGGCTTAAGGGAACGTATAAAGTCGCCATGGCCAATTCGGGACTGCAGGCCATTAAGTGGCTCGGGCATAATAAGGTCGATCTTATACTGCTTGATTATGAGATGCCGGTTACCACCGGCCCGCAGGTGCTTGAGATGTTAAGGAGCGATAATGAGACAAGGTCGATCCCCGTTATGTTCTTAACGGGCAGGAGCGATAAGGAAAGCGTGATGTCGGTGCTTGCGCTGCGCCCGGAAGGCTATTTCTTAAAGACGATACAGCGGGAAGAACTGCTTGAAAAACTTAATGATTATTTTATAATGCACAAATAACGGGACAGTTTAAGGAGGGCGTTATGAGCGAAAAGGATAAGAAGTTAAAGGTTGCGTTTTTTGATTCCAAGGATTATGACATCGAGTCGTTTGAGGAAGCAGAGCAGGCAAAAAAGTTTAAGATAAAATACTTCGATACAAAGCTTACGGAAGACACGGCAAAGCTTGCGAAGGGGTATGACGTTGTGTGCGTATTCGTCAACGATACCGTTGATGAGAAGGTGATAAATTCGCTTGTTAAGAAGGGTGTTAAGCTGGTGGCGCTTAGGTGCGCAGGCTTTAATAACGTGGATGTAAAGGCAGCTTCGGGTAAACTCGGGGTCGTAAGGGTTCCTGCCTACTCGCCGTATGCGGTGGCCGAGCATGCGATGTCTCTTCTGCTTACTTCCGTAAGGCGCATACACAAGGCATACATAAGGACCAAGGATTTCAATTTCAGCTTAAACGGTCTCATGGGATTTGACCTGCACGGCAAGACAGTGGGTGTGGTCGGAACGGGCAAGATCGGCCGTGTGTTCATCGATATATGTAAGGGGTTCGGGATGAACGTGATCGCATACGATAAGTTTCCCGCAAAGGATGTTGATTTTGAATATGTTGATATAAAGGAGATATGGAAAAGGAGCGACATCATCTCGTTCCACTGCCCTCTTACGGAGGAGACCTATCATCTGGTTGACGAAAAGAGCATAAAGAACATGAAAAAGGGTGTCGTGCTCATCAATACTTCAAGGGGCGCTCTCATAGATGCCGATGCGCTGCTTGAGGGAATAAGGAAGCGCCATATAGGAGCTGCCTGCCTTGATGTGTATGAGGAGGAAGCAGAGGTGTTCTTCGAGGATAAGTCAGGCCATATCCTTGAGGATGACACTCTTGCAAGGCTTATATCGATGCCCAACGTTATAGTGACTTCTCACCAGGCTTTCCTTACAAAGGAGGCGCTTAAAAACATCGCAAACACGACACTTGACAACATAAGTGAGTACTTTGAAACGGGTAAGTGTGCGAACGAGGTCTGATTCTTGTTACGGGTTGTGTTCAGCGGCTCTAAACGGCTGATTTTGCGGCAATAATCTATTGTATTTTTCTGTAAAATATGTTACTATAAAATCACCTATGGATATGTATGTGACAGTATTCAAGATATAGAATTTACAGGGAACGCAGCACCATATCTTGTGGGGCACTTATGGATAAGGCCAAATGGGAGGTGACATAGTATGAAGATAAACCCGATCAGTGAAATGACAGTACCGGTTTACAGGGAGATAAAGCCGGTTGACAACAAGGAACTTGAGAAGGCCGTCGAGAAGGTTGACCTGGGTCAAAAACCCGAGATAAAGGAGCCTTATAAGCCGGATACAGCAGAGAAGAAGCCTGGTATTGATGACGGCCGTGAGACTATCGGTATAAGCAATGACGGTGATATCGCAAAGGCAAGCAAGGCTGGACTTGAGAACATGAATGAGGGCCTTGTGCTTAAGAAGACTCCGGAGCCTGAAAGGAAAGCGGATGCAAATACTGAGGCCATGAAGGCGGCACCTGAGCGGATCGCACCCGAGAAACCGCCGGTAGATGATAAGGCAGCTGAGAAAACGGCAGTTGAGAGCAGTGATGCCAAGAGTCCCGCGCAGAAAGCAAAGACCGAGAACCTCATCGGATATTCCAAGGATGAGCTTGAGCGCCTGTATCAGCAGGGTGAGATAAACAGCAACCAGCTTGACAGGGAGCTTGAACGCAGGGAAATGATTCGCGGCGAGAAGAAGGATGCGGCAGATGCAGTCAAGCAGGATGAGAAGAACGAAAAGAAGACAAACGAAGATGTGGCAAAGGCCATGGAGGATAACCGCGAGAACGGTGTAAAGCAGGTAACGGCCCAGAATGAAGAAGTGGTAAGGAACCAGAAGGAAGCTGCAAACAAACAGGCCGATGCGGTACAGGAGAAGAGGCAGGATGAGAAGGCAAACGCAGCGGATAATGCAAATGAAGCGAACACGGCAAGTGCCGAAAACCGTAAGCAGATAATAACAGAGGAGATGGACCGTGACGACCGCTTTGTTCGGGAAATGAGCGTTCTTTCGGGGGCACAGGAGGATACGGAGTTAAAGTCTGAAGCCTTTGAAACGGCGGTTGAGAACGGAAGGCTCAAACTCATGGAGGAAGTATTTAATGTTGATCCTGCAACGGCCAGCAATGCATAGGATATAAAACAGGAGTTAATAAAGGAAAATTATCATAATGATCCTCGGAAGCGGGTATTGGCTGATTTGCCTTTATCCGCTTTTCCTGTTATAATAGAGTGATTTTATGTGCGGAGTTGAAGAAATGCAAAACAGACGTATTTACCTCTCCAGTCCTACCATGCACGGGGAGGAGCTTGAATATGTTCATGAAGCTTTTGATACCAACTGGGTCGCGCCTCTCGGACCGAATGTGAATGAGTTTGAGAAGGAAGTCGCAGCCTATGTGGGCGGCGGTTACTGTGCGGCGTTGTCGGCGGGTACGGCAGCTATACATCTTGCCATGATCATCGCAGGTGTCAAACGGGATGATGTAGTGTTTGCCCAGTCTCTGACTTTTTCGGCAACGGTCAATCCCATTGTATATGTCGGGGCAAAACCGGTATTCATTGATTCTGAACCCGATACCTGGAACATGGATCCGAAAGCGCTTGAGAAGGCTTTTGAAAAGTATCCTCAGTGCAGGGTAGTTATGGCCGTTAATCTGTACGGAACACCGTCAAAGCTTGATGAGATACGCGCAATATGTGATGAACACGATGCGATCCTTATCGAGGATGCGGCAGAATCACTCGGCTCTGTGTACAAGGGTGCACACACGGGTACTTTCGGTAATTTCGGCATTTTCTCGTTTAACGGAAACAAGATAATCACTTCATCCGGCGGAGGCATGCTGTATTCAAAGGATGAAGAAGTGATAAAGAAGGCGCGCTTTCTGGCGACACAGGCAAGGGAGCCGGAGCGCCACTACGAGCACAAAGAGATAGGGTATAATTACAGGATGTCAAATGTGGTCGCGGGAATAGGCCGCGGACAGATGAAGCATCTTGACGAGCATGTATCCCTTAAGAGGGATATCTACATGACGTATAAGAAGGCATTTGAGGATCTTGACGGTGTCAGGATGAACCCTTATGCGGCTGACAGCGAACCGAATTTCTGGCTGTCCTGCATAACGCTTGATGAATCGCTTTCGGTAAAGCCGATAGATATAATGCTTGCCCTTGAAAAGGAAAACATCGAGACACGTCCCATATGGAAGCCTATGCATATGCAGCCTGTATTTAAGGACTGCGATATGATAAAGGCAGGGGATGATGCATTATCTGATAAGATATTTGATACGGGCTTATGCCTGCCTTCGGATATTAAGAATACCGCTGAGGATATGGACAGGATAATATCTCTTATACGCGGGGTTTTCGGCAGATAGCCGTTTGGTGAGGGAATGATATACAGGAAGTATATTAAGCGTCTGTTTGACATCATATTGTCGCTTGCGGCGATAATCATCCTTTCGCCGGTCTATCTTGTTCTGTTTATCCTGGTCCGCGTTAAGCTTGGAAGTCCTGTATTGTTTCATCAGGACAGGCCGGGTAAGGACGGCAGGATATTTCATATGTACAAGTTCCGTTCCATGACCGATGAGCGGGACGAAAACGGTGAGCTTAAACCCGATGAAGTAAGGCTCACTCCGTTCGGAAGGAAACTTCGGGCTACAAGCCTTGACGAACTGCCGGAACTGTTCTGTATCCTGAAGGGCGATATGTCACTGGTCGGCCCGAGGCCGCTGCTTGTGCAGTACCTTCCGCTGTATAACGAAAGGCAGGCTCACAGGCATGATGTCCGTCCCGGACTTACGGGCTGGGCGCAGGTCAACGGCAGGAATACCCTGACATGGCCGCAGAAGTTTGAATACGATGTGGAATACACGGAGAAGATGTCCTTTTTGATGGATGTTAAGATACTGTTCTTAACGGTCGCAAATGTACTTAAGCATGAAGGCATAAGTCCGGAAGGAGCAGCGACCATGGACTTCTTCAAAGGAGAGGAATAAACGTGGACCCGGAAATCAATGTGCTTATCTTAAGCGCTGGACGAAGAGTTGAACTGGTGAATTGCTTTAAGAAGGCTGCAAAGGAACTTAATGTTTCCGGCAGCGTAGTTGCGGTTGACTGTTCCGAAACGGCTCCGGCACTTTACTTTGCCGATAAGCACAGGCTCGTTCCCCGTATCGATTCCGGGAAGTATGTTGAGGCGATCATCGATGTGTGCAATGAGGAAGGGATATCGCTCATTGTGCCGACTATCGATACCGAACTTATTATGCTTGCCGAAAACAGGGAACGGATCGAAAATGAGACGGGGGCCAGGCTGTTAGTGTCCGATCTATCGGTCATTAATATCTGCAGGAACAAATTGAACACACAGCGGTATATGGAGGAACACGGCTTTAAGGTTCCGAAGCTGTATACCGAAGGCGAATTAAAGGAAGGGAACCTTAAGTTCCCGTTGTTTGTCAAGCCTATAGACGGCAGCTCAAGTATTGATGCTTATAAGGTAAACAGCCGCGATGAGCTTGACGCGGTCCTGACCCTGGTGCGCGAGCCCATGGTCCAGGATTATATGGAAGGCGAGGAATATACGATAGACGTATTCCTTGATTTTGATTCTGATATCATTACCATGGTCCCCAGGCTTCGTATGGCTACGCGGAGCGGGGAGATAGCCAAGGGTCGGATAGTAAAAGATAAAGAGATCCTTGAAGATGTGACAAGGCTTATGAATGAGCTTAAGCCGATCGGTCATATCACAGTACAGTGCCGTAAAACACACAGAGGTATCGAGTATATCGAAGTAAACCCCCGCTTCGGAGGCGGTGCGCCGATGTCCATCATGGCAGGCGCGGATTCGTGCAGGAATCTGTACCGTCTTTTAAGGGGCGAGGTATTAACATATAACGAGGACTACAGGGATAATGTAACGTTCCTGCGGTTCGACAACTGTATTATGTTAAACGAGGATATGGTACCCGAGTATGAAGAAGGCAGTATTATTTGACCTTGATGATACTCTGATATCAGAAGACGAGTACATACGGAGCGGTTACACGGCCGTTGCTCAGTTCCTTAGGGATATGTACGGATGGGATGAGCGTATGACGGCCAGGCAGCTTTACGATCTGTATCTTGAGGATCCGAAGCTTGTGTTCAACCGCCTGCTTGAGGCTCATGATATCAGGTATAAGGACAATGAAATATCGGAGCTTGTAAGTGTATACAGGGAGCATATTCCGGATGTACATTTTTATCCGGATGTGAAACCGACGTTGTATGCACTTAAGGACAAGGGTCTTAAGCTTGGACTGTTGTCCGACGGATATGCCGTTACACAGCGCAAAAAGCTTACCGTACTCGGTGTGAGCGGCAAGAAGCTGTTTGACAAGATCCTCATAACCGATGAACTCGGGCGTGATTACTGGAAGCCGGATCCGAGGCCGTTTATCATGATGAAGGAAGCCTTTATGACTGACTGGTCGGATATGGTATACGTTGGTGACAATCCGGAAAAGGATTTCTTCATAGGACGTGATTTCCCGATAATCACAGTAAGGATAATGAGGGAAGGCAGCGTCTATGAGAATGCAGCCTATCGTGAGGGCTACAGGGAGACGGCAAGGATCACTTCGCTTAACGATCTTCTTAAGATAATAAGATAATGAACATTTTATACCTGACGCTTAAAAAACCGGATCTTAAGGAAGCCGGGATATATCCCGACCTTATAAATGCCCTGACGGCAGCCGGCCATAAGGTGACGATAGCCTTTGCTGACAGTCCAAAAAACACTCCGGAAACAGTTCTTGATACCGAATGCGGAGTACGTATATTAAAGGTTTCTGCCGGTGATGTATTCGGCGTCGGTTTTATTAAAAAAGGAATAAACACATTAAAGCTCGAACCAAGGCTTAAGTCGGCCATAAAGGATCATCTTCGGGGTGAGAGCTTTGATATGGTATTATATGCAACGCCTCCTGTAACCTTTGCAAACGTGGTAAGGTACTGTAAAAAAACCTACGGATGCAGGGCTTTTCTTATGCTTAAGGATATTTTTCCGCAGAACGCCGTTGATATCGGACTGTTCGGAAAAGGCGGTCTTATACATAAATATTTCAGGCATAAGGAGAAGGAATTATATGCTCTTTCCGATGTTATCGGATGCATGTCGGATGGAAATATAAGGTATCTTAAGGAGAATGATCCCGAGATACCAAAGGAAAAGATAATACTGTTTCCGAATACGATAAAACCGCCTGTGTTTAACGGAAATGACACAGGGGATGATGTAAGTAATGAAGGCCCCGATGAAGGCGATAAAAAGAAACTGCGCCTGATATTCGGAGGAAACCTTGGCAGGCCGCAGGCGGTCGGTTTTCTTATGGATGTTATAAGGTACGATAGATCGCCCATATATAACGACGTGGAATTTCTGTTTGTGGGAAACGGCAGTGAGGCGGGCCTTGTAAAAAAGGTTTGCGATGAATGTGATAACGCAGAGTTTTACGATTTCATGAAGCCCGATGAATATGACAGGCTTATGAGCGGCTGCGATATCGGGATCGTATCTTTGGATGTCAGGTTTACGATACCGAATTATCCTTCAAGGATGCTTTCCTATATGGCACTCGGGAAACCGATGATCGCCTGTACGGATCCAAATACGGATGTTAAGGAGCTTCTTACAAAGGAAGCCTGCTGCGGACTGTGGTGCCGCTCGGATGATGTGGAAGGCTTCTGGAAATGCATTGAGGAACTGATGGATGAAGATAAGCGCCGTACCCTGGGCTTAAGCGGCCGGAAATATCTTGAGGAAAACTTCAATGTATCACGAAGCGTTGAGATAATTGAAAAATATACAGAGGTGTAAAAATGGACGATATCTTCAAAGACAAAACCCTACTCATAACAGGCGGAACGGGATCGTTCGGCAACGCGGTACTTAACCGTTTCCTTAAAACGGACATTAAGGAGATAAGGATATTCAGCCGCGATGAAAAAAAGCAGGATGACATGCGGCATCAGTATAACGATCCGAAGATCAAATACTACATAGGAAACGTGCGCGATATCCAGAGCGTAAAGGATGCGATGCACGGCGTTGATTATATCTTTCATGCCGCGGCATTAAAGCAGGTTCCGTCATGTGAATTCTTCCCGATGGAAGCGGTACGTACTAACGTCATAGGTACCGATAATGTACTTACCGCCGCGATCGAAGCGGGAGTTAAAAAGGTCATATGCTTATCGACCGATAAGGCCGCGTATCCCGTAAATGCGATGGGCACGAGCAAGGCCATGATGGAAAAGGTTTTCGTGGCAAAATCAAGGACGGTCGATCCCGATAAGACGCTTATCTGCGGTACAAGGTACGGTAACGTTATGTGTTCTCGCGGTTCGGTGATCCCTCTGTTCATAGAGCAGATAAAGGAAGGCAAACCACTTACCGTAACGGAGCCCAAGATGACAAGGTTTATCATGAGCCTTGAGGAAGCCGTTGAGCTTGTCGTTTTCGCATTTAAGAATGCGCAGGCGGGAGATATCATGGTACAGAAAGCACCCGCATGCACGATAGAGGTTCTCGCACAGGCAGTTAAGGAACTGTTTGACGCCGATAACGAAGTAAAGGTCATCGGTATAAGGCACGGCGAGAAGATGTACGAAACTCTGTTAACGAACGAGGAGTGCGCAAGGGCGATCGACATGGGTAACTTTTTCCGTGTACCCGCCGATCAGCGCGACTTAAATTACGATAAGTATTTTGTTGAAGGAGACCAGGAGCGTACCAAGCTCACGGAATTCAACTCAAACAATACAGAGATATTAAACGTCGAACAGGTAAAGGAAAAATTACTGTCCCTTGAATATGTAAGAAACGAAATCGCTCAATATCAAAATCAGTAGTCAGGGGTTAAATATGAAAATCCTCATAACCGGTGCCCGCGGCTTTATAGGTAAAAACCTTATCGCGGAGCTTAAAAACCGGAAATACAACGAAATATACGAATATGATATTGATTCTGATCCTGCTGACCTTGACAGGTTTACTTTGGACTGCGGATTCGTATTTCATCTAGCGGGAGTAAACCGTCCGAAGGATGAGAGTGAATTCATGACGGGCAATTTCGGTTTTACCGATACACTTCTCGGTAAGCTTAAGGAGCATGGCAACAAGGCACCGGTGCTTATAACGTCCTCGATCCAGGCCGAGCTTGACAACCCTTACGGTAAGAGCAAGAAGGCGGGCGAGGAGCTCATGTTTGAATATTCAAAAGAGGCGGGTGCAGGCGTGTTTGTGTACCGCCTTCCGAACGTTTTCGGCAAGTGGTGCAGGCCGAATTACAACAGTGCGGTCGCGACCTTCTGCAACAACATCGCATCCGGACTTCCGATAAAGGTTAATGATGCTTCGGTTGTTATGAACCTTGTGTATATAGATGATGTTGTAAATGAGTTCATCAATGCGATGGAAGGAAAGGCAAATATCGTCGGAAGGTACGGAACGATACCGACGGTCCACACAGCACAGCTCGGAAGGATAGTCGACATCATAACTTCATTTAAGGAAAACCGTAGGGCCCTGGCAGTTCCGAAGCTTGACGACGAGCTTGAGCGTAAGCTTTACAGCACGTACTTAAGTTATCTGCCGACGGATGACTTTGCCTACCCCCTTAACATGCATGTTGATGAAAGGGGCTCGTTTACCGAATTCATAAGGACGCCCGACAGGGGCCAGGTGTCCGTTAATATAAGCAGGCCCGGCATCACAAAGGGTAACCACTGGCATCATTCGAAAAATGAAAAGTTCCTGGTCGTAAAGGGGAAAGGCTGCATAAGCTTCCGTAAGTACGGTGAGGATGAAGTCATCGATTATCATGTAAGCGGCGATGAGCTTACGGTAGTTGATATACCGACGGGCTACACACACTGCATCACAAATGAGGGTGATGAGGATATGGTCACGATCATGTGGGCAAACGAAGCTTTTGATCCGGACAGGCCGGACACATATTTTGAGCCGGTTGTCAGATAAGAACCTTTGGGACGAAGCTTTCGTAACCGCAAACAGATAGCGCGGGAAAGAATCTTAAAAAGAGGAAAAATATGAAAAAACTTAAATTAATGACAATCGTGGGCACACGCCCCGAGATAATCCGTTTATCGGCTGTCATCAAATGTGCCGATAAGTATTTCGATCATGTACTGGTGCACACGGGACAGAATTACGATTATACGTTAAACCAGATATTCTTTAAGGACCTTAAGCTGCGTGAGCCGGATCATTACCTTGATTCTGTCGGCAGCAACCTTGGCGAGACCATGGGGAATATAATCGCAAAGTCATATACCCTTATGCAGGAGGTAAAGCCCGATGCGGTGCTCATTCTCGGCGATACCAATTCCGCACTGTCGGCGATCAGTGCGAAACGTCTTAAAATACCGATCTTCCATATGGAGGCCGGTAACCGCTGCTGGGACTGGAATGTTTCCGAAATGATAAACCGTAAGATAGTGGACCATATATCGGACATTAATCTTCCCTATACCGAGAATTCAAGAAGGTATCTTTTGTCCGAGGGCATAGACGGAAAGACCATATTCGTTACGGGATCCCCGATGCGTGAAGTCCTGCGTGACCATATGGAGGATATAAAAAAGAGCGATGTGCTTACACGCCTTGGCCTTGAAAAGGGAAAGTACTTCCTTTTATCCGCACACAGGGAGGAAAACATCGATCTTGAAGACAATTTCATGGATCTTATGAATGCGGTAAACGGCATTGCGGAAAAGTACGGGATGCCGGTCATATATTCCACTCATCCGCGGTCAAGGAAGTTCATCGAGATGAGGGATTTTAAGTTCCATCCGCTTGTGCGCAGCATGGAACCCTTTGGTTTCCTTGATTACAACATGCTCCAGATGAACGCTTACTGCGTGCTTTCGGACAGTGGGACTCTTTCGGAAGAATCAGCTATGCTTGGCTTTCCGGGTGTGCTTATAAGGACTTCGACCGAACGGCCCGAGGTGCTTGACAAAGGTACGGTCGTGATCGGCGGTATTACGCTTGATACCGTCATGCAGGCGGCTGAGCTTGCCGTAGGCATGTACGAGAATAAAGAGGAAACGGCAATGCCGGCGGATTACAGCGATACGAACGTGTCCGTTAAGGTTGTCAAATTGATCCAGAGTTATACGGACATCGTTAACAGGACGGTTTGGCTTAAGGATTAGGCTTTGGTGGTGACGGATGAGGATAGTTGTTAACGACATAGCCGCGAGTAAGACGGGTGCGCTGTCGATCCTTAAAGATTTTTATAATGCGGTCATCATGTATGAAAACACCGGGAACGCGGACAGTAATGAGTGGATCTTCGTGCTCGGCGACAGGCTGCTTGATGAAAAGGATAACATTAAGGTGCTTGTCCGCGATGATGTCAAGGCAAGCAGGAGGGAGCGCCTTAAGTTTGATCTTAAGACAGGCGCGGAATATTTTAAAAGCTTAAAACCCGACGTACTGTTTTCCCTGCAGAACACACTGCCGAAGGGTTATGAGGGCAGGCAGGTATTGTATGTACACCAGCCGCTCCCGTACCAGACATGGAAGAAGTTTTCGTTTTTTAAACCGGAGGAGCGGGAGTATGCCGTGTACCAGCACCTCATCGGAAGGATGATAGATGCTTCAGTTAAAAGGGCTGACAAGGTCATCGTCCAGACGCAGTGGATGAGGGATGCGATAATAAAAAAGACCGGCGTGAGCGCGGATAAAGTTGTTAAGATACTACCGGATATCAATGTGCCTGAAGGGATAAATAACAGTGCTATTGATAACAATGTTATGAATAACAACGTTATTAAACGATTCTTTTATCCCTCAGGTGAGATATTATATAAGAATCACGCCTGCATACTTGAGGCTGTGGCAATTCTTAAGAGCCGCGGGATAACCGGTTTTGAAATAAGTTTTACGTTAAATAAAGGAGATGTTCCGTCACTTTCAAAGTATCCGGATCATGAGCAGGTTAAATACATTGGCAGGATACCCAGGGAAGAGGTGTTTAAGCGCTACCGGAATGAAATCCTCCTTTTCCCGTCATACATAGAGACTTTCGGATACCCGCCCGCAGAATCACGTGCCGTCGGAGGAAGGATGATCGTATCCGACTGTCCTTTCTGTCATGAGGTTCTTGAAGGGTATAAAGGGGCGGCGTATTTTGATCCGTTCGATCCGGCAGCGCTTGCAGAGCTGATGCAAAAAGCGATGGCAGGTGATCTGTTTGGTGCGGATCATATCGATTCTGAAAATTCGGAAGGATCAACGGAATCCGGCTGGAAATATGTGATAGAAGAAATACTTGGAAGGTAGACACTGATAACACGGGCGGCATGAAGAAGATATCGGGATCTTTTGGCATAAAGGAAATATGCTTCACAGACAGGCTGGTGGCAGCCTATTTTGTGTATAATGCAATATCGGTCATCTGGCTTATAAAAAGCGGGTTTCCGCTTGGCGCTTATATAAGGGATTTTTTGGTGTTTTTACTTCCTGTGTTATTCTATTTTGCCGGAAGGGCCGTCTATACAGGCAAGGCTGAAAAGCTCTTAAGGTACTTTATGATCGCCGCTTTTATGGTCGGTGTGATATGTATGCTTATATCCGTTACCGGCGCGATCGGCATGCGGAGCGAGCGATGGATAGCAGCAGTCAACAATATGTACAGTACGTGGCTTGGCAACGGGCTTGGCGCCAATGGCAAGGGGGCTTTGGGGTTTGAAGATGCCCATGTTATCACGGACAGCGATCTTGTGAAGATGTACTGTGAACAGGGAATAATAGGTTTTTCAATGTTTTTATATATTCTGATTCTGAGTTTCAAAAAAAGTTTCCGGGAATTAAAGGAATATCGTGTCGAGCTTGGTATCATAGCCGCGGCACTTATACTGTCGATCGGCACAAGGATATTTACGTTTCCGCCGGCGGCTATTGCATTCTGGTTTGCTGTCGGTGCAGTTTTCAGATCATCGGTCACGGAAATCGGTAAAGCAAAGGTGGAGGTATAATGAGAGTCATATGTATGTACCTTCCCCAATATCATACATTTCCCGAAAACGATGAGTGGTGGGGAAAGGGCTATACCGAATGGACTGCGGTAAAGAAGGGACGTCCGCTTTTTAAAGGTCACATTCAGCCCAGGGTACCGCTTGATGACAGGTACTACGACCTGGTAAACGAAGGTGCGGAAACATTAAAATGGCAGGCAGAGACCGCAAAGAAATACGGCGTTTACGGTTTTTCAATATACCAGTACTGGTTTAAGGGAAAGCAGCTTATGCAGCGCCCGATGGAGATACTTCTTGAGCATCCCGAGATAGATATAAATTACTGCATATGCTGGGCAAATGAAAGCTGGACGCGGACCTGGTACGGATTAAGCGAACAGGTGCTCATGAAACAGGAGTACGGTGATGAGGAGGACTGGTATAAGCACTTTGAATATCTTCTTAAGTTCTTTAATGATAAAAGATATATCAAGATAGACAATAAACCCGTGCTTCAGATATACAGGACTTTTGATATAGAAAAGCTTGATAAGATGCGCGGATGTTTTGATAAATGGGCGCACGGCGAAGGCTTTGACGGTATATATCTTATCGCCGGGAAAACCGCCGGGCAGCAGGAAATGCGTTCAGACCTTGTTGACGGATACTATTATTTTGAACCGGGATATACGTTAAAGCATGACTTTTCAAGCCTTCATGAAGCGGAGTATAATATGTCCGTTTTATGGAACACAATGCTTAATAAGGCAAGGCGTGATAAAAAGCTTGAGCGCAGCATTCCCGCATCACGTATTTTAGGCGGGATAATGCGGCGGGATTATAAGGAGAATGAATTCCCGGGCCTCATGCCTGACTGGGACAACACTCCAAGGCGCGGATACAAGGGTCTGGTATATAAGGGAACATCTCCCGAAAAGTTTGAAGAAGCGCTCCGCGTGCTGAAGGATAAAAAGGCCGGGCATAATACGGATTTTGTGTTCGTAAATGCATGGAACGAATGGGGCGAAGGAGCGATGATAGAGCCCGATGAGTACAGGGGATACGGATATCTTGAAGCGATAAAGCATGTGATGACGGAATGATAAATGAACGATAAAGTCAGCATAATTGTTATAATATATAAAAACGAAAAGTTCATAAGGGAATGTCTTGACAGTATAGTAAGGCAGACTTATAAGGATATCGAGATCATCTGCGTTGTCGGAAAAGGCGATAAGGCCTGCGAGGATATTGTCGATGAATATGCGGCTGAAGACGAAAGGTTTGTTGTGATAAAAGCTGAGCCCAGGGGCACGGCGGATGCAAGGAATAAAGGACTTGACGCGGTGACCGGCGATTACATAGCTTTCGTTGACGGTGATGATCGTATAAGCGATGATATGATCGAGGTCATGCTCGGTGCTGCTAAGAAGAATCAAACTGACATATCCGTTGTCGGCAAATTTTATCTGTATGAAAACTGCACAGACGGAACCGAAGAAAACAGGGAGCAGGTACTTGGTATAAGTGATGCGTTTAAGGTGATACTGTATCAGGAGGGATTCTTCCTTCATCTTTGGGATAAGCTGTATAAAAAGGAACTGTTTGACGGTGTAAGGTTTCCGGAGGGGAAGCTTGTGGAGGATCGTCAGATGGCGGCTAAGATACTGCTAAAGGCGGACAGGCTTGTATATAACAGTGCCTCAAAGTATTATTTCAGGGTCAGCGAGGACAGCGGTTCCAAGGTTGAGGAAAATCTGAGGCTTTCACTTAAAGCTGATCATGAGATATGCGATGAGCTTAAGAAACGGTTTGACGATATTGGACCCGCAGTTGAATTCTTTCTTGTAAATGAGAATTTAAGCGTTATACAGAACAGCTTCCTTTACGGGAATTTTTCGAAGGAACACGACAGGGAATACCTTGAGTATGTTAAGGCTCATGCGCCGGCTGTCAAAAATGACCCGCGTGTACCAAAGAGCCTTAAGATAAAGATGGATATGTGCAATATAAGCCCGTATCTGTTTAAGTGTGTGACTCTCGCAAGGAGGAAAAAATTCCTTAAAACGCATGTGGCATTTAAGTCGGGAGTCGACTGGAACGCAACATTTAAGGAGCAGGGAGTAAAGGCTTCATTAAATAATATATGAATGAATTAAAAGAGATCAAAAACAAAAGAGTGCTCTTCGTATGCCGCGAAACGTATGCCCAGCCGCTTTGGTTTATCGCAGATAAGCTTAAGGCGGACAATGAGGTCGCATGCTTTTTTATCATGTCCACCGAATGCTGCTACAACAAGTGCTACTACAATGTGAACACCTACTACCGCTTCAAGGAGGAGCTTGAGGGGGTTAAGCTTTATGATGTAAGGGACATATGTGAGGAGTATACAAAAAGGCTTAAAGCGGCAGGGTATAATAAGTTAGGCAGGCTGCAGTTTGGCAACAGGGCTTACCAGCCGGATAAAAAGGTACGCTCAAGAAGGAACGAGCGCGAGCCTGTAGCCGATATGAAATTCCTTGAAAAGATCGAGAAGGAATACTCGCATTTTAAGAACCTTAACATGCAGCTCATGTGCTCGCAGGAAAATACAAGGCACTATCATTTCAGGTATTACTGGTCGGTCACGAATTATGATGAGAATATGCTGTGGCTCGAGCTTAATTACAAAAAAATACTCGGTATCTTTGATGAATTCAAACCCGACATGATCCTTGATTTTGACAATGCCGAGCTTCAGCGTACTATAATAAATGAAGTCGCATATGTGAAAAACATTCCGTATATAACGGTCGAGTATTCAAAGTTCGGGTACTATAAATATCCCACTTTTCAGAATACGATAGGAGTTGATGATTACGTCGTAAGGACGTATAATGATAACCTTAAGAAAACACCTGAGGAACTTAGCGGGGAATATGATTATATAAAGGATTACCGCAGCAAGCAGACGATAATGAACAAGGAGTTTGCGGGCACGGTAACGAGCCAGTACGAACGCGACAGCATCATATGGATCCTCCGTGTTATGAGGGGCAAGTTCCATTACTTCTTTGACATGGATATAGCGAAGGGCAACCATAAGTTAAAGAAGCAGAACAGGATCCTGTATGCGCCGAGCCTGCCCTATATCAAACACTACTGGCAGGTGATGACCCTGCGGCGTAAGTTCATGGGGAAGAATCAGCTGTTCGAGGCACCTTTGGAGGGCGAGGATTACGTTTATATGCCGCTTCACCTTATCCCTGAATCGACGGTGTTCGTTAAGGCGTCCTACTATGTGGATGAGTTAAGCCTTATAGAAGCGGTGTCAAAGTCACTTCCGGTAGGATGGTGGCTGTATGTTAAGGAACATCAGGCGATGCTTGGTGAACGCAGCGTCGAGTTTTATAAGAGGGTGCGTCAGCTTCACAACGTAAGGCTCGTGCAGGTAAATCATTACCACGACCCGAAACCATGGATAATGAATGCGAAGGGTGTGGTCACGATAGTCGGCACCACCGCATTTGAGGAGGCGCTCCTTGGAAGGAAGTCGATCATATTCGGGGATGTGCCCTTTGAGCTTATCGACGGTATAACAAAGGTTAAGGGTTATGAGGAACTGCCGGCGCTCATAAGGGATTTCGGCGAGATCGACAACATTCACTCATGCGCCGCATACCTTCGTACGATCAAGGATGTCGGTGTTGAGATCGACCTGTTCTACTTAATGGCCAAGGCGGAGAAGATCCTCGCCAAGGAAGAAGAGCGGGACGATAAGTTTAATTATCAGATTGAGCAGCTCATGAAGTTTTATGAGATGGGATATGCGAGATGGTGTAATAAATGATCTACACCGCTCCGACCACTGAATAATCGAATATACCGGCACCATACACGGTAACATTCAACGCTCATGGTCGTCGCTCGTTGTTTCACTAAGCACATCCGTGAGGATCATCGTTGCTTACGGCACCGGATCTCATCTCGCATCCGTGCTCGTTGAGCTCCTGCCTCCGCCATCCGGGCTCCGGCTGCCTGTTTACCGGGGATGTGCTAAGTGAAGCCTAACGAGCTTCTCCAAAGTCGCGTTTGAATATTCCGTGTATGCTGCCTTACTTATATAGCGGCATTTAATGTGAGCGACGGACACTGAAATTTCACAAGCAAACAGTCAGGCCATGGAACGCAGGTGAGATCCACTGCGTACGAAGACTTGGTTTCCGAGATATGAAAGTATCGTCGGTTGAATATCTCGGAAACATAGTCGCAGTAGCAGTTAGCTCACCGGAGTGAGGCCGTTTGCGGTGAAATGTTCAGGGGACGGAGCGGAGATAATTGTCATGAATAACGGAGGAAAGTATGGACAGTGACAGTAGCACTAATGAAAGTTTAAGCAACAGCACGATCATGACCAGGATCGCGGACGGCAAGTTCGTCCTCATCGCGGAGATCGGAGTGAATTACTACGACATCGCGACGAAGGAGAACATCACCCCGATGGAGGCTGCCAAGCTCATGATAAAGGAAGCGAAGGACGCCGGCATCCACGCGGTAAAGTTCCAGACCTATAAGGCCGGAACCCTTGCTGCAAAAGCATCGCCGTATTACTGGGATATCACCGAGGAGCCGACACAGTCACAGTACGAACTGTTCAAGAAGTTCGACAGCTTCGGATATGATGAGTATAAGGAGCTTAAGGAGTACTGCGACGAGACAGGCATCGAGTTTTTGTCGACGGCGTTTGACTATGAATCCGCGGACTATCTTGACGAGCTTATGAACGTGTATAAGATATCCTCATCGGATCTTTCGAACCTGCCTTTCATCGAGCATCAGGCGAAGAAGAACAAGCCGATCCTTATGTCTGTGGGAGCTTCCGACCTTCCCGAGATAGAGGCGGCGGTCGATACGATAAGGGCGGTGAGCGACCAGCCGATCGTTCTGCTTCACTGCGTACTTGAATACCCGACACCGCTTGAGCATGCGAACCTTTTAAAGATACTGTCACTTAAGAGACAGTTCCCGGAGCTGTATATAGGTTATTCGGATCATACGAAGCCAACGGACGACTGCGATGTCATAAAGACGGCATATAACCTGGGCGCGATATGCGTTGAGAAGCATTTCACACTCGATAAGACACTTAAGGGAAACGATCATTATCATGCAATGGATCCCGAGGATGCAAGGCGGATATTATCTGCGATCGAAAGGCTTGACATGCTGCGCGGAAGCGGTGAGCTTAACTGCCTTGAGACCGAGATGACAGCAAGGGCAAATGCAAGGCGTTCGATAGTGGCTGACGGAAACATACCAAAGGGCACGGTGATCACCGATTCTATGCTGACCTTTAAACGTCCGGGTACCGGAATATCGCCGGATAAACTGTATGAGGTCGTAGG
Source organism: Lachnospiraceae bacterium (assembly GCA_017550535.1). Taxonomy (GTDB): domain Bacteria; phylum Bacillota; class Clostridia; order Lachnospirales; family Lachnospiraceae; genus UBA2868. The sequence goes on from JAFZOS010000024.1 coordinate 25,923, forward strand.
AAAGATGGCCGCGGTCGATATTGAGGATGACACGATAATAACGGCTGAAATGCTCGAGCGTGTCCCGAAAGAAGAACAGGATTAGATCATTTTGAAGAACCTTATCAGCAGGTCCGCATCGGATCTGCTGATCTTTTGTTCACCGTAAAAACATTTATGCGTAAGGAGGCGGATATCATTGAGAGTCACGCCTTCTTTTTTAAGCATTGCGTTAATGCGCCCGGCCGCCTTGGCAGGGCCGTAAAGATAGCGGTTTATCAGGACAAAGGTATCGTCGATAAGAGATGGCATGGATTCCTTAAACCTGCGGGCGATACGTTTGCGTGCCCTTAAATAAAAGTGCCGTACCGATGCGGCATGATCACCTGTAAGGTACAGCCGCCTGCGTTTTATAAAGGCTGCAAATGAAACAAGGCCCATCCTTAAAAGCGGTATCAGCATCAGTATCACAAGCAGGATAACAAACACCAGAAAGACGGGAGTTTTTTTGAAGTTAAACAGGCTTACGCGCACGTGTTCCGACACAACATCCACAGCAGTCGTATCATCGGATTCATCCGATCCCGCTGCCGGACTGAACAGCCTTGCCAGTGAGCTTAAAAAGTCGCTGTAGGCAGGTACGCTGTCTTCGGTCGCAGGTACAGTGAACTCGACGGGGAACCAGCCGAAGGAGGGAATGTATACCTCGGTCCATGCGTGTGCATCACCATCACTTACTTCGACGCTTATAACTGCTGATTCTCCGAGTGGGTTATCACCCGTATAGTAATCCGACGGGTCTTCATCAAGACGCTCCGCGGTTTCCGTTATGCTTGAAAGGCTTACGACATATCCTTCCACATATCTTGCGGGTATCCCGTATGAACGCAGGAGCATCGTTCCGGCGGATGCAAAGTGGGAACAGTATCCGCGCTTCTGATCCTTTAAGAAGTAAATTACAAAATCTCGGCCGTAAGGCGTTGCGCCCGGAGCAAAATCATACCTGTAATTTTCAAGGAAATAATCGTAAATGAGTGCGACCTGTCCTCGTACGGAATCGGCGGTCCCTATATCATCATGGTATGACATCAGCTCATCGTAAACATTCGGAGGTATCTGAAGATAGTTGTCGATGATCTCCTGATCATATTCTTCCGTGAATGTACCCGTTTCATCGTCATGCATGGACTTAAGGAGTGCGGGGTTATCAAAAACAAGGGGCAGCATTGAAGCCGAATACGGCGTGAATTCATAGGTCTCCGACGAATCGATCGCAGAGTAGCCGGAAAGGGTTGCGTAAGGGTCCACAACGGCCTTTTTGGGTATATCCGACAGGAAATAAGGAACATAGATATAGGAGGTTGCAGCATCCTTGTTCTCAACGGTCATCCTTGCCGTATGCTCCTGTGTATGACCTTCTTCCATAAGTTTTTGATGCACCTCTGCGGGCATCAGCAGACGCTCCCGTGCTGTCTCTTCCTGAGATGCGGGGCCTTCTGTGCCCGGCATGTTCAGCCTGTATCCGCTGCGTCCCGAGGGCTGCACCCAGTGGTCATTTGCATACTGCTGTCCAACATATCCGCGAAGATACAATGATTCAAACGAATAGGGAACGAAAGTGACTTTAAGGTCGGTCTCATAATCCGGTGATATGCTGCGAACGCCGCCAAGCTTGCCGCCGTTTATACCGCCCTTTGCCTGGTAGCGGTTGAACATTCCCGCGATACCGTTCTGTGTGAGTATCTTGACACTCTCATCCATCTTTACCTTAAGACGGCTCCTGTTTGTAAGGGCTTCGCGTTCCGAGGTAACGACGGCCGACGAAATGAAGCTCCCGAATATGAGCGAGATGACAAGCGCGAACAAAGCGACAGCGATCATGGCCCGCGCATTTGATTTGTGGAATATCATATGCCTGCCCGCTTCGTCGTCATAGTCGAAGAAGTATTCCCGCGGCTTATTGCGCGCCGGTGGCTGGACAAAGAAATAGTGTCCGGAATGCCTCATGAAATATACCCCGAAATATGCAAAGAAAATAAGGGCAAGCGAAAGATACGAAGGATAACGGCCTATGTATATCCCAAGCTGGAGAGGCCAGAACGTTAAGTTAAACGTGGTAAAGAAAAACATATCGTTAAATACGCCGACATTTAACAAAAGAACTATGAACAGGCCGATGAATATTGCAACGCAGGTGACGGTCAGATATCTGTCGCCTATGTATTCCTCATATTCGCGTACGGCGGTTAACAGATAATGATCCGAATATGTTTTGTTTATGATATTAAGGAGCGCCTGATAGCCTGAATTGGCGGTTGTCCTGTAGGACATAAGCGCATAGGAATATACGACAAGGAAAGCAAAATAGCCTGTAACATATAAGACCCGCGATAAATGGATGAAGGATAAATACAGCGAGGCTATGAGCATGACGACCGCGATAAGGGCATAGTTAACCGTTATGTCGAATTCGGACAGTATCCCAAGTACACAACCGAGTGCGGCCGTGTAGATGAATACGGCAGCGACTAAGCAGTGCAGCCGGTCATCGAGTGGTTCGTGTATTTTATTGTCTGAAAGCTTAAAGCCATAGTAAAGCGAATCATCCAACATGTATAAGTGTTCCTTTGTTTAACCCGGCTGCATTGTAGACAGACAGCGCAAGATCCTTTGTGTCATAGCATGGCGTATAGTAAGCCCGGTTAAAGGCATCGACAAGGTCATCCCTGCAGGCTATCCTTGAATACGAAAAATCACCGGCCGTATTGTAAAACGTGAAGTTAAACTGTTCGCCCGCCTCAAGGAGCATAAGCGACACCGACCACGCTTCTTCGAGCGCCCGGTCAAGGGTATGATAGGAAGAATCATCCGTTCCTCCGCTTTCAATATATGCCTTGCTGCATTCCTCGCGTGAGGGCTGGTAAAGCTCAAGCAGCACGGTGAATTCGTTTGATGAGGTTGCCTCGTTTTCCTTGACTATGAGCTTGTCAAGCTTCTCGGTGAGCTTCCAGTGTATCCTTGACAGACGGTCTCCCGGTATGTATTCACATATATCGGTCACGTTGCTCGAATGGCTTCCGCGCCGGTCGTTATCGGTGAATTCATCAAATCCTTCCGTCTCAAGTACATCAAGCTGTGTATCTTTCGGTTCTGTCTCCGGCATAACGGTAAGAGTGGTATTTAAGCCGACATCTCTTTTCACTGAAAAAAGATGCAGGTAGTCAAATGCCTTTATCCCGGTGATCTCTGCCTGATAAACGCCGTATTTATCAAAGCTTACGGGAAAGCATAATGCATTATCGTCATGAGCCTTAAGCTGGAGGGAATGCGTTACGGGTGACTGTCCGCCGTAAAAGAGTGATTCTGATCTGACTGTGATCTCAAAACATGAAACCGGAAGGAAAGTGGGGTTATTTATATTAACCTTAAGTTCGCACTTTCCGCCGCGTCCGCATGCACCGGGTGAGAACAGGATGGAAAGCTTTAACTTTTTAAAAACATAAGCCGTTAAGTTATATGAGATAACAGGAAGGCATAAAAGAAGCGCCAGCAGAAAATAGAAAAACGTATGCAGGTAAAATATCGCAAACAGCAGAGCGGTTATGAAAATGCAGATATAAGAAAACCATGCGTTAAAAAAAGAGGTGGTCGCGTTAAGCAGCTTCCCCGCCTTTTTTCTTTTCCGCATTTCACGGCGGATATCACGATTGTCATAACTGGCCCTGAAATCCATGTTAAGTGTCCGGTCACAGCGGAGCAGTGACAAATGAAAGAGTGTCGTTTATTATGTCCTGCGCGCTCCTGCCGGCAGCCTTGGCCTTGGTCGAGAGTATTATGCGGTGGTTGCACACGGGATGGATCACCTTATGTATGTCTTCCGGTATAACGAAGTCACGCCCGCAGAGGCATGCATATGCGCGTGCGAGCTTTAAAAGGGCGATCGAACCGCGCGGAGAGATGCCCTGAATCAGCATATCGGTGTTCCTCGTTGCCTCACACAGAGAAACGATATAATCGCATATCTCATCGGATGCGTAGATGTTTGCCGCCGTCTCCTGTAAGGATAACAGTTCCTCGGCGCTGAGTACCTTATTTACGCTGCCTACGGATTCAAATGAATGTCCTTTCAGTATCTCGGCAGCGGCCGTGTGGTCTGGGTAGCCGAGTGTCAGCCTTACGAAAAACCGGTCAAGCTGGGAATCGGGCAGCTTCTGCGTTCCGGATGCGCCGATAGGGTTCTGTGTTGCTATTACAAAGAACGGAGGCTTTAACTTATATGTGGTAGATTCGACAGTGACCTTGCGCTCCTCCATTACTTCAAGCAGCGCTGCCTGGGTCTTGGGCGAAGTACGGTTTATCTCGTCCGCAAGGAACAGGTTGGTGAACACTGCGCCGGGTTTGAACGTGAAGTCATTTTTCTCACGGTCATACATCGAGAATCCGAGTATATCGCTTGGGAGGACATCAGGCGTGAACTGCATGCGCTTATACCCGATACCGAGCGAACGCGACAGTGCCACGGCAAGAGTGGTCTTTCCGACTCCGGGTATATCCTCAAGCAGTATGTGTCCCGATGCAAGCAATGTGCAGAGCACCATTTCTATAACATCGTCCTTGCCCCGAAGGACCTTTTTTATCTCTTCTTTTACCGCATTTAAGCCGTTGTTCATGATCGTTTCCTTAAGTCATTTTTTGTATCTTCCATAGTATACACTATCAGGCTTTCCTCGGCAATCGACAAAAGTGGAGAAGAGAAGTATAATATATGAATATTATGATTTTTTATGTGATAAAGAAGCAACACGGGATTGTGACGCGAAGCAATCCTTGAATCCAATAAGGGATGGTCAGTAAGATGAAAACACTTAATCATAAAAGATATACAGGTTCGATCATGACTGTCATTTTAGCAGCGTCTATGATCGGATGTTACATACCGGAGTATGATCAGAATACAGTCCCACCACAGCCGGAAAGCAGTGCTACACAGACGGAAGTATCGGATAATAAGGTCGCGGATGATGTATCCGCTTATGAGGAGCCGGTGACCGAGGAGCCTGCGGAGAAAGAAGAGGTAAAGCATGTAAGGCTTACTCTTAATGACAGCGGATGGGATGTATTTGCACCTTCTTCATCATGCCTTCCCGATTACAGGTACGGTCCTTCGATGATACTAAACGATGACGGAAGCATCGATGCATGGTTTGCCGCGCCGGGTGACGGCTCGCGTGAATTTGACTGGGTTACTTACAGGCATTCGGATGACGGAGGCGCCACATGGACGGATGAAAAGGTAGCGATAAGTCCTTCACCGTGTTCACCCGATCATTTATCAACCTGCGACCCTGATGTATTCTATTATGACGGTTATTACTATTTGGGCTACACCTCGACCATTAACAGGAAGGCCAAGGGTATATGCAACAGCGTATTTCTGGCAAGGTCCGAAAACCCCGGAGGTCCGTACGAAAAATGGAACGGATCGGGCTGGGGAGGTTCTCCCGTGCCCATAGTTTACTTTGACGGAATGGAGATAGGATGGGGCTGCGGCGAGCCGAGCTTCGTTGTTGTTGATGATACCATATATGTTTACAGCACCAAGGATTCCTATTCGGGCGTACCCGACAGGGTAAGGGTCACCGAGGTAAGGACAGCCGATATCACGCAGGAGGACTGGCCTGCAAAGCTTGAATTCAAGGGCTATTCGATAGTAAGGAATGACGGAAATACAGGCGGCGACTATCAGTACAGGGATTCGGATTCGAGTGATTATGCATATATCGAGGAGAGTCACAAGTTCATAGCCGTTTCCACCAACCGAAGGTTTAAGAATGACAGCTGCCTCCTTTATTATGAATCCGATGACGGCATCCATTTTGAAAGGGTATCCGAGCTTAACACGAACGTTATCGCAAGGTGTCATAACTGCGGGCTTATGGCAGACGGGCTGGGCCACATAAAGGAAGGCGATCCGGTGATCTTAGGCTATGCGTATGCGGGCGCCAGCGGATCCGGCTGGGGAGTTTGGTCTACAAGGTTCGTAAATGCGACACTTGATTATACCGATGAGCCGGACAGGTCGGATGAGGGACAGCCGAACCTTAAACAGTCGATAAGCTACAAAAACGGTACGGCAGACGCAGCACCGATGATGCTTTGCACTGACCGGCTGATATACGGGAAAAGATCGGGCACGGGTGCCTTTAACATAAGCTATTACGTAAGGAACAATTATAAAGGCAGGTATGCCGTTCCATCTTCGGATATCGAGGTCATCGATTACGATCCCGAGATCCTTTCCGTTGATGAAGGTAACAATATATCCCCCAAGCTTCCGGGAGTGACCTGGGTAACGGTGGGTTACGAGGGTCTTACAAGGCAGATATGCCTGTGCGTTTACGGTCCGGAAGGGTTTAATTCAAAAGAGATAATGTACTACTATCCGGTCGTGGATCATTACGAACTGACCCTTGTTCAGCCTTATATAATCAAGGTCCGTCCGATGGCGGTTTACGGGGATTACGTTATACGCGAACTTGCCGGTATTGAGCTTGCCAGGCAGGGAGTGACATTTACGTCTGACGATACTTCGGTATGTGATGTTAAGGCGGACGGAACGCTGGTACCGGTTTCCGCAGGCGAAACGGTCGTCAATGTATCGGATCGTAACGGGCTTGGATACAGCATCAGGGTACGCATACTATAGGAGGCATGATCCGTTTATGGACTGGGATATAAGGGAGCTGTTAAAAGGCGTTAAGGATGGCACCGTGAGTATTGAAGATGCGGAGCTTAAGCTTAAAAAGCTGCCCTATGAGGATATTGATTTTGCCAAGGTTGACCTGCACAGGAAACAACGCAGGGGAACGGCGGAAGTGATATACGGTGCGGGGAAAAGTGCCGGGCAGATCGAGGAAATAGTAAAAACGATCCTTAAGGCAGGGCAGGAACCCGTTATCATCACGCGCCTTGATGAGGATAAGGCTGCATATCTTGCCGGAAAATTTCCGCTTACATATAACAGGGATGCATCTTTTGGTACGATAGGAAAGCTGCCTGAACCGAACGGGACAGGATATATAGTGGTCGCGACCGGAGGAACGAGTGATATACCTGTAGCCGAGGAAGCGGCGCTAACGGCTGAGGCGATGGGTAATAAGGTTGTAAGGCTTTATGATGTCGGAGTCGCAGGGCTTCACCGGCTTATGTCGCATATGGATGAGATAATGGATGCGTCGGTCATCATAGCCATAGCCGGAATGGAAGGCGCGCTTGCGAGCGTTATAGGC
>JAFZOS010000025.1 GCA_017550535.1 Lachnospiraceae bacterium
AGCCCGGGGCAGTGATCGAAGAAACGGTTTTTAAGGAGGAAGGATCACAGGCGGCGGATAAGCCTGAGGGGGCATCCGATGAAGTCAGGGCAGATGATTCTGATACGGGTGCGGATGATCCTTACGGGCAGGAAGAAGTGGTTAAGGATAAGGAAATAGCGGTGATAAACGAAGCGGTGATTCCTGACACAGGGGCAGAAAATAGCGTCAGCGAAGATGAATTTTATATTACTGAAATAACCGATGAAATATTTGACAGGATATACGGTAAGTCCTTTAAGGAGGACTGCACGCTCCCGCGGGAAGACCTTCGTTACCTTCATGTCCTTAATAAGGATAAGGACGGGAATGTTCTTGAGGGTGAGATGATCGTAAATAAACATATAGCGGAGGATGTGCTTGAGATATTACGGGAGCTGTATGATTCTGATTATCCCATTGAAAAGATAAGGCTGGTCGACGAATACGATGCGGATGACGATAAGTCTATGGAGGATAACAATTCGTCGAGCTTTAACTACAGGACGGTCCCGGGATCAAAGAAGATGTCCAAACACAGTATGGGTATGGCTATCGATATAAATCCGCGGTATAATCCGTATATCCGCTATAAAAACGGGCAGAGCATCATCACTCCCGAAAACGGTATCGAGTATGCCGACAGGGAAGCGGAGTTTGATTATAAGATAGAAAAGGGAGATCTGTGCTATAACCTGTTTATAGAGCATGGCTTTGAATGGGGTGGCGCGTGGAACAGCAGCAAGGATTATCAGCATTTTGATATACCGGATGCAAAGATAAATGAGTGGTATCCGTAGGAATACAGACACGAAAGCGAGGTATGAATGAAAAATCTTAAAAAGCTGACAGCCTTATTGATGGCGGCGGCGATGGCTGCAAGCCTGTGTGCATGCAATATAAACATCAATGACGGGCGGAGCAGGGATAACGGACAGGATAATGCGGACAGCGCGGTTACTGATGAAGCGGACGCTACGGTTACCGGGGAAGCAACGGGTGAGGCTGCGGGAACCGACGCTTCAGTCGAAAAGAACGGGAATGTTATTATATTGTTTACGAGCGATGTCCACTGCGGTATCGACCAGGGCTTCGGATATGCGGGGCTTAAGCAGATAAGGGATAACTATGAAGCACAGGGCTATACGACTATACTTGTGGATGACGGTGATTCCATACAGGGTGATACCGTGGGCACGATAGGCAAGGGCGAAGCGATCATTGATCTGATGAATGCCCTTGAGTATGATGTGGCGATCCCCGGCAATCACGACTTTGATTACGGCATGGAAAGGTTCCTTGAACTTACAGAAATGGCAGACTTTCCGTATGTATGCTGCAATTTCGTGTATAAGGGCGAACCGGTGTTTAAGCCGTATATCATAAAGGAAGCGGCGGGACATAATATCGCGTTTGTCGGAGTGACAACGCCCAAGACGATAACATCGTCGACGCCGGCTTATTTCCAGGATGAAAACGGTGAGTTCGTATACGGCTTCTGCCAGGATGTGAGCGGACAGGGTGTTTACGATGCGGTGCAGAAGGCAGTGGATGATGCAAGGGCCGAGGGAGCCGATTATGTGTATGTTTTGGGACATATGGGCCTTGAGGAGGACTGTGCACCCTGGACATATGCAGATGTTATCGCAAATACAAACGGTATAGACGTATTCCTTGACGGACACAGCCATGATACGGAACAGATAGTGATGAAGAATAAGGACGGAGAGGATGTTCCCCGTTCGGCAGTCGGTTATAAATTAAACAGTATAGGCTACAGCCTTATTGATGAAAACGGTATCAAAGAAACGAATATTCTGGGCTGGTCCGGTAAAAAGAGCGCTCCGGCTGCATTTGGCATACATAACGAAATAGAGGATTTGGTAAATGAGAAACTGGATGCACTGAGTGAAGAGCTAAACGAAAAGGTAGCAAAGAGTTCGGTTTTCCTTACAGTCAATGATCCCGTTAAAACGGATGATGAAGGCAATCCCGTTAGGATGGTACGGCGCGGTGAGACCAATATGGGTGATCTTTGTGCCGATGCGTACCGCTTAAGGCTCGGCACGGATGTGGCCATCATGAACGGCGGCGGCATCAGAGCGGAGATCGATGAAGGAGATATAACCTACGGTGAGATAATAAAGGTATTTCCGTTTAACAACCAGCTGTGTGTTATCAGGGTGACCGGACAGCAGATCCTTGATGCGCTTGAATGGGGCGCCAGGGTCGTACCCGCGGAAACAGGCGCATTCCTGCAGGTATCGGGAATGACATATGAGATAGATATGTCTGTCGAAAGCGGATGCAAAGCCGATGAAAACGGTATGTGTATCGGTATAGAGGGTGATCGCCGTGTTAAGAACGTTAAGGTGGGTGATGAACCGATCGATCCTGAAAAAACATATACACTCGGAGGCATCGCGTATACGCTCCTTAATAACGGTGACGGCTTTACTGCATTTGATGATGCCGAGCTTTTGGAAAAAGATGTGATGCTCGATAACCAGCTGCTCATTGATTATATAATTGAGACCCTTAACGGTGAGATAGGTGAAGAATATGCCGATCCTTACGGGCAGGGCAGGATAACAATAATAGAAGAATCAAACGAAAGCGAAGGAGAAAACTAATGGTCAGATTAACGGAAACGGGTGCTTATCTTGTAAACGGGACTACGATCATTCCGGATACCGAGGGGGCACCTGATAAGGCTGCGGCGGCAGCAGGCAGGCAGGTAAGTAAGGATGAGGCCGTAAAGAACACGATAGCTTACGGTATCCTTAAGGAACACAATACCGCTGATACCATGGATAAGCTTAAGATTAAGTTCGACAAGCTTACGTCCCACGACATCACCTTTGTGGGCATCATCCAGACGGCAAGGGCTTCGGGCCTTGAAAAGTTCCCGATACCTTATGTATTGACGAACTGCCACAACAGCTTGTGCGCGGTCGGCGGTACCATAAACGAGGATGACCACATGTTTGGATTGTCCTGCGCGAAGAAGTACGGCGGCGTGTACGTTCCCCCGCATCAGGCAGTCATCCATCAGTTTGCGCGTGAGATGCTTGCAGGCTGCGGAAAGATGATCCTGGGATCTGATTCTCACACCCGTTACGGTGCACTCGGTACCATGGCTGTCGGAGAGGGCGGTCCCGAGCTTGTTAAGCAGCTGCTTAACAGGACATACGATATAGACAGGCCCGGTGTTGTGGGCGTGTATCTTACAGGTGAGCCTATCCCCGGCGTAGGACCTCAGGACGTTGCGCTTGCGATAATAGGTGCCGTGTTTAAGAACGGATATGTGAAGAATAAGGTAATGGAATTCGTGGGTCCGGGCGTTGCATCGCTTAGCGCCGATTTCAGGATAGGCGTGGATGTGATGACCACCGAGACCACCTGCTTATCATCTATCTGGCGCACGGATGAGGAGATAAGGGAATTTTACAGGATCCACGGCAGGGAGGAAGAGTATAAGGAGCTTAACCCGGGTGACGTTGCATATTACGACGGACTTATCGAGATAGACTTAGGCACGATACGTCCGATGATCGCGATGCCGTTCCATCCTTCGAATACATACACGATAGATGAACTTAACGCAAACCTCCTTGATATCCTTGATGATGTTGAGAAGAAGGCGCTCGTTAGCCTTGACGGACAGGTTGAATATACGCTTAAGAATAAGGTACGCGACGGTAAGCTGTACGTTGACCAGGGAATAATCGCAGGCTGTGCCGGCGGCGGATTTGAAAATATCTGCGCGGCTGCTGATATACTTGAAGGAACAAGCATAGGTTCCGATGAGTTTACCTTAAGCGTTTATCCCGCTTCGATGCCTGTATACATGGAGCTTATTAAGAACGGCTGCGCTGCAAAGATCCTTGAAACCGGTGCGGTATTAAAGACTGCATTCTGCGGACCTTGTTTCGGTGCCGGTGATACACCTGCGAACAATGCATTCTCGATAAGGCATTCGACGCGTAACTTCCCGAACCGCGAAGGCTCCAAGCTTCAGAACGGACAGATTTCATCCGTTGCGCTTATGGATGCGCGTTCCATAGCGGCAACTGCGGCAAACAAGGGATATTTAACGGGCGCGGATAAGGTTATAGAGGCTTCTACACTTAAGAAGTACAAGTATTTCTTTGATAAGACTATATATGAGAACAGGGTGTTTGATTCTAAGGGAGTGGCAGACCCTTCAGAGGAGATAAAGTTCGGCCCCAATATAAAGGACTGGCCCAAGATGAGCGCACTGCCCGAGAACCTCGTGCTGCGCGTGGTATCCGAGATACATGATCCCGTTACGACGACAGATGAACTGATTCCTTCGGGAGAAACCTCTTCGTTCCGTTCAAATCCTTTGGGACTTGCTGAGTTCACGCTCTCAAGGAAGGATCCCAATTACGTGGGACTTGCAAAGGAGATTAAGAAGGCCGAGGATGCAAGGATAAGCGGCGCTGATATCAATGCGGCAAACTCAGATGTTAAGGGCGTTATGGATAAGGTTAAGGCCAAGTTCCCCGATGCGGGTAAAGATAATACCGGTTTCGGAAGCACGATATTTGCAGTTAAGCCCGGTGACGGGTCCGCGCGTGAGCAGGCGGCTTCCTGCCAGAAGGTACTCGGCGGCTGGGCGAACATCGCAAATGAATACGCTACCAAGAGGTACCGCTCCAACCTTATAAACTGGGGAATGCTACCGTTCCTTATAAAGGACGGAGACCTTCCGTTTACGAATAAGGATTACCTTTTCTTCCCGGGCATCCGCAAGGCAGTGGAAGATAAGGCCGATGTCATCAAGGGATATGTGGTCGGCGATACGCTTAAGGAATTCGATGTCCGCCTCGGCGACCTGACCGATGATGAGAGGGAGATAATCCTGAAGGGCTGTTTGATAAATTACTACGCAGGATAGACACGGGTGGACCATGGGGACGGGGTTAGGGGGCCATTTTTATGAAACCCAAAAATGGCCCCCTAACCCCGTCCCCATGGTCCACAGCCCAACCCCGTGTCTGAACATTTCCCCGTGACTTATCCTACCTGCTTAAATCCAGATGCTGCACGGTTCCCGCCTGCCCGTTCTCATAAAGGAACAGGCCTGTTTTACGGATGACACCGTTTAATGAATTGTCGCTTAAATTCTTAAGCGAGAAGTTAGTCGAAACGTTACCTAAGTAGATAGCGCCCACACCTTTTTCGGACAGTCCGTACAGTGACTGGCTTCCGTCCTCGTTAGGTGAGTAGATAATGAGCTTGTCCCAGATCTCATCCGCTTCGTCGATCCATCCGTTTCCATCGGAATCATACGCGGCAAGGTCCTTAAAGCCGTCGCCCGATCCTGTTCCGAACAGTTCGCTGCCGTCATTTATCACACCGTCCCCGTTCTTATCAAGCGCAAGGAAACCGCTGCCCTTATTAAGCATAGAGATGCTGTCCTTAACGCCGTCAGAATCAATATCAAACATAAATTTCTGGTCAGATACCGAAGCTATATCGGAATCGATGTTGATGACAAGCGGATCACAGAGCTTACCTATATCAAGGGTATGCTCCTTTTCATAATATTCTTCAAAACTCCTGCTCATCTGAAAACTTAAGTTAAAGTCAAGCTCCCGGCCGTCTGCCGTTACGACCTTGCCGACCGTACTGTAGCTTACGTCTTCAACCTCGGCAAAGTAGTGTGCTTCACATGTCCGAAGGCTCAGTCCCGACAGGGACATACCGCTGCCCTGATCGGAAGCCGACGCAGCGCCGTTTTCATTTTTATAACGTTTATAAGGATCGTCATCCTCGTCGAGCCTGCCGCCGAACAGGAGCCTTATAAGGAAGTTGATACACTGGGTCCTTATCCTGTCCATTGCGGATTCTTCATAGTGATTCGGTGTGATGCGCGTAGTCCTCATGGATCCGTAGCGCTTCATAAGGTTGTCCATCGAGTTTCTGAAGCTGCCTTTTTCCTCATCCGAAACGCGGCTGTTGGTCTCCCCCACAGTATCTTCAAGTGAAGGAGATGATTTAACTCCGATGGCCATACCATACGCATCCATGCGCAGTGAGGAGTATTTCCTGACGGATTCCATTCCTATGCTGCTGCTTGAAATGATCAATAAACAGTCCCCCTTTGTTTTGGGGATCACCACCATTTAATCGCATCCGTCCGTGTTTACAAATAAAAAAGAGCATATACATTACGCAGTAATCCGTTGCTGTTTCATGTATGCCCTCCGTGGTCGATCCATGTAGTGATTATTCAATCCGGCCATGATTGAAATGCGATGTTTTGCATCTGTTTATTATATCGGTTATAATCATCAAATAATAACCCCTTTAAATGATCAAAGGAGAATCAAACGGAGACAGGTTATGAAAACACTTAAGTCGTTTAAGACAATTATCCTTGATATACTGGCAGCCTTAGGAGTCATCCTTGCCGCAAATTCGCCGCTTATCATAACATCGCTGATGCCGGGGAGGTTCATATTTGTTCCGGCGGGGTGGCTTATCGTCATTGTAATGATGATATCACCCGATCCTCTGTATCCGCGCGTAAAAAGCGGGCGGCTTAAGATACTCAGGAACGGCCTTAACCTTCTCCTCGTTTTTTGCATAAGCAGTGTGATTCTTATCCCGCTTGTAATTCTCATGGCTTCAGGACGGACCGGCTTTCCCGGGATAATGCTCTCGCCTGTCATATGGATCGTTAATTTCATAATAATAGCAGCTGCATTAACGCTTATATTCTTTGCCGGCATGATAAGGGTGTATGTCTCATCCGAACAGCTTGCGATAAAGTGGCGCATCATAGGGCTTATCTGCGGATTGCTGCCCATAATAAATATCGTGATGCTAATAAAGATCATCTCGGTGGTATCGGCCGAGCTTGATTATGAGAATGCAAGGCTTATTAAGGAAGAATCACGCAGGGGCGAAAACATATGTAAGACCAGGTATCCGATCCTGTTAGTACACGGTGTGTTCTTCCGTGATTTCAGATACTTAAATTACTGGGGAAGGATACCCGATGCCCTTGAAAAGAACGGAGCGGTCCTTTACTACGGAGAACATCAGTCGGCTGCGTCGGTTGCCGAGTGCGGCCGTGAACTTGCGCAGCGTATTGAAAGTATAGTAAAGGAAACAGGGTGTGAAAAGCTCAATGTGATCGCCCACTCAAAGGGCGGACTGGACACGCGGTATGCGATATCAAAATGCGGCGCTGATAAATATGTGGCTTCGCTTACTACGATAAACACGCCTCACAGGGGCTGCGAATTTGCCGACTATCTTTTAGGTAAGATACCGGCGTCTCAGCAGCAGGCGATCGCAGCCGCATATAACGGAGCATTTAAAAAGCTGGGCGATGAAAAACCGGACTTCCTTGAGGCAGTCGGCGACCTTACTCATGAAGCCTGCACAAGGTTTAACAATGAAGTTAAGGATGTCCCCGGAATCATATATAAGAGCATAGGTTCAAAGCTTAACAAAAGCAGCGGCGGCAGGTTCCCCCTTAATATGTCATATCATCTTGTAAAGTATTTTGACGGTGATAACGACGGCCTTGTCGGTGAAGGCTCGTTTGAATGGGGAAGCAGCTACAGATACCTTAAGGTTAAAGGAAACAGGGGCATCTCTCACGGCGATATGATCGACTTAAACAGGGAGAACATCCCGGACTTTGACGTCCGGGAGTTCTACATAGATCTGGTAAAAGAAATTAAGGAAATGGGATTATAGGTCGTAGTATTCTGCGAATTCCGCGGGATGCGGCAAGCGGGAAATCCTGCTGCTTGCCTTCCTGCACCTTCCGATAAGCTGTGTGAGCAGCCTTTCGGGGAATACACCGCCTGCAGTTAAATAATCATGATCCTCGGTAAGCGCATCAAGGGCTTCATCCAGTGTTGTGGGAAGTCCCGATAATTTCGCCTTTTCCTCATCCGAAAGCTCATAAAGGTTAAAGTCATACGGTCCCCAGCCTGATTTATGGGGATCTATCTTATTTTTTATACCGTCAAGACCGGCCATTAAGATGGCAGCATACGCATAATACGGATTGCAGGTCGCATCCGGATTCCTTAACTCGAAACGTTTGGTCTCGGGAGTCTTTGCATATGCCGGGATGCGGATTACCGCGCTGCGGTTTGACATCGCGTAACCGATGGTAACCGGAGCCTCAAATCCCGGAACCAGCCTCTTGTATGAGTTGGTCGATGGATTTGTGATCGCGCACAATGAGCGCGCGTGTGAAAGCAATCCGCCCATGAACCAGTGCGCTTCTTTGCTAAGCTGCGCATATCCCTTTGCATCGTAGAATACGGGCTTACCCTTCTTAAACAAAAGCATATGAACGTGCATACCGTTTCCTGCTTCACCTGCCAGGGGCTTTGGCATAAAGGTTGCGGTGCAGCCGTCCTTTACTGCTTCGTTTTTGATAACGTATTTTGCCGACATCGTATCATCGGCAAGCTTTAACATATCGCCGAGTTCAACTTCTATTTCCATCTGCCCGCTGCCGCCGACTTCGGGATGATGGTATTTGACATCAATGCCCCAGTCGTTCATTGCAAGGCACATGCGGGACCGAAGATCGTTCCTTATATCAGTGGGGAGCGAATTGTGGTAACCGGTTCCGGGCTTTAACTGATAACCCTTGTTGTTATCCTCATGACCAGCCGCGAACCCGGCCTGCGGAGTGAATATCTCGGTATACATATTGTAGTAATCGGTGCTGTAATGAACGCTGTCAAAGATGTAGAATTCATACTCAGGTCCGATCACCATCCTGTCGGCAACGCCAATCTCCTCCATGTATTCAAGCGCACGTATCGCAACGTTCCTCGGATACTGGTCAAACGGCCTGTTGTTCGGAAGATCGATTATCCTTACATCACCGATCATGGACAATGTAGGGATCTCCGAATAACGGTCGACTACGGCTGATTCTAACACGGGAATGAACACCATATCGCTGTTTTCGATGGGCGCATACCCGTAATTGGAGCCGTCGAAACCGATGCCGTGCTCCATGGTGCTTTCCGTCAGCCTTTCCGCCGGGATACTTAAATGGCGCCACCTGCCGTCAATATCCGTCAGCTTGAAATCAACTATCCTTATTCCTTCGTCCTTGATGAGTTTTTGTACGTCTTTTAATGACTTAGCCATAACAGCCCTCCTTATAAAAACTCTTTTATAATTTTTTATGGTGTATATTCTTCAAATCCGTACACCACTTCTCCGTCTTCATTAAGATAAAGATACATCATGCGAGAATCATCTTCATCATATTTTTTAATGTATTTGCCCAATTCAAAAGCGTAGTTCAGCCTGCGGGCCCCGTCTTCGGGATACTGTATGTAAAAAGGAGTATCGCCTCCTTCGGCCAGGGTGTAATCCCTGAAGTTCTTATCCGGCATGACAACCTCATAATCATCGTCAAAATCAGCATTTTCCAGATGATATTTTTTTATGAGTTCGGTATTGTCAATGCCTACCATTATGATCTCGCGTGCGGAAACCTTATCATTTTCAGGCGCTTTCATATCGCAGTTTATCATTGATACGGCACCCTTTCCTTCCGCGGCCGATGAGATGCCGTCGGTGCGCCCCGTAAACGTTAATGAGCCTATCCAGTAATTGGCAAAAGAATCATCGGGAAAAGTCTTGCTCGGATAGTGGTTATCCGCTTCGATTATATAGGCATATACATATGAACTGCCCTTATCGGTTCCCGGACTGAAAATGAAACGTCCGTTGCATACGGAGTTTCCGCCGGAACCGTCGGGATACCAGAATGCATAATCGGAATAACCGCCGCAGATGGATACATAATCATACTGCATAAAGTATGCATCATTCGGGGACGTAACATAAAGAACATCGTCGCCGGGGGCATCAGGGCCGTATATATGTTTAAGGCAGTCCTTTACAAACTTTTCGGCACCGTTTGACATATCATACGTATCGGTAACGGGATAGCATGTATTGATGACCTTAAAGCTTGAATCAGCGTTTTCATCCTCAAAGCGGTAGGTTCCGTCATCATTTAGTTTCGATACCGTGTTTTTAAGTCCCGGAAGCTTTACCCGGTTTACAAGAAAGGTTTTGTTCTTATCAGAGATATTGCTTGAAAAGAATGCATAGGAATCCTTTGTGTTGATGATCGCGGCAAACGGCAGCTCATCGGGTTTATCCTCGATATATTTGAATTCCTCACCGACATAGCTCCCGAAATGCACGGGAGACAGCCAGTTTAACTCCTCTTCGTTTATTGCGGAAGTGACCGCGCCGGCAGCCATGAAAACGAGGGAATCCTCTTCCCCGGTGAGTCCGTCCAGGCCGTAAGGCGTGGTATATGAATACAGTACTTCATCGATGATCTCTTCGGTATCCGGTTCCTTATCAAAGACCATATCCTCAATGGTAAGGGAGTACATAAGCGGCCCCGCAGTCTTTACCTCTTTACTGAAATGTCCCGAAAAGTCACATAAGTATACCGTTCCGTTGCTGTGGCCCGGCCCTGTGGAACCCATGTCACTGTCGTGGTATGTACCGGAAAACGATCCGTCGGGTTTTACATTAAGTTCCGTTCCCCAGCCGCCTGCGCCGCTTGCAAACTCAAATGACCAGTCCGCCATCTCGGCAAACACCGAGGAGGCATCAGCCTTGTACATATCTTCCGGGGAGGGTTCCGGTTCGTTTTCCTCTTTATCGGAGGGCTGTGAAGCTTCGTCCGCAGCCGGTTTATCCGCCTCATCCGGATCATTGACATTCTCGGTTTTTATTTTTCCCAGTTTATCCTTAACAGAATCACCCTGCTTATCCGCGCCCAAAGAGCAGCCTGCAAGCAAAGAAACCGAAAGGATAAGTATGAATAAGGTTGTAAACTGTCTTATATTCTTCATGTTGATCATCTCCTTAATGAGGGCTGAGCCATCCAAAATACCGTAATTGTATTTTAATGATATTTTAATGATTCTTCAAGGACGGCTTAAGAAAGGGGTGGTACATTACACTTGTAAAACGAAAGGAGGAATAAAAATGTTTACTATATTATCTTTGGTTTTGTTTACGATGGTTTTCGGAAAGCTGCTTGTATTCGCATTCAAGGTCGGCTGGGGGATCCTTAAGATAGCTGTATATCTTGTTTTCCTTCCCGTCATCGTACTTATGCTCATATTCGGGGGATTGTTCTACCTTGCTCTGCCTATCATGCTGATCGCCGGTATCATGGGACTGGCGGCCAAGGCATAAGGACCGCAGTAAGAATCACACTAACCCACACGGAAGCTGATAGCCTCATCGGGCGGTATGGGTTCGCTGAAGTAGAAGCCCTGTATCGTGTCGGCGCCGAAATCCTTAAGGCGGTCAAACTGCCGTTTTTCTTCCACGCCTTCAACGATCATCTTCTTGCCAAGGTCATGCACAAGGCGGATCACGTTATCGATGAAGCTGTCCTTACCCTCCACGAGGTAATTGTCCACAAGCGATTTATCAAGCTTGATGACATCAACCGGGATGTAGGTAAGGTAGCCGAGTGATGAATAACCGGTTCCGAAATCATCCATAAGAAGGCGGATGCCAAGAGCCTTGAAACGGTCAAACAATGCATTGGCCTGTGCTGTTTTATCAAGGAATACGCCTTCCGTGATCTCAATCTCCAAAAGCTCCGGAGGGACATCGTATTCCTTAAGCTTACTTTCAAGAAAATCGATATAACCGGAATCACTTAACTGGTTGCTCGAGAAATTGACGGAAACCGGACGCAGAGGCATTCCGTTCCTGCGCCATTCGGATATCTGCTTTATAACAAGCTCGGTTGTGATCCTTCCTATACGCCATATCTCACCGTTACGCTCGGCAACCGGTATGAACTTGGCCGGATACAGTCCGGGCTCCTTCATACGGACAAGCGCTTCGTAGCCGCTGGTCTGTTCGGTCTGAGAATCGATCTGCGGCTGATACAGGATAAAGAACCCGTCGCTGTCGATTGCTTCCTTTATCTTTTCGCCTATCCATTTTTCTTCCCTTGCTTTGTCCTTAAGTTCATCGGCATACAGGAATACCTTATTCTTGCCGCGCTGCTTGGCTTCATATACGGCTGCCTCGGCATTAAGGATGTTTTCCTCCGCATCCGCTATCCCGTCAGGGAGTGATATGCCGATGCTTACATTCATCGTCAGGTGATTATGCCCGATGCGCATGGGCTCGATAAATGCCCTTTGTATCTCATGTATGATCCTGCTGTCGGGATCCGCACTTATCCCCGGGATAAGGAACAGGAACACATCTCCGCCGTAACGTACGATGCGGACGCCCTTTGAGCCGATGGTATCCCTTAAGCGCTTTGAGAGGATCTTTAAAAAGCCGTCGGCAGTGGCATGGCCGTAAGTCGCATTGATGCTCTTAAAGCCTCCGATATCTGCGATCACAACTGAAAACAGATCATACTCATCCATTATATCCTTAAGGAGAGAAACGGCGCTCCTGCGGTTCCATAATTCAAGAGCCTCGTCATGGGTCGCCTGATATAGCAGCTGTTCCTTTTCATCCTCGACTTCGCGCTTTAAGTAGTAAACGCAGTTATCCCTGTGATTGAATCCGTTATGGATAGCGCATGCCATCTCGTAACAGGATTCGTAGCCGCAGGAGGAGCAGTTTATCTTGCGTGATTCTTCCGTGTCCTTACGCATGGAACGGTAGATCTGCTCAAGCTCTTCGCCCGTGGGGATGCTGTATTTACAGTTCTCGGAAAAGTCGGTATATTCCCTCAGATAATCGGAAAGCTCAAGATCCTCAAACTGTTTGTTCAGACGATCCAAACGTTCCGAAGGTTTTAAGTTCCTTGCCCAGGCACCGTCTTCATCCTTCTTTACGCTTTCACGTATGGACAAAAGGTTTAAAAGAGCACGGTCGCCCTCGGAATACAGAGGATCCACGGCCGTTCCGCAGATACAGCCGTTCTCACAGTTTAAGGCATCATAAAGAAGGAACGGATTGTTACCTGATTCTATCGTATTTGCATTCTCGCGAAGATAATGATAAAGGCGCTTTTCGCCGCCTATCTCACGGATGAAGGCTTCCTCGCCCACGAGCCACTTTACGTTTTCCATAAGGCCGCCCGGAGTCGGATAGAATGAGCCGAGGCCGTATTCGATCTCGTCCGTTACGGGTTCCGCATCAAGCCCGTGAGAACGAACGTATTTCATAAGATGTGAAAAGGTTACGTTATAATGGACATGACCCTGATTCTTCGGGTCATCTATCTCGAGTTTTTTGGCGATACAGGGACTTATAAAGGCGAAACGGTCGGTCACGCCCATTTCCTTCCTTGCATAGATAGCCGCGCACATTAAGGGGCTTTGTACCGGGAAAAGCTTTTTGATAAGCTCGGGATGGTATTTTTCAATATAAGCAACGACGGCGGGACAGGGCTGTGAGATCCCGCCCTTAAAACCGTATTGCTTAATGTAGTTGATATAGCCCCATGTCGTAATATCGGCGCCGAATGCGACGTTGATCATACGGTTAACGCCAAGCTTTTTGAGCGCGCCAAGCACCCGACCGTATTCGTCGGGGTAGTTTGCCTTAAAGGCGGGTGCGATGAGGACGGAAATCTTCACGCCCTTTTCAAGGTCGTTAAAGAAAGCCTCGGTGTCGTCCATGAACTCCCTTGCGTTGTGTTCACAGGCATCAAAACAGGCTCCGCAGGCAATACATCTGGCCGGATCCACCACGATCCTTGAATTGCCGTCATCATCAGCTTCGGTTGATACGCATGCGCCGACACAGCTGCAGGTGGCTATGCATTTATTGCACCCTACACAGTTTTCGTTTGTATATACAAGGCCGTTGTTTATATCGGCCATCGGTTGATTCTCAGTGTTCATAAAGCACCCTGATGAGTAAAATTTCACAAATATACTATATCATAACCGCACTTCTTTAGCAATTATTACAAAGGCAGCTGCGGGGTTAAAACCTGCCAAAAATCATCCCGGTTTATTGTGCTTGTTTGATAGGTATTATATTGTTAGAATCATTATCATGAAGTACCCGAAATAGAAGAAAATCGGAAAGTATTGAAAACCATGGAATATGAATTTATAAGATCAAGACGAAAAACGATAGGGATCTCGGTTAAGGATGACGGAAGCGTTATACTGCGGGCTCCCTTAAGGTGTCCGAGGAAGGAAGCTGAACAGTTCCTTTATGAAAAACAGGACTGGGTAAAAAAGGTTCAGGCGCGGATAAAGGCAGCAGGAGCTTATAAACCGGACCCATTTACCGAAGAAGAATTAAAGGTGATAAAGCAGAGGGCACACAGGCTGATACCGCCGATGGTACGTGATATTGCAGGTGAGATGGGAGCGGATTATAACAGGATCTTCCTGCGTACACAGAAAAGCAGGTGGGGGAGCTGTTCATCAAAAAGGAACTTAAATTTCAACTGCCTGCTCGTACTTTTACCCGAGGACCTTCAGCGGTATGTGATAGTGCACGAACTGTGCCATTTAAAGGAGATGAACCATTCGAAAAGATTCTGGGCCGAGGTGGCAAAATACCGGCCCTTTTACAGGGAAGAAAAAAAGCGCTTAAATGCCGAGGGGCATAAGCTGCTTTTAAGGTTAGGCTAGTCCTCTTCAAGGACCTGTATCTCAAGATAATCAAAGTCGATAGAATCAATAAAGTTATCGTTAAGGAACCTGCATTTTGAATGCCGCTTAAAATCCTTAACCGTCGCGTCAAGCCATATGGGCTTGCTAAGGTCGAATTCATGGCATATCCTGTCCATCGCATCGAATACTTTGTGGGTTCTTGTATCGTCCGAAGTGTCTTCAATGACCATATCTTTTATTATGTGATTCTCCCCGATAAGCTTTGCCCATATCCGCATGAGATTTCCCTCTTTTCTTTAAAACCCCAATTTGCAGCTCTGATATAGAATCATATCACAGATAAAGATTTTTGTCTGTGGTCTTGTTGCTATAGTGCCCTATAGACATGAGGTAAAGGTTTTGCTATTATTGTAGTATAGAATCATGTTAGATATGGGGTATTTATATGGGATACGATGAAACATCCAAAAAATCAACGATCAAGTATATAAAGGACAAACAGCAGGAGATAAAGGTCAGGTATAAGAAGACCGATTATGAACAGGATATTCTTCCTGTGATCGAGAAATCAGGGCTTCCGGTTGCCACCTATATCAAAAAGGCTGTATCGGAGAAAATAGAGTTAGATAAAAAGAGTGCCCAGGACGCCGATGAAAAGCTTGCATCTGTTAAGAAGGCGACACTTAAGGCAATACCGGAAATAATGAAGGATGATTGCAGGCAGATAATCCTGTATGGATCATATGCCAGAGGTGATTATAACGATGATTCGGATATAGATATTGCGATCCTTACAAACAGCAACAGGGCTGAAGTTAAGAAATATGATGACAGCATAGATGAAGTTGCGACACAGATATGTCAGGATACGATGGCTATTGTTAACTATGTATGTCTTCCATATCTTGAATATGAGAAGAAGAAATCATGGTATCCGTATTTTATGAACATTGCAAGGGATGGGGTGGTCTTATATGGACGCAGCTAATATAAAAGATCTTGCGAAGGTGAGATATGAACGGGCATGTGAACTTTTGGAAGATGCGAAATCCATGCTTAATAATGATTCTTATAAGTCAGCCAATAACAGGGCATATTATGCGGCGGAGAAGGCTGTTAAGGCAGCCCTATCGTTAGCCGGTAAGGATGCAGAAACTCATACCGGAGTGCTGCGTACATTTAATATGGAGTTTATTCATACGCCGTGTGCGTATTTTGACAGAGACGATATGAAGAACCTGCAGAGTATGGAGAGGATCAGGACATCATCGGATTATGATGATTTTTATGTTGCAAACAAGGCAGAGTGTGAAGAACAAGTCAGGAAGGCTAAGAATCTAATTGCCAAAGTGGAAGCTTTTCTGATAGCAGAGGGTATTGATTTATAGTACTCCAAAAGAAGTAAGGATAGGCAAAACAGTTGACTTATCAGTTTTAAAGCGGGGATATGGAGCCATGTTCTTAAGTATTTAATGCAAAATTGCACGAGGCGTGTTATACTAAACTAAAGTGTTCTGTCTACATTCATTTGTGACAAACATGATTCAAGATCATACAAAGTGAGGGAACAGGATTGGAGTATAAACCCAACGGAACTGATCAGGTTGATGACTGGCAGACCATGATATTACTGTACAATTCGGCTCTTAAGGAAGTGGGCACGAAGCTCGAGATCCTTAACGACGAGTTTCAGCATATACATCAGTACAATCCCATAGAACATATAAAGTCAAGGGTAAAAACATCGGAAAGCATAGTAAGGAAGCTTAAGAAAAGGGGCTATGAGTCTACCCTTGAAAACATGCAGAAGTATGTGAACGATATCGCGGGTATCAGGGTCATATGTTCGTTTACTTCGGATATATACAGGGTGGCGGACATGCTTGCAAACCAGAGCGATGTCAAGGTGCTGTCGATAAAGGATTATATCAAGCAGCCAAAGGAGAGCGGGTATAAGAGCTATCACATGATAGTCAGCGTTCCGATCTACCTTTCGGACAGTGTTATCGATACGAAGGTTGAAGTGCAGATACGTACGGTCGCGATGGATTTCTGGGCAAGCCTGGAGCATAAGATGAACTACAAGTTCGATATGAACGCGCCGGAGGAGATCAAAAAGGAGCTGTATGAATGTGCTCAGATGGTGTCGGCTTTGGATGCGAGGATGCTGCAGCTGAATGAGGAGATTCGAGAGGCGAAGAAATTGGAGGAGGGAAAGTGAGTCAATGGGGACGGTTCCGATTGACTCATTGAAAGCCGAAACACATAAATGTGTTCCGGCTTGAGAAGGGGTTCTGCATCCCGGAGGGGCGGTCCTCATATATACAGGATTAACCAAAATCAGATATGATAACGAATTGCTTCGCAATCCAAAATGAACAGGCATTCGCCTGCTCATTTTTTAAGGTCTTAAATCAGGACTGCTTACGTGCGAGCACGACGCATACCTGATATTAAGACCTTATATCATATACTGCGGAAGATGTCGGTTTAGTATTAGCAGTATCCCGGATAATTGACGGCTCTATAAAATGAGGAGTGCCCCGGTGGATGAGAATCACCGGGGCAATATTATGAAAAAATTTATCAACTTACCTTCTCTCTTTTCGTCTAAGGAAATATTAGCAATATTATATGAACAGTAAATGAACAAAATATTAATAGATAGTTAAAACGCACAAAAGAATCAGGCAAATCGATAAAAAACAAAACAAATTGCACAAAACACCCCGCTTCTTGTTTTTATACCACAGAAATGTTAAAATATTGAAGACTACAGGCGCTTATATAATGCGCGTTATTTCCTATTGAAAGTGAGGATATTATGGAAAGCTTCAGTAAGTTTGCAAGGAACTTAAATTTTAATAAGGTACAGAGGGAAGGTCAGGACAGGATGAGGACTGAAAGGGAATACAGCGAGCGCAGGAGGATGATGGGAAATTCCGTCAGCGCTGAGCAGATAAAGGAAGCCATAAACGATAGCAATGATTCTCAGCTGGATGCGATCCAGGATATGTTCTATGACGAGCGTGTCGACCGTGATGCGGCGGGCAAGGAGATCCTCCGCGCGGTTGATTCTAATGCAAAGCTTCTTAATAAAAACTACCGTCTGCTTAATGACATAAAGGATGACATTGATTTAAGCGATTTCGATGAGCTTAAGACTATGTCCGAGGAAAACAAGGATGAGATATTAAAGGCAGTCTTTTCGAATAAGGAGATACTGGCTCTTTTAAAGCAGGAGCTTATAGACAACAAGGTTGAAGAGAACAGGGAATGGGAGGAAAAGCTGTTTGACAAGGCAACGGCCGAGAAAGCGTTCATTGACCTTGAGGACCATGTTCATAAGGAAAATGTGAAGTGCTACAAAAATGTGCAGGCCGTCCTTGAGGAAACCGATGAGAAGGCCTTCGGAAGGATAAAGAAGGGATTTAATACGGTTAAGGCGCTTGTGACGGTGTCTCTCCTTTTCGGGATCGCCAACCTTGCATTTCTTATCTGCTGGTATTTGAGGATCATTTGATAAATTAATCTGATCATAAGGGGATCAGGGGTTTATTTCAGGGGATTTTAAGGGGTATATGTTTTCCAGGTTTGCCAGGATAACTAAATACAGTCATGTATGCACGATGATTCTTGTCGCGCTTGTTTCCTTTCTCATTGATTTCGGATCGGTGGGCAAGGTAAAGGAAACGGGGAGCCGCGTGACCGTATTCGTAAACGGTACGGCGGTCGGTGTGATAGATGACGCGGCAAAGGTTGAGGAACTGGTCATCAGGGCGCGTAAGAGGCTCGCCATGGAATCGGACGGGCTGACTCTTATAAACTGTGACATAAGGACCAATGTAAAGACTGACGTTTTCAACCGCATAGATGATGATGAGACGGTTGTTAACAACATCTACAGGGTGTTCAGCGAGAACGTGTTCAAGACCAAGGAACCCGTTTACGAAGTCAAGATAAACGAGTTCACGGTAAACCTGCGGACCGCGAATGAAGTCCATCAGCTGCTGATAAGGGCCAAGCAGCAGTATGATAAAGAGGATGACTACACCGTGGACCTTGTGCTCGATCCCACCAGGGAGCTGAACGTGCTTACGACGGCGGTCAATAAGTCGGGCGAAACGGAGGATTCCGGCGAGGAGCTGTTCCCGACGGCGGGTGTTGTGAAAAAGGTCAACGCCATATTCGCACTGGCCCTCAACCAGGATGTGTCGCAGTTCCATTTCGGAGTCACCAATCTTGATTTCGGCGAGAACGTCGAGGTCGTTCAGGCATATGCGGATCCCGAGAAGATAAGCACCCTCGAGGAAGCGATAGATCTTGTTACAAAGGAAAAGGAAAAAAGCAAGATATATGAAGTCGTAGCGGGCGATTCGCTTTCCGTGATCGCGGACAAGAACAATACGACCATAGATAACCTTATAGCATTGAATCCCGGTGTGATAACGAGCGCCAAATCGCTTATACGGCCCGGCGACGAGATAAAGGTCAATTCACCCGAGCCCGAGCTGTCGGTCATGCGTACGGAAGAAGTGTATTATGAGGAAAATTACAACAAACCGATCGAATATATAAATAATGATGAGTGGTTCACAAACGAGAGCGTGGTAAGGCGGGAGCCTGTCGAGGGTTTCAGAAAGGTTGTCGCCGACGTTACCTATCGTAATGATAATGAAGAATCACGCGAGATCATTTACGAAGATGTCGTAGTCGATGCCGTGGCCAAGGTTGTCGAGCGCGGTACCAAAGTTCCGCCTACCTATCTTAAGCCGATATCGGGCGGAAGGATGTCTTCGGGCTTCGGCAAGCGCAAGGCTCCGAAGAGGGGAGCGTCCACCTATCATAAGGGTATCGACTGGGCAACGCCCGTCGGTACAGCGGTATATGCATCATCCGGCGGTACCGTCGTACGTGCGGGCTGGGGAAGCGGATACGGAAATGTTGTCATGATCCAGCATCCGGACGGCAAGGAGACAAGGTACGGCCATTTAAGCAAGGTCCTTGTCAAGGTCGGACAGCAGGTCGGACAGGGCCAGAAGATAGCGCTTTCGGGAAATACAGGCGTAAGTACGGGACCACATATCCATTTCGAAATCCTGGTCGGAGGTGTGCAGGTTAACCCGCTTAAGTACCTTCAGTAGCCTTGTCAAGTTGAATGGTGTATAAATACATGCGGGAATAAATGTAACATTTATGTAATATTTAACAGAAATTTTGTTCGCGTTTACAAGCTGACCAAGTTGGTTTATAATTTTTAGGACAGTTTTTGAAAAAGCAGAGGAAACGCAGTGGATCAATACGTAATAAGGGGCGGTAATCCATTAGTAGGAGATGTTGAGATAGGGGGAGCCAAGAACGCAGCGCTTGCGATCTTAGCTACTGCGGTCATGACCGATGAAACGGTCGTGATCGAGAACCTTCCCGATGTACGCGACACGAATGTTCTTATTATGGCAATGGAGAGCATCGGAGTCGTAGTTCAGCATCTTGACCGCCATACCGTTAAGATAAACGCATCGATGATACATGACCGTACCATAGATGCCTCATATATCAAAAAGATAAGGGCTTCCTATTATATGCTGGGAGCGTTGCTCGGCAAGTATCGCAGTGCCGAGGTCGCACTTCCCGGCGGATGTAATATCGGAAGCCGTCCTATTGACCAGCATATCAAGGGATTCAGGGCACTCGGAGCCGATGTAAGGATAGCGAGGGGTCTTATAACCGCCGAAGCTGAGCGTCTTACCGGTAACCATATCTATCTGGATGTCGTTACGGTCGGTGCCACGATCAATATCATGATGGCTGCCACTCTTGCCGAGGGCAAGACAATAATCGAGAATGCAGCCAAGGAACCGCACGTCGTTGATGTGGCCAACTTCCTTAACAGTATGGGAGCCAATATCAAGGGTGCAGGTACCGATGTGATAAGGATCAAGGGTGTTGAGAAGCTCCACGGTACCACTTATTCCATAATCCCCGACCAGATCGAAGCCGGAACTTTCATGTTCGCGGCGGCCATTACCAAGGGTGATGTCACAATAAAGAATGTTATCCCCAAGCACCTTGAGTCGATAACGGCCAAGCTTATCGAGATGGGATGCGAGGTTGAGGAGTTTGACGACGAATTAAGGATAGTTGCATCAAAACAGCTTAAGCATACACATGTAAAAACTCTTCCGTATCCGGGATTCCCGACGGATATGCAGCCGCAGATAGCGGCAGCGCTGTCGATCTCAGACGGAACCTGTGTGGTAACGGAAAGTATCTTCGAGAACCGTTTCAAATATGTGGATGAACTCCTTAAGATGGGAGCCAACATTAAGGTTGAAGGAAACACGGCGATAGTCGAAGGAGTGAGCAAGCTTACCGGAGCACCGATAACCGCACCCGACTTAAGGGCCGGCGCGGCACTCGTGATAGCGGCACTTGCAGCAGACGGCGTATCGACCGTTGACGATATATATTATATCGAGCGAGGGTATGAGGACTTCCCCGAAAAGCTCCAGAACCTGGGAGCCCAGATAGAAAAAACCGCTTCCGACAGGGAAGTACAGAAATTCAGATTAAAAACCGGCTGACGACAGCCGGTTTTATTATTTCCTTTATTCAGATCATATTTATACGAATGTTTCTATATACACATCCGGTTCCTTTGACAGATCGATGAACCTGTTGCGGCACTGTACCATAGGCCGGGACAGTGCATTCTTATTCATGAACACCACTTCGCCTTCCATTCCGTTGTTTAACCTTACGCGGTTCTTGATATAAGTCGAAGCTATGTGCTCAAGGAATACCATGATGAACTTGCTGTCATATTTATTGAGGCCGTCGGTCTCAAAGATGCCTATTACCTTGAACGGACACAGGGGACCGCGGTATACGCGGGCTGCGGTCATGGCATCGTAAACATCCGCTATCGCTACGACCTTGGCGTATTTGTTTATCTTATCACCGGTAAGCCCTAAGGGATATCCGGTTCCGTCGCACCTTTCGTGATGCATCAGTGCGCTTTCCTTTATATCGTTGTTTATATTTTTGTAGCCCTTTAATATGTTGTAACCCTGGAGGGTGTGAGTCTTAATGATGTTGTATTCATCGGCGGTAAGCTTGTCCGGCTTACGTATGATGTTATCGGGGATGGCGAGCTTGCCTATGTCGTGGAGAAGTCCGCACAGTGTAAGCTTGTCCACTTCCGAAGGCGGGAGCTTGAGCCACTTTGCAAATACAGTGCAGATAAGGCTTACGTTGATACAATGCGCATAGGTAAGGTCATCATACTGACGCATGTTATGGAGCATATCAAAAATGGAGATCGTGGTCGTCTGATTGGCCATGAGGTTTGATATGTTGCTGCACAGCTCCTCGGTATTGATGGGAGCCCGGTCGTCAACTATCGAGCGCAGGTTCTTTTTGAAATTTTCGGTTGTGCGCAGGAAACTCTGCTCAAACTCCTTGAATTCCTTGCTGGCCTTGATGCGCTGTGAGTACGAAGGCAGATCAAACTGATTGAGGTCCGGCGCCTGAGGAAGCGCGTCGTCATTGATACGTACCGCAAGAACGGAATAGAACTCAAGACGGGTAATTATCTTATCCGTCAGTTCCGTATTGTTTGGAACGATCATCTGATTATTATAAGAATAAACATCCTCGGCCGTTATCATGCCGGGAACGAGTTCCGATGTCCTTACACGTTTCATATAGGTATATACCTGCCTGTCTTTTATACCCTCTTCTTAATATATTTATACATAGTAAGTATATAAATAAGCATATGAAAAGTCAATGTTGACTAATCAGCTTAATGATAGTATGATGACAACGATATGACAATTCAATATTGTAAAGACTCTTATTCAGAGTGGTGGAGATACATAGGATCTGTGAAGCCACGGCAACCCCGTAAGGAAGGTGCCAACCTGAGCGAGTAATCGAGCAATAAGAGGATTTGATTATCAGATAACTGTCAATTCCGCTTATTACAAGCGGTATTTTTTTTTAGTAGAACACTTAGCGATGTATTTTGCTTAGTGGAGATGCGACTTAAGAAAGGAGAATCAAATGGAAAAGTATTTATTCACTTCCGAATCGGTAACCGAAGGCCATCCCGACAAGGTGTGCGACGCTATCTCGGATGCGATCCTGGATGCTTGCATGGAACAGGATCCGATGAGCCGCGTTGCCTGTGAAACCGCTTGCTGCACGGGCTTTGTGCTTATTACCGGTGAGATAACCACCAATGCTTACGTTGATATGCAGAAGGTAGTCCGCGATACGGTAAAGGAGATCGGTTACACGAAGTCGGAATACGGCTTCGACGGCAATACATGTGCGGTGCTCGTTGCAATTGATGAACAGTCAAGCGATATCGCGATGGGTGTTGACAAGGCACTTGAAGCTAAGGAAGGTTCATTAACGGATGACCTTGATACAGGTGCCGGCGATCAGGGTATGATGTTCGGCTTTGCTACAAACGAGACCGACGAATACATGCCTTATCCCATTTCACTTGCGCACAAGATCGCAAGGAAGCTTACCGAGGTCCGCAAGGACGGAACACTCAAATACTTAAGGCCCGACGGTAAGAGTCAGGTATCCGTTGAATATGACGAGAACGGAAAGCCCTTAAGGCTCGAGGCTGTAGTGCTTTCGACCCAGCATGATGATGATGTTACCCAGGAGCAGATCCATGCGGATATCAAAAAGTACGTATTCGATCCCGTACTTCCGAAGGAACTCATAGATGACAACACGAAGTTCTTCATCAATCCCACGGGACGTTTCGTTATCGGAGGACCTCACGGTGATGCGGGTCTTACCGGACGTAAGATAATCGTTGATACCTACGGCGGATACGCACGTCACGGCGGCGGTGCATTCTCAGGTAAGGACTGCACCAAGGTTGACCGCAGTGCCGCATATGCCGCAAGGTACGTTGCCAAGAACATCGTTGCAGCGGGACTTGCCGACAAGTGCGAGATCCAGCTTTCATATGCGATCGGTGTTGCACAGCCCACATCGATAATGATCGACACCTTCGGTACCGGCAAGTTAAGCGATGAAAAGCTGGTATCCATAGTACGTGAGAACTTCGACCTTCGTCCGGCAGGCATCATAAAGATGCTTAACTTACGCCGCCCGATCTACAAGCAGACGGCAGCCTACGGACATTTCGGCCGTAACGACCTTGACCTTCCCTGGGAGGCACTTGATAAAGTAGATGCATTAAAGAAGTACCTGTAATAAATTATTTTGTATATTTAAATACCTCTCCAGACACGGGGACGGTTCTTCCGTCTGGTTTTTGAAATAACCAGACGGAAGAACCGTCCCCGTGTCTGCCATTTCCGTGTCCTATATTTTGTGTTACAATACTTTAAGAGGTATTGTATATGTCATTTGTTCATCTTCACAGCCATACGGAGTTTTCACTCCTGGACGGTTCCAATAAGATAAAAGAATATGTCCACAGGGTTAAGGAACTCGGCATGGATGCGGCCGCGATCACGGATCACGGCGTTATGTACGGGGTCATTGATTTTTACAGGGCGGCAAAGGCTGCCGGCATCAAGCCCATCCTGGGATGTGAGATATATGTTGCGCCGGGCAGCCGCTTTGATAAGGAAGCAAGCCACGGCGATGACAGGTACCACCATCTTATCCTCCTTGCCGAGAACAACAAGGGCTATTCCAACCTGTGCAAGATCGTAAGCCGCGGTTTTACCGAAGGCTACTATTACAGGCCGCGCGTAGACATGGAGGTCTTAAGGGAATTCCATGAAGGGCTCATCTGCTGTTCGGCCTGCCTTGCCGGTGAGGTCCAGCGCCTGCTTGCCAAAGGCCTGTATGACGAAGCAAAGGAGGCTGCGCTTAAGCACCTTGAATGCTTCGGCGAAGGCAATTATTTCCTTGAACTGCAGGACCACGGCATACCCATCCAGAAGAATGTCAATACAGATCTTATCCGTATGAGCAAGGAGACGGGCATTCCCCTTGTCGCAACAAACGACGTGCATTACACATACGCGGATGACGCGGTAAGTCACGATATCCTGCTTTGCATCCAGACGGCAAAGAAGGTGCAGGATGAGGACAGGCTGCGTTACGAAGGAGGGCAGTACTACGTTAAATCGGAGGAAGAGATGCGCTCCCTGTTTTCGTATGCGTTAGATGCACTCGACAATACGGTTAAGATAGCTGAGCGCTGCAACGTTGAGATAGAATTCGGTTCATACAAGCTCCCTAAATATGATATCCCCGAAGGATATACGTCCTTTGAATATTTGAGCAAGCTGTGCCACGAAGGCCTTAAGGAGCGCTACCCCGATAAGGCGGATGAGCTTACGGGCCGTCTTGAGTATGAGCTTGAAACCATAAAGAGCATGGGCTTTGTCGATTATTTCCTCATAGTATGGGATTTCATAAACTACGCAAAGACCCATGATGTTGCGGTCGGTCCGGGACGCGGTTCCGCCGCCGGCAGCATTGTATCCTACTGCTTAAGGATCACGGACGTGGAGCCGATAAGGTACAACCTTCTGTTTGAGCGTTTCCTTAATCCGGAGCGCGTGACCATGCCCGATATCGATATCGACTTCGAACCCGAGGGCAGGCAGAAGGTCATCGATTATGTGGTAAACAAGTACGGCAAGGAGAAGGTGGTGCAGATAGTCACCTTCGGTACCATGGCGGCAAAAGGAGTCATAAGGGATGTCGGCCGTGTCATGGACCTGCCTTATTCTTATTGTGATATGGTTGCAAAGCTTGTTCCCAATGAGCTTAACATCACCCTGCAGAAGGCCCTTGATTACGGCCAGGATTTTAAAAAACTTTACGACAGCGACGATCAGGCAAAGGAACTCATCGATATGTGCATGCGCCTTGAAGGGCTTCCCAGGCATACATCGATGCATGCTGCCGGCGTGGTCATCTGTCCCGAGGCGGCGGATGAATTTGTTCCCTTATCGAGGGGCGCAGACGGCACCATAACCACCCAGTATGTAATGACGACGCTTGAGGAATTAGGTCTCCTTAAGATGGATTTCCTCGGGCTCCGCAACTTATCGGTCATCAAGGATGCGGCCAGGCTTGCATCCGAAAACACGGGCAGGGCGATCGATATAAACAGTATCGATTACGACGATCCTGAAGTGTTTGATTATATAGGGACCGGCAGGACCGACGGCGTATTTCAGCTTGAGAGCAGCGGTATGAAGAGCTTCATGAAGGAATTAAAGCCGCATTCTATGGAGGATGTCATAGCCGGTATATCACTCTATCGTCCGGGCCCTATGGATTTTATCCCTCAGTATATAAAGGGGAAGAATCAGCCTGACACGGTCACCTACGACTGCCCGCAGCTTGAACCGATCTTAAAGCCTACCTACGGCTGTATCGTGTACCAGGAACAGGTCATGCAGATAGTGCGCGATCTCGGAGGCTACACCCTCGGCCGGAGCGACCTGGTAAGACGAGCCATGAGTAAAAAGAAAGCCGATGTCATGAAGAAGGAGAGGCACAATTTCGTGTACGGCAACGAAGCCGAAGGCGTGCCGGGCTGCGTGAACAGGGGCGTTGACGAAAAGGTGGCCGATCATATCTATGATGAGATGATGGATTTCGCGAGCTATGCGTTCAATAAATCCCATGCGGCGGCTTATGCATTTGTCGCATACCAGACGGCGTGGCTTAAGCACTACTATCCGGTCGAGTTCATGGCGGCGCTCATGACCTCGGTCATCGATAATTTCAACAAGGTTTCCTTCTATATATATACCTGCCGTTCCATGGGCATAAAGATCCTTCCGCCTGATATAAACGAAGGCGTCGGTGCATTCTCCGTAAAGGGAAATGATATACTGTACGGACTCGCATCCATTAAGGGTGTCGGGCGGACCGTCATCGATGCGATAGTTGCCGAGAGGGAAGAAGGCGGCAGCTTTAAGAGCCTTAAGGATTTCATCGAGCGCATGTCCGGCGGCGAGGTAAACAAGCGCACGATAGAAGGCTTCATAAACGCGGGAGCGCTTGACTGTCTGCCGGGCACCAGAAAGCAGAAGACATATGTGTATGCGCAGATCATCGACAGCATCAACAACGACCGCAAGCACAACCTGGCGGGCCAGATGTCGCTGTTTGACATGATGCCCGATGTGAGCAGGGAGGACTACGAGCTTAAGATGCCCGATGTCGGCGAGTTTGACGAAGATGAGCTTTTAAGCCGAGAGAAGGAAGTCCTCGGCGTATACGTAAGCGGTCATCCCTTAAGGGCCTATGAAGGATTGTGGCGCAAGAACGTGACGCGGACGACGGTTGATTTTGCCTATGATGAAGAATCAAAGGCAGTAAAGGTTGCCGATAACGAAAGGGTCACTGTAGGCGGCATCATAGAAGGCAAAACCGTCAAGTATACAAAGACCGGAAAACCGATGGCGTTCTTAAGCCTCGAGGATCTTTTGGGGACGGTCGAAGTCATCGTTTGGCCGAACGATTACGAAAAGAACTCGGCATATCTTAATGAAGAATCACGGATATTCCTTCGCGGCCGTGCATCCGTTGAGGAGGAGAAGGATGCAAAGGTCATCTGCGATGAGATAATACCGTTTGAGAACATACCGAGGAAGCTGTGGATAAGGCTTAAGGACATGGACAGCTTTACAAAGAGCGAGAAGGATCTTAACGAAGCCATTGCGGATTCCGACGGTAAGGACAGGGTAGTCATTTATATAGAAGACACGCATCAGATGAAGGAGCTGCCCGTCAATATGACAGTGCATGCCGATGATGCCCTTAAGGCGAAACTCGAAGCGCTCTACGGCGAGGGAAACATTAAGGTCGTTTAGCGTATCTGTTGAAAATGGCGCAAAAAAGCGTTAATATAGGGTATGTGGTACTTAGGAGGAAACGCTTATGGCTAAAGAGATAAATACAGTTGCGGTACTTACAAGCGGCGGAGATGCGCCGGGAATGAATGCGGCGATAAGGGCCGTTGTAAGGCGCTCGATCGCAAGCGGCAAGCGCGTTATCGGCATACAGAAGGGATATCAGGGACTGCTCAATGAGGAGATGGATGAGATGAGCCCCCGTGATGTTTCGGATATAATCCAGCGCGGAGGAACCATCCTTCGTACCGCAAGGTGTGAGGAGTTTAAAACGGAGGAAGGCCAGGCAAAGGGCGCCGAGATCTGCAAAAAGCACGGCATCGACGGCCTTGTTGTAATAGGCGGCGACGGTTCCTACAGGGGAGCGCAGGCTCTCGCAGCGCACGGCATCAACACGATAGGGATCCCGGGAACCATCGACCTTGACATAGCATGCACCGATTACACGATAGGATTTGATACGGCCGTAAACACTGCCATGGAAGCGATCGATAAGGTAAGGGATACATCATCCTCTCATGAAAGGTGTTCGATCATCGAGGTCATGGGCAGGAACGCAGGCTACATCGCTTTGTGGTGCGGCGTTGCTTCAGGCGCCGAGGATATCCTCCTTCCCGAAAAGTATCAGTACAAGGAACAGGAGATAATCAACAACATAATAAATAACCGCAAGAAGGGCAAAACACACCATCTTATAATAAATGCCGAGGGTATCGGACATTCGACTTCGATGGCAAGGCGTATCGAGGCGGCGACCGGCGTCGAGACAAGGGCCACGATCTTGGGATACATGCAGCGCGGCGGTTCACCGACCTGTAAGGACCGTTATTACGGCTCGATGATGGGCGCTTATGCGGCCGATCTTCTGTGCGCCGGCAAGACAAACAGGGTAGTGGGATACAAGCACGGCGAGTATGTTGATTTTGACATCGACGAAGCACTCGCAATGCAGAAGGACATCCCCGAGTATGAGTATGAAGTGACCAAGTCACTGTCCATCTAAATGATAATAACAAGTACGGCAAACGATAAAATAAAAAATATAGTAAAGCTAAGTACAAGCAGCAGGGCGCGTCGTGAGCAGAATGCATTCGTAGCCGAAGGCGTTAAGATGTTCATGGAAGCGCCTTCATTGCGCATTAAAGAGGTTTATATAAGCGAATCGCTGCACAATAAGGTTAACATCGCGGCCCGCTATGATGATAATGACGAAGAATCACAGCTCCTTAAAAAATGCGCTCTAAAGCTTAAGGAAACCGGCTATACCGATGTCACCGACCAGGTATTTAACAAGATGTCGGACACCATTACGCCGCAGGGGATACTTACGGTGATAGAGGAGGACAGGCATAAGTTAAGTGATCTTCTGGCAGGGCGTGACAGGGACAGCCTTAGGGTTTTGATCCTTGAAAGCATACAGGATCCCGGGAACTTAGGGACAATGATAAGGACCGCCGAGGCCGCAGGCTATGATATTGTCCTTGCAAACGAAGGCACCGTTGATATGTACAACCCCAAGGTCATAAGGGCAACGATGGGCTCTATTTACAGGGTGCCGGTGGTTTACGCGCCGGACTTAAAACTTGAGATAAGCCGCTTAAAGGCAAAGGGTGTTACCATACTGGCCGCACATTTAGGCGGCAGGAGGAGTTATAAGGAGATCACCCCGGGCCCGAGGCACGCGGTAATGATAGGGAACGAAGGCAGCGGGCTTACCGATGAAACAGCTGCGCTGGCCGATGAATGTGTAAAGATCCCAATGAAGGGAAAGGTAGAATCATTAAACGCGGCAGTCGCCGCCGCACTTTTAATGTTCTACGGACAGTAATTCAGACACGGGGACGGTTCTTTCGTCTGACAAACGCGGAAATGGTTTGGTAATTAAGTGTTTCGGCGAGATTTAAGGAGGATTTAATTATGAAAATAGGCTTCATAGGACTCGGAAACATGGGTTCCGCCATGATAGGCGGTATCATAGGGAATAAGATCGTTGCAGCTTCCGATATAATCGGGGCGGATTACAGCGCAGAAAGAACAAATGAGATAAAGGATAAGTTCGGCATAACGGCTGCATCATCCAATAAGGAAGCGGCGGCAGGCGCAGACATCCTTGTGACTTCGGTAAAGCCCCAGGTTTATGAGGCGGTGATCGATGACATAAAGGATTCGATAAAGGACGGCACGGTTATAGTATCTATCGCGCCCGGCAAAACGATAGGCTGGCTTACCGAAAAATACGGCAGGCCCGTAAAGCTTGTAAGATGCATGCCAAACACTCCCGCCCTTGTCGGCGAGGGCTGCACCGGAGTGTGCAGGAACGAACTTGTCACCGATGATGAATTCAAACAGGTGCTTACCGTTCTTAACAGCTTCGGAAAGGCATATGAGGTACTTGAGAGTCAGATGGACGCGGTCGTTGCGGTAAGCGGAAGCTCGCCTGCCTATGTGTTCATGTTAATAGAAGCAATGGCGGATGGAGCCGTAGCCGAGGGACTTCCCAGAAAGACGGCATATGAGATGGCAGCCCAGGCAGTGCTCGGAAGTGCAAAGATGGTGCTTGATACGGGAAGGCATCCGGGAGACCTTAAGGATATGGTATGTTCACCCGGAGGAACAACGATAGATGCGGTCGCAGTGCTTGAAAACATGGGCTTCCGCTCCGCAGTCATAGAAGCTGAGAGAGCATGCGCCGAGAAATCAAGGGCTCTGTAACATAAGCGTAACAAACAATTGACAATTTAATATTTTCCTGCTATAGTATAGGTCGATGACCTCTAATTTTGTAATAATTCTGTAACAATTCACAAGATATTGTGTAACGGGGCGAATGGACAACAATTTATAGGTTCGGGTCATCGAATAGGAGCAAAAGAAAACAATGAAAAACAGAATGCATGCTTGTAATGCAGCTGTTGCAGTCCTGATGGTCGCAGCAGTCATTACGCAGGGGAGTATGCAGGGTGTTTGGGCAGCAGGAAAGACGATAACAAAGTCAAACAATACGGTTGCCTCCGCGAAGATAACGGTGAAAAATACCGGTGCGGATAATAGTAAAGGGTCTACAAATGAATCATCGATTGATATAAAGGTAGGTGCCAATCCGAGCACTTCCATAGATATCAAAGTTGATTCCACAGGGAACGGTACAAAGGCCGAAAGCGCGGATCTGTCAGGATCGGTTGCGGGTATCGCATATGAGAACCTGGTAATGGCTAACGTTGAGGAAGCCGTTAATATCAGGAAATCTGATTCTGAGGATTCGGAGATAGTAGGCAAATTATATAAGGAATGCGCAGGAGAGATCATTAAGAAGGGATCGGGCTGGACCAACATACGTACAGGCGATGTCACGGGATGGGTCAAGAACGATTATCTCCTGTTTGGAGCAGATGCAAAAAGGCTGGCGGATGCCACTGTCCGTAAGATGGCAACATCCAATACTTCCTGCTTAAGGGTAAGGAAGGAGCCAAGCCAGGATGCCGGAGTTTATGACCTCCTTGCCCAGGGCGATACGATCGAAGTAGTCGAGGAGCTTGGCGAGTGGGTATCGGTTGAGTTTGCGGACGGTACCGTAGGCTACGTTTCGAGTGAATATGTAAGCGTTGCCGATGAGATAGGAAAAGGCGAAACCATTGAGTCCATAACGGCCAAGGCCGAAGCTTCGGAAAAGGCTAAGCAGGCCGAAGCAAACAAGGCAGCAGCGGAAAAGGCTAAATCGGATTCATCGGCAGCCACGCCGGCAGCGGCAACCAATGATGCGGCAGCAAGTGCGGCAGCAGCACCGACATCATACGATGATGTTACACTGCTTGCAGCTTTAATACAAAGCGAGTCGGGCTATGAATGTCACGAGGGACAGGTTGCAGTCGGAAATGTCGTAATGAACAGGCTTCGCTCCGGAAAGTTCGGTAATACGATCTATTCGGTAATAAATGCAAAGGGTCAGTTCTCACCGGTTGGAAGCGGACGTATAGCCCAGATCCTGGCACAGGGACCCAAGGCATCCTGTATACAGGCGGCTCAGGAAGCTATGGCAGGTACCAATTATGTCGGTGATGCCGTAAGGTTCAGGCCGGTAAGCTCGGGATATCAGGGTATCGTTATCGGAAACCACGTATTCTGGTAGGAATAACGGAAATTGAGCAATTTGAAGGTGACGCATATTGCGTCACCTTTTATCATAAGGGGTATCATCGAAGATGGAGGATATGTATCATGAGTCTTAAGGGACGTGATTTTTTAACACTTAAGGATTTTACGAAGGAGGAGATACTTGAATTCCTTGATCTTGCAGCCGAGCTTAAGGAAAAGAAGAAAAAGGGTATCTTCGACCGTGTTTATCAGGGTAAGAACATTGCCCTTATATTTGAAAAGACAAGCACCAGGACCAGGTGTTCTTTCGAGGTTGCCGCTCATGATATGGGCATAGGCACGACCTATCTTGATCCCAAGAGCTCACAGATAGGCAAGAAGGAAAGCGTTGCCGATACGGCAAGGGTTTTGGGAAGGATGTTTGACGGCATCGAATACAGGGGCTTCGGACAGGAGAATGTCGAGGAGCTTGCGAAGTATGCCGAGGTACCGGTGTGGAATGGGCTTACCAATGAGTATCATCCCACACAGATGCTTGCCGACCTGCTCACAATACGTGAACACCTTGGAACCCTTGAAGGCCGCAAGCTCGTATATATGGGCGATGCAAGGTATAACATGGGGAATTCCCTTATGGTGACCTGTGCCAAGATGGGCATGCATTTTGTGGCAGCCGCACCGAAGAAGTATTTCCCGAACGAGGAGCTTATAAACGAGTGCAGGGAGTTCTGTAAGATAAGCGGTGGCACGGTTGACTTTAACGAGGATGCTTACGAGGCGGCAAAAGATGCCGATGTCATATATACCGATGTATGGGTATCGATGGGCGAACCCGACGAGGTTTGGGAGGAAAGGATCCGCGACCTGACACCTTACAAGGTTACCATGGATATCATGAAACAGGCCAAGGATAAGGCGATATTCTTACATTGCCTGCCTTCGTTCCATGATCTTAAGACTGAGATCGGTGAGGAGATGGGCAAGCGGTTTAACCTTACCGAAATGGAAGTAACGGATGAGGTATTCGAAAAATATTCGGATGTTGTATTTGACGAGGCCGAAAACCGCATGCATACGATCAAGGCTGTTATCGCAGCCACCCTGGGATAGAATTTATCATAAGGGGTACCGCACAGTATGAATAAAGAATCAAAAGCTTACATAAGAAATGTGATGAAGGGCCGGGGCTTTATCATCGATTTTTTAAGCACCGCGCTGGCGATCGGGATACTTATAATGGTACTCCTTAATTCTTTCGGTGACAGTACCGGAATGTATTTCGTGCAGATATTCGGTTTCGGAGCGCTGCTTGCATTTCTTAATTTCATAAAAAAAGTAAGGGTAAGGTCAGGCTTTGCGGCCGCCTTTGCCGTGTTCGGCGTACTGATGGCCGTGCTGGCCGTGCTGTGTTACTTAAAGCTGTAATCTGACCGGGAGTGATTCTTAATATGGAACAGAATACCGTACTCTGCGGTGCGAACGCATACGAAAAGAAATATTATTTTAATGAAAAGTTCAACTCCCTTCCGGATTCGATCAAGGATGAGCTGCATATCATATGCGTGCTGTTCACCGAGGAAGTCGGCGGGGTCATTACCTTTGAATATGACAATGAGGGGAATTTAAACCTTAAGACGGATGCCGATGAGGATGATATCCTTTATGATGAGATAAGCTCCGGGCTCCTTGTGAAGGAGATATTAAGGAAGAAACAGGAACTGTTTGAAAGCCTGACGATGTTTTATAAGGTATTTGTGCTCGGGCAGGGCGCCGATGAGCTATTGAAGGAGGAATGAAATGTTACTTGCGATCGATGTAGGCAATACAAATATCACGATAGGCGTGTATGACGGTAAGGAGATAAAGGGCAGTTTCAGGATGACCACAAAGCTCCCTAGGACGTCGGACGAATACGGTACGCTGCTCGTTGATCTGCTTAAGAGTCAGGATATGGGCGTTGATGATATAAACGGAGTCATCATCGCAAGCGTGGTGCCGAATGTGATGTATTCACTTACCAGCAGCATAGTAAAGTATTTTAAGCAGGAGGCATTTGTAGTAGGTCCCGGCACCAAGACAGGTATCAGGATCGATACAACAAATCCCAAGGAGATAGGTCCCGACAGGATAGTGGATGCGGTAGCAGCTTATGAGCTCTACGGCGGCCCGGTTCTCGTGCTTGATTTCGGAACGGCTACCACATACGATCTGGTAACGGCAGACGGACGCTTCGTTGCGGGTATCACGGCTCCCGGTATAAGGATAAGCGCCAAGGCTTTATGGGAAGGCACGGCGAAGCTTCCCGAGATCGAGATAGCAAAGCCCAAAACGATACTTGCACAGGACACGATCACTTCAATGCAGGCGGGACTTGTATACGGACAGATCGGACAGACGGAATATATCATCCATCAGGTTAAAAAGGAATCGGGCTACGGAAACCTTAAGGTTGTGGCGACCGGAGGTCTTGGGCGGATAATTTCGGATGAGACTGCAGCGATAGATGAATACAACGGAGATCTTACCCTGGAGGGACTTCGCATTATATATGGTAAGAATAGGTAACGTTACACTTAAAAACAGATGGATACTGGCACCGATGGCAGGGGTTTGTGACCTGCCATTTCGTGTGTTATGCACCCGCGAGGGGGCGGGCATGACCTGCATGGAAATGGTCAGCGCCAAGGCGATATATTATAACAACAAAAACACCGAGGCGCTTATGGAGATATCACCCGAGGAAGGCATCGTATCCCTGCAGCTGTTCGGGTCGGACCCCGATATCATGGGCGAGATGGCAAAAAGGATCGAGGATAAGCCGTTCTCGATCCTTGATATAAACATGGGCTGTCCTGTTCCGAAGGTAGTAAACAATCATGAGGGTTCCGCGCTTATGAAGGATCCCCTGCTCGCAGGCAGGATCATAGGATCGGTGGTAAAGGCGATCGATAAACCGGTCACGGTAAAGATAAGGAAGGGATTTGACGAAGCCCACGTCAATGCGGTAGAGATAGCCCATATCGCGGAAGAATCAGGCGCCGCCGCCGTTGCCGTACACGGAAGGACAAGGGAGCAGTACTATTCCGGAAAGGCCGACTGGGACATCATAAGGAAGGTAAAGGAAGCGGTCAGCATTCCCGTCATCGGGAACGGTGATGTGAAGGATGCAAAGTCCGCGCATAATATAATAGAAGAAACAGGCTGCGATGCGGTCATGATTGGACGGGCCGCACAGGGAAATCCGTGGATATTTAAGGAGCTTGCCATGGCGGATGAGGGGCTTATATATGAAGGCCCGGGTGTTGAAGAACGGAAGCGGATGATTCTTACCCATGGGAAGATGCTCATCGACTGTAAAGGCGATTATATCGGGATAAGGGAAATGCGCAAGCATGCCGCCTGGTATACCGCGGGACTGCCGGGTTCATCAAAGCTTCGTGGCAGGATGAACGAGATGGAAAGCTACGGCGATCTGGAGAAGCTGATAGAGGAGTGTTTATAATAAAACATTCCTTGACAGTCAATAAGTGAATGGAGTATACTTACGCGAGTATAAGGGTTCCTTATGCCCTAAGCAGAATAAAGAATAGAGGAAAATAAAATGGAGATGGAGAAGAAAAATATCTTAACCTATGAGGGGCTTAAGAAGCTCGAGGATGAGCTTCATGATCTTAAGGTTGTAAGGAGGGCCGAGGTTGCCCAGAAAATAAAGGAGGCACGCGAGCAGGGCGACCTGTCCGAGAATGCCGAGTACGATGCAGCCAAGGATGAGCAGCGTGATATCGAGACCCGCATCGAGGAGATCGAGAAGATCCTTAAAAATGCAGAGGTGGTACTTGACGAGGAAGTTGATACGGGCAAGATCAGCATCGGCTGCAAGGTTAAGATCAGGGATATGGAATTTAAGGAAGACATGGAATATAAGATCGTCGGCTCGACCGAGGCCGATTCGCTGGGCGGCAAGATAAGTAACGAATCACCGGTCGGAAAGGCACTCATCGGTGCCAAGAAGGGCCAGACGGTTTCGGTTGAAACTCAGGCGGGAGTGCTTAAGTACAAGGTATTACAGATAATCCGCCCGGGTGATAAAGATTATTAGAGGAAGAGCCATTACGCGGAGCGTAATTCAGGATGGCTCTGACGAAAGGCCGCTGAACGAATGTGAGGGGGCATCACCCGACATTCTGAGAAAAATTAGAGGATATGCAATGGAAAAGAACACAGAACAGCAGCAGGATATAGGCCAGCTCCTTAAGGTACGCAGGGAAAAGCTTGCGAATCTGCAGGAAGCAGGGAAGGATCCGTTTGTAATAACCAAATACGACCAGACGCATCATTCGACGGATGCAAAGGCTGAGTATGAGGAACTTGAGAAGAAGCTTCTTGCAGGCAGGAGCGAGGTTGATGTGACCGGAATGGATGAGGCTGAGGCCAGGGAAGCGAAGAAGGCTGATTACAACGAGAGGCGTGCAATCATGGACGCACAGCCTATAAATGTCAGCATTGCGGGCCGTATCATGAGCAAGCGTATCATGGGTAAGGCCGCGTTCTGCAATATCCAGGATAAGCCCGGAAACATCCAGGTGTATGTTGCCAGGGATGCTGTCGGGGAAGAATCATACGCCGATTTTAAGAAGTATGATATCGGTGATATCGTCGGCATCAAGGGTTATGTGTTCAGGACCATGACGGGCGAGATTTCCGTACATGCGTCTTCCATAGTCCTTCTGTCAAAGTCACTGCAGATACTTCCCGAGAAGTTCCACGGACTTACAAACACGGATCTTCGTTTCAGGCAGAGATATGTTGACCTTATCATGAATTCTGATGTAAAGGATACATTCATAAAGAGGTCGAAGATCATATCTTCCATCAGGCGTTATCTTGACGATCAGGGATTCATGGAGGTTGAAACGCCGATGCTCGTATCAAATGCGGGCGGTGCGGCTGCAAGGCCTTTCGAGACATATTTCAATGCACTCGATGAGGACTTCAAGCTTCGTATCTCACTGGAGCTGTATCTTAAAAGGCTCATTGTCGGCGGTCTTGAGAGGGTATATGAGATAGGCCGCGTGTTCAGGAACGAGG
This sequence comes from Lachnospiraceae bacterium, assembly GCA_017550535.1. Taxonomy (GTDB): domain Bacteria; phylum Bacillota; class Clostridia; order Lachnospirales; family Lachnospiraceae; genus UBA2868. Next base: position 36,707 of record JAFZOS010000025.1, read on the forward strand.
GACTTGATACAAGGCACAATCCGGAGTTTACGCTGATGGAGCTCTACCAGGCATATACCGATTACCACGGCATGATGGACTTAACCGAGAACATGTTCAGGCATGTGGCGCAGGAAGTACTCGGAACCACGAAGTTTAAATACGGCGAGGTCGAGCTTGACTTCGGAAAGCCGTTTGAGCGCATCACGATGATCGATGCGATAAAGAAGTACGCGGGGATCGATTTTGACACCGTTCCCGATACCGAAGCCGCGAAGAAGCTTGCGGATGAAAAGGATATCCATTACGAACCGTATCATACGAAGGGCGATATCATAAACCTGTTCTTTGAGGAGTTCGTTGAGGAAAATCTTGTTCAGCCGACTTTCGTAATGGACCATCCGGTCGAGATAAGCCCGCTTACCAAGCGTAAGCCCGACAGGCCGGACCTGGTTGAAAGGTTTGAGCTGTTTATAAATACCTGGGAGATGTGCAATGCATATTCCGAGCTTAACGATCCCATCGATCAGAGGGAGCGTTTCAAGGCTCAGGATGCGGCTGCGGCAGCAGGCGATGAGGAAGCAAACCACACCGATGAGGACTTCCTTAACGCTCTCGAGATCGGTATGCCGCCCACAGGTGGCATAGGCTATGGCATAGACCGCCTGACCATGCTGCTGACTGATTCTCCAAGTATAAGGGAGGTTTTATTCTTCCCGACACTCAAGAGTTCGGAAGACTGAAGCAGGAAAATACAGGATTATTAAGGCGTATCACTTAAAAGTGGTACGCCTTTTTGCTTTTTTTACAAAGAAGAGGCAAAGAAGAGCTTGGGAAAACGTGCGTTGACTGAGGTTGATATTGTAATATATAATTATTGAATCGGAGGACTATATTATGTGCGATGTTCAGAAATATAATGATATATATAATGATATTAAGAAGCTTACGAAGGATGATACAACCCAACTGATCTTGGAAGCATCAACGGAAGAAGAGAAGGATTTCTATGCTATGGTAGGTGATTTCTTCTTTCAGAAAAAACAGGAAGAATGTATTGCGAGGAATGTATTTTAATGAAAAGATACGTAGTCATAGCCGGTGTTAACGGAGCCGGAAAGACAACATTTTATTCCGCTGAAAATACATTTGAGGATATAGAAAAAGTTAATCTTGATGAGATTGTCAGATCAATCGGAAACTGGAAAAATCCGACGGATGTTGTTAATGCCGGGAAAATGGCAGTTAACAGAATAGCAAGCTTGTTTAAAAATGGTATATCATTTAGTCAGGAAACAACACTATGTGGCAACAGTATTATTCGAAACATTCGCAAGGCTAAAGAAGCAGGATACAGTGTCGAATTATACTATATTGGAGTAGATAGTCCGGAAATAGCGAAGCTACGTGTTAAACAAAGGGTAAAAAACGGTGGTCATGGAGTATCGGACGAAGATGTAGAAAGAAGATATTATGAGGGACTGAATAACCTGAAAAAGATATTACCTTTATGTGATAAGGCAATAATATATAACAATTCTAATAGAATTATAAGACTTGCAGTATACCAGGATGGCATTTGCAAATGGAAAAATAAGGATATATCGGAATGGTATAAAAGGTATTTGAATTAAGGTTGTCAACGCCATCTATAGGTAAAATTGGATTCGGTATAGATAGGATTATCATGCTTTGGACAAACAGGATGACAATTAGGGATGTACTTTTGTTCCCGACCTTGAAGTCAACAGGCAAGTAAACCCCGGTAAAATCAAGGGTTTCAAGTGGTAAAAGGAACTTAGGTACCACAAAAGTGCCACAATAGTTCCAATTGTAGATGCAGAACAGTACATGATAATGCATTTACTC
>JAFZOS010000026.1 GCA_017550535.1 Lachnospiraceae bacterium
GACCACGATCATGGGCATGAAGAACACAGTCACGAGCACAACCACAGTCATACCCACTCAAGCCTGCATGATATAGAGCACATTATTAATTCTTTAAACATCTCCGAGCGCGTCAAAAAGGATGCGGTCGATGTTTATAAGCTTATCGCTGAAGCAGAATCACATGCGCACGGAAAGCCCGTGACCGATATCCACTTTCATGAGGTTGGGACTTTGGATGCTGTTGCCGATATAGTAAGTGTATGTATCCTTATGGAAATGCTTTCGCCGGACAGGGTGCTTTCATCTGCCGTAAATACGGGAAGCGGTCACGTTCACTGCGCACACGGGATTCTTCCGGTTCCCGCGCCCGCCACGGCATACATTCTAAAAGACATCCCGGTATTTCAGGGACACATAAGCAGTGAACTGTGCACACCGACCGGTGCGGCGCTTTTAAAACACTTTGCATCTGATTTTTGTGTCATGCCCGTCATGAAGGTATCCGGCATTGGATACGGGATGGGGAAAAAGGATTTTGAACAGGCCAATTGCGTAAGGGCATTCCTTGGTGAGGTTTCGGATGCTGACGGTGAAGTGAGCGTCATTACGTTTAACGTGGATGACATGACTCCCGAGGCTATAGGATTTGCGTGCGAGGTTCTGTTTAAGGAAGGCGCTCTTGAGGTTTATACCGTACCTGCAGGGATGAAGAAGTCGCGTCCCGGAACCGAGATAACAGTCATATGCAATACGAAAGATAAAGATGATATAATAAAGCATATATTTAAGCACACCACAACCCTTGGAGTCAGGGAAAGGACGGAAAGAAGATATGTCCTTGACCGTAAGATAAGGGAAGTTGATACAAAGTACGGGCCGGTAAGGCTTAAAAGGTCGGAAGGCTACGGCGTTATCCGTGAAAAATGGGAGTATGACGATATAGCCGGCATAGCGGAAAAGACGGGATGCCCGGTAAAACAGATTGAAGACAGTTTAAACGACGGCTTAAGATAAATGATCGATACGGGGTTTTTAAGTGACAAAGATAGATAATATCATTTCGATAATAATGGTTTTTGTGACTGCGATCGGGTTTTCGCGGTCTTCGGGTTTATCTGCGCCGATCACCGTTCTTGCGGTGGCAGGCGCTTTTATACTGTATGAACTGATCCTTAACGTTGCAGGCAGCAATCCGAGCATTCGCACGGTACTGTATGTCACAATGGGTTTTATTTTCGGGCTTTCGCTTGCGGTCATACTTGATTTTGACAGCGGTTTCCTGTCGGCCTTCATATGCCTCCTTTGCATGGGCTATAAATATATGGTGGCTAAGGCATCGGCACCGGGACCGCGTTCAAGGAATATTTTTGTTATTTTCGTAAACGGGCTTTTCTATGCGACCATGTTTACCGTTATCGAGTGCATGGCCTTTTCCCAGTCCACCCCTCTGTATGTGATGATATATGTTGCGAGCTTTCTTTTTATCCTGTGCTCATATATAGCCTATAAACGGCTGGAACCGGAGAAACGCACCGGCAGCAGGCGTAAAAAGGATCATAAGAATGATTCTGCGGCGCATACTGATGTAAGCGGCGACTGGAAGCATATCCTTAAACGCCTGTCAGGATACGGCAGGGAGCTTAAGGAGCAGTTTGAGGATGCGATCGATGATTCGGGGGATACGTTCTCCGGACTTATTGAACAGATCAGGAAACGAATTGTCCCTGATTACAGCGACAGCAGGGAAGAAGGCGAGAATGCCAGGAAGGAACTTGAAAAATACAGGCAGCAGCTTAAGGAGATCGTAGGCAAAGAGGACCTTACGGATAACGAGACTGAGATTCTTAACAGGATAAACAGGGAGCTGGATGAGATTTACTACGATATCTACAAGGTTGGCGGTATCCATGAGCTTGAGCATGAGGCTAAGATAAGCGTCATGTCAGGCGATATCGAGATGTTAAAGAACACGATAAATATCCGAAAACTGCGTGAGGCCGAGGATAAGGAAAAAGAGGAAACGGGCAACAGGCGTTCAATGGCCCAGCAGGCAAGGAGAAGGCGCGAACGCGAGGAGCGGGAGCGAGCCGAGAGGGAGCGCAGGGAACGGGAAGAAAGGGAAAAAGCGGCAGGTGCCGGAACGAAAGATGAAGGCAGCGCGGACAGCGATGACAATAAGAGCCGCGAAGATGAGAACAGGCGGCGCGAAGAAGAGCGGGCGCGTCAGGAGAAGAGAAGACGTGAGCGCAGCAAGCGTACCTCGGGAAGCAGTACATCTTCATCGGGGGGCAGGTCATCGTCTGCAGGAAGCGGGAGAAACTCATCGGGCAGTAATAAAGATACCGGGAGCAGTGGAAGCAGGGAGGATGATTCTAAGGTTGCAGGCATAAAGACCAAGTATTTCAAGGGATGCACGACTCTTGACGAGCTGTCGCTTAGGTACAAGAAGCTGTGCCTTATCTACCACCCCGATTCGGGGAACGGAGATGCCGATACATATATCGAGTTAAAGGAAGAATATGAAATGCTGAAAAAGCGTCTGTCATAACTACAGGTTGTAGTCTTAAGCGTCATATGATACAAGGGGTTGCGGTTGTGAGGGGTCACGGGAGTATGGTATACTAAGTTAGTTGTGAGTGACCTTTTGTGAGGAAATAAAATGAGCCGGAATGTGGGATTTAAGGGGCATGTGCGTACTTACGTGCTGTGGCCGCTGTTCTTTTCCATATTGTTGATCATATTTAATATAGGCATGTATTTCATAGATCGCAGGGCGGGGTTTATTACCACCGGATTTGCGGTCGTCTACATCGGTGTGGCACTGTTTCTGTACAACAGGAGCAGGAGCATCGTATTCAGTGAATTCGTAAGCTTTGCAACCAAATACGGCCAGGTTCAGAAACAGCTGCTAAGGGATCTTGAGATCCCCTATGCGCTCATGGACGAAAGCGGCAAGATCATATGGACCAACGAAGCATTCGAGAATACCTTAAAGGTTAAGCGCGACTGCCGTAAGTCCATCACATCGATCATTCCTTCCATAGGTAAGAATCAGCTGCCCGGGATCGAAACGGAAACCGAGACGTTGATAACTCATGATGATAGGGATTACCGCGTAAGCATGAAGAAGGTGTCGCTTGTTTCCATCATGTCCGAATCCGATGTGGTAGAAACCTTCGATTATGACAGCTTTATAATCGCCCTGTTCATGTTTGACGAGACCGAGATAAACAAGCTGCTCATCGAAAATGACGAGCAGAAACTGGCGGTAGCACTTATATATATCGACAATTTCGACGAGGCATTGTCAAGTATCGAGGAAGTCAGGCGTTCTCTTTTGGTGGCGCTCATCGACAGGAAGATAAACAAATATATGTCGGCGTATGACGGCCTTGTTAAAAAGATGGAAAAGGATAAGTACCTCGTCATACTTAAGAAGAAGTACTTAAAGAGCCTGTGTGATAACAGGTTTGAACTCCTTGAGGACGTAAAGACAGTAAACATCGGTAACGAGATGTCCGTGACCTTAAGTATAGGTGTCGGACTTGAGGCGGGATCGTACCTTAAGAATTACGAATACGCAAGGACCTGTATTGACTTGGCCCTCGGCCGCGGCGGCGACCAGGCGGTTGTAAAGACGCCCGAAAACATCCAGTACTATGGCGGCAAGAGTCAGATGTCCGAAAAGAACACCCGTGTAAAGGCCCGTGTCAAGGCTCATGCGTTAAGGGAGATAATCGAAGGCGCTGATAAGATAATAGTAATGGGACACAAGCTTCCCGATGTCGATGCTTTCGGTTCGGCGATAGGTGTGTTCAGGGCAGCCAAGTCTTTTGGCAAGAAGGTCCATATAGTAGTGAACGAAGTCACAACATCGATAAGGCCGTTGTATGAGACAATGGTCAATTCGGGTGATTATGACGATGACCTTATACTTAACAGCATGCAGGCACTTGAGGCGGTGGACCAGCATACGGCACTTGTTATAGTGGATGTCAACAAGCCGGGCTTAACCGAGTGTGAGGATCTTATAAGCCGCTGCAAGACCATAGTGGTCCTTGATCACCACAGGCAGAGTTCCGAAAGGATAGATAATGCGACTCTTTCATATATCGAGCCTTACGCGTCATCGGCTTCCGAAATGGTATCCGAGATACTTCAGTACATAAGCGATGACATAAAGCTTAAGGGTATCGAAGCGGACTGCCTGTATTCGGGCATGATGGTGGATACGAACAACTTCATGACAAAGACGGGTGTCAGGACCTTCGAGGCAGCTGCATACCTAAGGCGCAACGGTGCGGACGTAACAAGGGTGCGCAAGCTGTTCCGTACGGACATGGATGCATACAGGGCAAGGACGGATGCGATACGGAATTTCGAGGTGTTCGGCGGCGTATATGCGATATCGCTGTTTGACGGCGAGGGGGTTGATTCTCCTACCGTTATAGGCGCGCAGGCAGCCAACGAGCTCCTTAACATAAACGGGATAAGGGCTTCGTTCGTACTGACCGAGTATCAGAATATGATCTACATTTCGGCAAGGTCCATAGACGAAGTCAACGTTCAGATAATCATGGAAAGGATGGGCGGCGGAGGCCACCATAACATGGCGGGCGCGCAGCTTGAGAACATAAGCCTTGACGAAGCACGCGACAGGCTTATGGAAACGCTTGATAACATGCAGAAGGAAGGAGCCATATAGATGAAGGTTATTTTGCTTGAGGATGTGAAATCACTCGGTAAGAAGGGTGATATAGTTGATGTAAGTGACGGTTATGCGAAAAACTTCCTGCTGACCAGGAAAAAGGGCGTGGAAGCCAACAGCAAAAACATGAACGACCTTAAGTTAAAGAAGGCAAATGACGAGAAGGTCGCGGCGCAGAATCTTCAGGATGCGAAGGATACCGCAGAAGGTCTTTCGGATAAGACAGTAGTGTTAAAGCTTAAGGCCGGCGAAGGCGGAAAGACCTTCGGTTCGGTATCTAATAAGGAGATCGCCGAAGCGGCTAAGGAGCAGTTCGGGCTTGACATCGACAAAAAGAAGATAGTCATAAGCGAACCCATAAAGAGCCTTGGGACCTACGAGGTCACGGTAAAGCTCCACGCAAGCGTTACCGGCAAGCTTAAGGTAAAGGTAGAGGAAGCCTGAAATATGATCGATGGGAGGCTCCATAAGTGAGTGATGCAGTAATAAAGAGGATAATGCCGCACGACCGCGAGGCCGAACAGTCGGTCATCGGCAGTATGCTCATGGATAAAGAAGCCATTGTCGTTGCGTCCGAAGTATTGATGAAGGAGGATTTTTACGAGGATCAGTACGGACTGCTGTTTAAGGCAATGGTTGAACTTTATAATGACGCCAAACCCGTGGACCTGGTGACTCTTAAGGCGAAGCTTATCGAGATGGGAGTGCCCGAAGAGATAAGCAACATGGAGTATATGGTAGACATAGTCAACAACACCTATACCTCCGCAAACATCAGGGAATATGCGTCGATAGTTGCGGATAAGGCTGTGCTTCGCAGGCTCATAAAGTTTAACGATGAGACCAACAACCAGTGTTACAGCCCAAGGGAATCGACGGACGATATCCTGGCCGAGGCCGAGAAGAATATATTCAACATTGTATCAAGGCGTGGGAGCGGTGATTATGTCCCGATACGAAAGATAGTCGTGGACGCGCTCCAGCATTTAAGCCTCGTTTCAAAGAGCAAGGGCAACGTGACCGGCATAGCGACCGGATTTACCGACCTTGATTACAAAACCGCGGGACTTCAGCCCTCGGACCTTGTGCTCATCGCAGCCAGGCCGTCCATGGGAAAAACCGCATTTGTGCTTAACATGGCGCAGCATATATGCTTTAAGGATAAAAGGAATGCCGTAATCTTCTCGCTTGAGATGAGCAAGGAGCAGCTCATAAACAGGCTCCTTTCGTTAGAATCACGCGTGGATTCGCAGGCGATAAGGACCGGAACATTATCGGATACCGACTGGGAGAACGTTATAGAGGGTGCCGAGACGATCGCAAAATCGGGACTTATCATAGACGACACACCGGGTATAAGCATATCGGAACTTCGCAGCAGGTGCCGCAGGTATCATCAGGAATTTGGCCTGTCGGTCGTTATTATCGATTATCTGCAGCTTATGTCGGGTAAGGGACGTACTGATTCAAGGCAGCAGGAGATATCCGAGATATCCCGTTCGTTAAAGGCACTTGCCAGGGAACTCCACGTACCGGTAGTTGCGCTGTCGCAGTTATCGCGTGCGGTCGAGAAAAGGGACGATCACCGTCCGATGCTCTCGGACCTTCGTGAGTCCGGTGCGATCGAGCAGGACGCCGATGTGGTAATGTTCTTATACAGGGATGATTACTACAATAAGGAAAGTGAAAAGCAGGGAATTGCCGAAGTCATAATAGCCAAGCAGAGGAACGGCCCGATCGGGACCGTCGAGCTTGTATGGCTGCCAAATTATACGAAATTCGCAAACAAAGCAAAATAGAATTGGATTCAGACACGGGGACGGTTCTTCCGTCTGGTTTTGTCACAAAACCAGACGGAAGAACCGTCCCCGTGTCTGAATCCCCGTATCTTTTTAGTCTATTCCGCTTCTATAGCACCAACAGGGCATGCGCCTGCACATGCGCCGCAGCTTACGCACTTGTCGGGATCGATCTCGAACTTGCCGTCTCCCATGCTGATAGCGCCAACAGGGCACTGAGCTTCACATGTTCCGCAGCTGATGCATGCATCATTGATAACATATGCCATAATAATATCCTCCTTTGAAAACTAAATTACACGGGTATTATACTTCATGGTCATACAGTTAGTAAATGCTAACCGTAATTATTTGAGTGATGCTCTTCTCTTGCGTATTCCTTCAAGCACCACTTCCTTCTTTTTGATGACCTCGCCCTTATCCATGGCAGGCACATCCTTTAGGGGGTAATCGTACCCGAGCTTTTCGTATTTTACAACGCCCATCGTATGATAGGGCAGGACATCGAGGGCCTTTAAGTTATGGAGACCTCCGATAAAGAAGCCGAGCTTGTAAAGGTACTCATCGTCATCCGTATAACCGGGAACAACGACGTGCCTTATCCATATATCCACATCCTTGGTATCAAGGTATTCGGCAAATGCAAGGATCCCGTCATTAGGCTGGGAGGTAAGCTCCTTATGCTTTTCGGGATCGATGTGCTTGATGTCAAGCATTACAAGGTTTGTAAGTTCCATCAGCTTATCGAGCTTTTCGATGAAAGCCGTGTTACCGGGTTTATATGCTATACCGGAAGTATCAATACAGGTATGGACATTGTCCTTTTTGGCAAGCGTGAAAAGGTCGATGAGAAAATCAACCTGCATAAGAGGTTCGCCGCCCGTTACGGTGATGCCGCCCGTCTTGTAGAAGGGTTCGTTCCTTTTATACTGCTCGTATACCTCCTCGGGCGTCATTTCGGTCCCGCCGACCATCGCCCACGTATCGGGATTGTGGCAGTAAAGGCACCTCATGGGACAGCCCTGGACGAATACCACGAACCGTGTCCCGGGTCCGTCGACCGTGCCGAAGGATTCAAGTGAATGTATTCTTCCGTTCATTATGCGCCCTCCTTTTGGAACATTATACCACATATACAATGTAAGAAATACAATTAAAAATAATGTAAAACGACCCTCTGCGCCTGCATAAGGGACCTGCGGTTAGTTGGTCCGGCACTAAGGGTCGTTTTACATTATTTCCTGAGAAAATTTGATTGGCACAATCAATCACAGTCAATTGACAGCCGCTGCCTGTCCCGTACTTGCATATTTACGGTTACGTTTGTGATACAGATCGGCATTTTGCTGCCAAAGGTAAGACTTCCGACGCGTGTAACAATACGTTAAGATTAACCGATTGATAAAGCTTGGAATTAGTTACGCGCGACACCTTAAAGAGCGGTGTCTGATAATTGAGTAATAATGAAAGCCTTACGGCTTAAGATACCTGCCTTGAGGCAGATAAAAGAGTGGCTAAATAAATGAATACCACTGGAAAAAAACTCAAATATGGCTTAAAATATTAAGTAGGAAAAACCATTCAACCCTCCTTTCGTTACTGATTACGGAGGAAGCCTTCAACGGGTATGCTACACTGTAAAAAGGCACATTACAAGACTTTTGGGACAAGTTTTGTAATAACGTGATTTTTACCAAAGGTTAATGCGTTTGCGAGGGTCGAAAAATGTGAATTTTTGGTGATTTTTTACTAACAGCGGTTATTGACTTATCAAAAAGTATCGATATACTAGATAGGGTATATACAATCTCAAAAAGAAAGGATGTGATTCTATGAAGCTCGAGAAAGTTAACGACAATCAGATTCGTTGCACGCTCAACAAGGCCGATCTCGCCGACAGGCAGCTTAAGATCAGCGAGCTGGCTTATGGAACGGAGAAGGCCAAAGATCTCTTTCGGGACATGATGCAGCAGGCTTCATACGAGTTCGGCTTCGAGGCCGAAGACATTCCTCTCATGATAGAAGCGATCCCGTTGTCGGCTGACTGCATAGTACTTATAATAACCAAGGTTGAGGATCCCGAGGAGCTGGATACGAGGTTTTCAAACTTCGCTCCTTCGGTTCACGAGGATGATAATGATTCTTCCTTTGAGGATATGCTCCACAGCTTCACCGAAGGTGCGGAAAACGTGCTCGATCTGTTCAAGCGCCTTAAGGAGGAAACCGATAAGATCACCGGAAACGAGCTTCCCGATAAGGAAAGCAAGGCCGATGATGAGCAGGGCGAGCTGTGCAAGGTATTCTCATTCGGAAGCCTGGATGAGGTAACGAGGCTCGCAAACGTGCTGTCCGGGTTCTATACGGGCAGGAGTTCGCTTTATAAAGACGGACGTAACGGGACCTACCTTCTGTTTGTGACCAAGTCGGCACATACGAGGGAGGACTTTAATAAGGTATGTAATATCGCTTCGGAATACGGTGAAATGGAAAACCTGACCGACGTAACCATAGCTTATCTTGAGGAACACGGCGGATTGATCATTAAGGATGACGCGCTGCAGAAACTTCTGTTTAACTAAATAATAAATCAAAGTCAGACACGGGGACGGTTCTTCCGTCTGGTTTTTGAAAAAACCAGACGGAAGAACCGTCTCCGTGTCTGCACTC